>DATBAT010000159.1:0-20804 GCA_036271375.1 Terriglobales bacterium
TACCTAATCATGCTCTCTAGCCTCCAAATCTTTCCCTCTAGCCTTTCAAGTCACTTAGGGTTACTCTTCACCCTAATGACTACACAACCGCAGGGATTACGCGCTGTGGCGGGCGGCACCAGAGGACTTGAAACCAAGCGCAAGGCCGATGCTCTGGCAGAGAAATGGGCAGACCTTCCGCAAGGGACTCCGGCTATACCGCTCCCTATGGGAGCCTACATAGACATTGGGGAAGGGCTGGCGCGGGCTGCGGACGCCGCTATGCTTGGAGGTGACGCCCTGGGTGAAATACGACTAGTTCAAGCGCTCTTGCACGCCGTGGTTGTCAAAGCAACCGAACAGAAAACCTAGCGTACGCCATACGCTTTTCGTTTCCCGCCGACATCCCGGCTAACAACCACAGGCATTCTCGACTCGTGAATTCGATTTCCTTCCCGTCCGTTCCCACGCGGTTGACGGATGAGGCTGCAACTGCTTGAATAGAAATCGTTGGGCGCTTAACTCAGCGGTAGAGTGCCACCTTCACACGGTGGAAGTCGCAGGTTCGAATCCTGCAGCGCCCACCATAACTGCTTTATTTTTCAGCGGTTAAGATCCCCTTCGAGAGTCAGAAAATCCGTCCAAACTTTTTTCAGTCTCTTGGCCCCTCTGGAAGAACCATCCGGACACCCTTAGATTGCGCCGTTCGCTTTTGTGAGCATTGGCAAATCACTCCGCGGGCAGCAGGAAACTTGGAGGCAAGACCCGCGTCAAAGTCTCATCGCGAGAACTTGTTTGAGGACAAAAAAAACCCAGCCGGAGAGATCGGCTGGGTCCCAGCGGGAAAGAGTTACTCGTTGTTGCCCCGTTGCTCTGTAACGACGGGGACAAGCTGGCCGAACAGTCCGTTCGCGCCTTCGTTCGGACCTGCGGTGTAGTAAAGCTCAATCGAAGATCCGGACGCGCCGTTGCCGCCAAAGCTGAGCGCCCACAGTCCATCGATCGCAATCGCCGCGTCGGTTGCATCCTTCAATTGCCCTTCGAAGTTTCCGGTAAGGGTGTTGAATACGCTAACGTGCCCGTCTCCCAGGTTTCCAATCAGCAGACGGTGGCTGAAGACACCGAAGTCAGACGGAGTCTGAGCAACGCCCCAGGGTGCATTGAGGAAGTTGCCACGATCAACGCGTTGCAGAAGTTGTCCAAATGGGCTGAAGATCGCCACAGCGCCCGCGCCCGGTGCGTGCACTTCACGGCCGTCTGGGCTCGGTTTGGCAAATGTAACCACCAGGTTGTCGCCTACATTTTGCACGTTGAATGCATTCAACCCATGTGACGCGCCATGGCGCTTCACGTTCAGGTCAAAAACATGTTTAAACTTCGAGTCGTACACTTCGATATCGCCGGTCTTAAAGTTTGCCGCGTATAAGAAAGTACCGAAACGATTCGTGACCAACGTGCAACCGGTAAACACTGCTTTGCCTTTGCGGTCTTTCAGAGTGACAGCTTCAGTTGGCTTCACGCCCGGGTTCCACCCGGCGATGGTGCCTTCTATCGTCACGAACAGGAAAATGGATTTCGCACCCGGCGCCGCTTCAAATCCGCTGCTGTAATTGAAGACCGTGCCGGTCGGATGTCCGGGACCGCCGTTCAGTCCGGGAATAGCTACTACCAACGATTGTGGGGCACCGGCCGCGTTGTACAGAGTTGAGACACCTTTGCCAGCGTCAGAAACCCACCACGGTGATGCAGTGGCGCGTGACAAACCCCAGCCATTGATCAGATTCGCATCAAAATTGGGGGCTGCTCCAGAGACGCTGGAGGTTAGATCGGTTCGGGTAAAGTGCTGAGCAAATGCCGGCAGACTGATCAGAGCAAGCAACAGACTGCCCACCCACAGGGAACGACGTAGAGAAATAGTCTTCAACATATTTTGTGACCTCACTTGTAAACAGGACACGGACAAGCCGCCCCTGGGATCCACACCGTCGCGGCAAGGCGGAAGTGTGGTTTGTCCTATGACCATAAGCGAATGCTGAAAACCATTTGTCAGAGACTTGTCACCAATCCGTCATTGTTTTGTAGAAAAGAACGGTGATCCAAATTGTTGCCTCCGGCTGTCGCTGGCGCGGGTAGTGGCGTTTCCACTCTCCGAATGTCAGGAAATTCTGGATTCGTACCGGACGTCAGAAGATCCGCAATGCTCTCTGGACCGTGCAAGTTGGGCTAGAGAAATCTGTCGCGAGGCTGCGGCCCGAAGGGGCGATTTCGGGCGAGGTTTGTCGGCGCATTCCGACTTACACGAACCACCCTCGCCCGACACTATCTTGTGACGTCAATCGTGACGCGCGGATTATTCGATGGTGAATGTTACCGGCTTGGAGGTCTGACTGGTTGTTCCGCCAGTTCCGTAGATCCCTCCGGTACCGGGGGTCGCTGGGTTGGTCACCGTGAGCGAAACGGTTCCGGAAGTCGTCAGGGCACTGTCGGGAATCGTAGCGACCAACTGTTTGGTGGTCACAAACATGGTTGTCTGCTGCGTGCCGTTCCACTCCACTGTTGCCTTCGATGCAAAACTGGTGCCATTGACCGTCAAGGTCAGACCGGTTGTTCCCGCAGGCGCGTTGTCGGGCGAGAGCTCGGAGATTGCGGGGACAACTCCCGGCTGTGGGGTTGCTGGCGTTTGTGAACCGTATCCTCCGCATCCGGTACAAACGATCGCCAACAGTAATACAGACAAAATCTTCATGACATTCTCCTTGGGGCTATCGTGCAACAGATATTTAGCCACCAAGCGAGACGAAAAATGTCATGACGAAGTCACCTTCTTGTAAAAAATAGGTGCAACTGCTGAGGAATCGCTGAAGCGAACTGTTAGGGACGAACGTATGCAGGATTGCCAGGATTCGGCGGTTCGTAATCTTGTCCATATTTGTTCTTGTGGACTTTGGCCAAACTTGAGAACTTCAACGACAGAACTCCCAAATTCGAGGAATCATCCGCGACAGTTATCTCACGGGTCATCGCGTCCAACTCTTCCGGCATCGCCGCTTCATACCAAAGATGCAAGCGATAACGGCCCGGTGGTACATCGAAAATTGCTATCTTGCCTTGAGAGTCAGACTTCGCATGGAAGGGAGTAGTCAATGCAATTACCACCGCGCTCATCTCCGGATGAATATTGCAAAAAATGTAGGAGACTCCCGGTTTGTCAAAATGCACATTTCTACTGGTTCCCGCTTCGTAGAGTCCAAGATCGAAACGCTTGCCTTCAAACAGTGAAAACACATTGTGAAAGAACGGATCGCGATTAGGGAACTGTATGACCGATCCCACGGGCACGACCATTACGTGTGGTTCAAAGCTCTTGTTCCTCTGAATGAGCGTCAAAGGGGCAGGGGAAAGTTGTCGTGAAGGTGCGGAATCCGGGTCACTTGGTGTAAGCCAGACCACAACATCTTTATTCTTTCGGGTCGTCTCAGACGACCCGCTGACATTTTCCCACGCGACCTTGGCGGTGAGATCGACCGCCAGCAGCAGCGGCGCAGAGAGAGAGCAGGCCAATAGGCCGATGAGACACGCCCATCTCGAGAATGACCTACGCGCAATCGGGGAACTCTCCATCAGAAAAGGATGCCCATACTGAGATTGATTTGCTCTGCGGTTTCAGAACCTTGATGGATACTAAAAGTCCTGAGGTGGCGATACTCGGTCGATAGCAGCAGATCGGATCGTGGTCTGTAGATGAGGTTCACGATCGAGGCACGATTTTGCGCAAGGGAGGGCGAGATGTAACTCTGGCTTGCGGGAAAAACTAGCAGGTCTTGGGCGAGAGGATTGTCCAGCCCGAATGAGCCGTTGAATTCTAATTTTGTGGTTGCTCTAAACTTCAGCTGCGACCAGCCGCCGATCGACCCCAGCGGATAAACCTGGCTTGCGTAATCCGAGGAAGATCCGCTGAATAGGACGCTGCGACCAACACCGCCGCCGAATCCTCCGATGGCTCGCCCGCGATAGAACTCACCCGAAAACTCGAAGCGTGCCGGCAGGGGAATCGCCCAGTCAGTCATTCCGGCCCAACCATCCACTCTTCGGGCGAATCCCCAATTCTGACGGCTATAGTATGTCGCCGCGCCGAGTGTCATTGGCCTTCCCAAAAATTTATGACTCCAGGCGGCGCGGAATGCATAGGCTGGCTGGCCGGAACGCTCTCCAGCTTGAGCTACTCGGTCGACTTGAAAAATGGGTGGTGGCTCCCCCGTCACGTTGTCGAGGACGCCGGCTTGTAACGTCACTTCTTGGTCATCAGAAAAATCAAATCGGTGTTCCACCCGAACTTGAGGAATCCAACCCCAAAGATTTCCTTGGTAAGCAAGAGCGGGAACTGCCAGCGAGGCCAGAGAATCAGGCGACAAGGGAGAGAAAAAGAGATTGTCCTGGCCGGCGATCAGCGAGGTCTTATCCCAATCCATTCGCATTCTTGCGATGCGTAGCCGTAACAGGCCGAAGTTAGCGCCGTTTGAGGTCTGGGGATAGCCGCCAGCGAAGTCCACTTGCAGGTCGCCACTGGTACGGGCTCCCGCCAAATGTGGCCCGAATACTTCGAGACCCAGCTCGGATTGTCGCAGCGAAGCGCCTAGCGTAGCGCCCGAAGCGGCGGGCGAACCTGGAATTGCCCACTGCGGAAAGTCCTGATTGTCCGTGGCTCCTCGATTGCTGAAAAAGTTCATCAGAACAATTCCGGAGAGGCGCACCCGATACTTGGAAGCACTTTCGATCTTCGTCTGGTACTGTTCGTCCAGTTTGCCGCCCAGTAGTTGGGTGGTTTCGTCCAGCGCCGCCAATCGCTCCTGTACTGCCTGTGCGCCAGTCGCAGATTCTGACGGCACTGAATCAAGCTTCGTCGCGGCAACTTCATGAGCGTCTCCATCTGCAGGTGCGCTGGAACGCGACCCAGCGGTTTGGAGTTCGCGGCGCAACGCCGCCGTCTCCGCCCGGTACTGATTTGATTCCGTGCGCAACTCAAGCACGATTTCGCGCAACTGGCGCACTTGTTCCTGCAAATCTTGCACTGCGGAAACGACCGAGGCGGTAGACGTTGGCGTGGGGGAAGCAGACTGGGCGAGGAGGGTGGATCCAGACAGCGCAAGCAACAAGGCAAGGCTGAGTCTACGAATCCTTCGGGCCAACTGGTAGGTGCACTCCATAATCTCCTCCTGAAAGACCGCTGGTTACAAGAGCGCCGGACTCCGTACGTCGGTCTCATTCCGCGTTTTTTTGTTGGATCCTGACTAACGGTGGTAACGATGTTCCGCCTTCATCACTGGACGTCGGCGAAAGAAGAGGAAGAGCTAACTTAAACACTGATCCGCTCGTCGAAGTTCTTTCCAAAATCACATCTCCGCCGTGGTCCTGAACAATTTTCTGTACCACTGTAAGTCCCAGCCCCGTGCCATTTTCTTTGCCGCAGCTGATAAAGGGATCAAACAACTGGGTCCTGATGGATTCCGGAATGCCTCGACCATTATCGATGACTCGAATTTCCACTCCGTTGGCGACGCCATGGATGTCAATAAGAACGCAGCCATCATTGCTTCCGAGAGATTCGCAAGCATTCACCACCAGGTTGTAGAGGGCCCGCTCCAATTTTTTGGGATCGTACCAACCCAGACTTGGGATGTCTTCTTGAACGTCAATTCGCACCTTGTGGAACTCCGGTCGCAGGCGTATCGCCTGCACGGTGCGGTCCACCGAAGTGCGCAGATTCCCGTAGGAAGGACGCAGTGACTCGCGGGTGCGGGAAAACTCCAGTAAAGAATCAATCAGGTCCGTCATCTGATTTACGGCCATTCGCACTTCCTGGTACAACTCTTCCCGCTGATCCGCAGAAAGCTCTGACTCGCAAAGGAACTCAGCATTGGCCACAACGGCGGCCAGCGAATGCCGCAAGTCATGTGAAATTGAACTCGCCATTCGTCCAATGGTGGCAAGTTTTTCGGCGTCGATCAGTTCCTGGTGGGTCTTAAGCAAACTTTTCCGCATGCGATCGAACGCTTGCGTAACTTCAGCCACTTCGTCTCCTCCACGGGCATCGAGAGGATAACTAAAGTCTCCCCTTCCCAAAGCTCGCACGCCGGACACCAGGCTGCCCAACGGCCGCGTGAACGTGTGGGAGATCAGGAAGACCAGCAAGCTTCCTGCGGCGACGGCGGCTAGTCCCAAGGCAAGCAGCAGGCGATTTAGGCCGTCGAGAAAGGCGGTGGCCTGATCGTAGGATTTGAGAACAATCAGTCGTACAGAAGGGTCACGATCTGCCGCGAGTTCGAGAGACGTTCCCAGGAAATGTTCATCGTTGAGTTGAATTTGTTCCGGCTGAGTTTTGCCGGGTTTGGGGCGGGCAAATCCCGAGTTGGCAAGTTCAGCCTCCTGCGCAGGAGGCAGCGTGCTGCAGACTATTGTGTCTCCGTAGTAAAACGCGACCCGGCTCGCCGCGATGCGGCTGACCTGCGACGCTACTGTGTCGTTGATTTCATAACCCAAAATTGCCAATCCCAGCAGATGATTGTCGGACTCAGGGCCAAAATAGATGGGTTTCAGTACAGTCTGGTAGAGACGATGGTTGCCGAACCACCAATGGCTGGGCCCAGGATTGTTCAACGATGCCGAGAGTTCCCGTTGCGCCATCTCTGCAGTGAAATCTGGCGATGCGGTATGCAACGCGACGATCCTCCCGCGACGGTCGGCTAATGCGAACAGATCGCCGCCGGCGAGGCGAGACAAGGCGCTCGATCCATCCTGAATCGTCGCTTCATGTTGTGTCGTCATGAGCGCTCGAAGGTCCGGCAGGTCCGCGAGCAACTCGGCGGAACGAATAAGCGATAGCTCACGTTCCCGTTGGAAGTTCTGGAATGTGCTGACGGAATTCTCGAGGTCGGCGAAGATTTCCTTCTTCACTTGCGTCTGAATACTGCGCCGCACCACCAGCAAGCTGGTCCAAGTCAGGCTTGCCGAGATCAGAAGCATGGAGAGCAAAAACTTGGTGCGCATGCGAACTCTGACCACGGTTGATTTCCCTCGGCTTGCCTGATTTAGCTAACGTACAAACTTGTAGCCAATTCCGTACACGGTCCGGAAATGTATTGGATTTGCTGGGTCTTTTTCCAGCTTCTGGCGCAATTTCAGGATGTGATTGTCCACGGTGCGAGTGGAAGGATAGTTCTGATAGCCCCAAACATCATTCAACAACTCGTTGCGCGAGATCACGCGTTCTTCGTTTTGCACAAAAAATTTTAAGGTCTTGAATTCCTGCGGAGTGAGCGCGACCAGAACGTTGTCACGACGGGCTTCCATGCGGGTAAAGTCGGCTGAGATGGTGCCGAATGCGACCGAGTCGAATACCGTCGCCCGGGTGGTGCGACGCAACGCGACCCGCACTCGAGCCAGCAGTTCGCGCGGGCTAAAAGGCTTGGTCACATAATCGTCGGCGCCGAGTTCCAGGAGCAAGACTTTGTCGGAAACATCGCTCGCCGCACTAAGCACAATGATAGGCAGTGTCGGGGATTGCAGCTTAATCTCCCGGCATACATCTCGACCCGACAAACCCGGAAGGCGCAAATCGAGCACTACCGCCGACGGAGCCAGCCGGCGAAACGCCTCCAGAGCGGATTTACCGTCTGAGCTGATCTCGACGGTAAACTTTTCCGTTTCGAAAAGACGCCGCAAGGCGCGTTGTACGGCCCGATCATCTTCAACTACGAGAATTCGTTCCATGCGATGTATGCGAAGACGTTTCGCTCCCGTCCCCAGAAGCGAAGGGTAAAGTTTACTACCCAGTCAGGCACGTCAGGGGCCGAGACATGTTTGTTGACACCGTTTTTACAATTGAAAACCTTGGCGTTTTCGGGCTTATGGCCATGCCGATGTTTGATGCGGCAGGCGTTCTGGCCACCGACAAGAAAAAATACACATCTCAGACGGCTAACCGGCTTGAGGAACGCACCTGGGTAGAAGCCAACTAAATGCACAACGTGTTACAGTCAGTTCCGCAGAGGGCTTTAGGTGGCCACCCGTTCGTGTAGTCCTATGGTTGCGATCCCTACAGCGCCCACCATCTGCCCGTTCCTTCCATCCATGCTAAGAATCTTAAAACTGGATCCCCGGGCCACCACGCCCACCGTCGCAAACGCCGGCGAAGACCTGGGCTTCGACGTCTACGCGTTGGAAGACACGACACTTGTTCCCAGCACGCCGGTGAAGGTCCGCACTGGGATTGCCGTGCACTTCGAGAAGCCAGAAGCGCCTGAGGAAAAGTTCGGGCTGCTGGTGCGGGATCGGTCGTCGATGGCGGCCAAGGGAATTGTCTCCAGTGCGGGGGTGATCGACTCGGGATACCGCGGCGAGCTTCAGGTGCTGCTAACGGCGAATGCAAAGTTCGAAATCAAAGCGGGTGACAAAATCGCCCAGCTGATTCCGGTGCCTGTCCTCACGGCCGGGGGTGTGACAGAAGTGAGCGAGTTGTCGACGACATCACGCGGCCAAGGCGGATTCGGCTCGACTGGCAAATAGCCGCTCGGCTTTGGCCACGAAATCAATTCACCGGCTGGCACTGCGGACACCAAAACGTAGTTCGCGCATCCGGATTCTGCTTCTTCGACTCCACTAGCGTCCCGCATTTGCGGCACGGTTCTCCGCGCCGGCCGTAAACCCAAAGCCGTTCTTCGCGATTAGCGCGTCCGGTGGTCCGCCGCATGCCGGTGTAGGTGACGATTTCATCGCCGGAATTCTCCGACACGTTTGCCAGCAGAAATTTTCGTGACGTGGTCACCAGGCAAGAGATTTCTTCGATACTCAAATCTTTCACCAGTCGAAAAGGATTCACCTCGCAGGCAAAACAGACCTCGGACTTGAACACATTCCCTAAGCCGGCCATGACCGACTGCATCAGCAGAGCCGCGCCTACTTCGACGTCTCCGCGAGAGCGCAACGCGGCCATCGATTGCTGGGGATCGAACTCTTCTGCCAGCACATCTTGGCCCAGCGAATTGAATCCCGGTCGTCGCCGTAACGTGTCGGCGGTATGAAACTCCGCGATAGGAACGTTGAAGGCTACCGCCCAAATTTTTTCCGTTTTCACCACAATCCGCATGTCGATTTCGCGCCGCTGCCACCGCTCTCCCGGACGGTAAATATGCCAGCTGCCGCTCATCAGCATGTGCGTGAGCAACGTCAGGCCGCCGGAGAAATTAATGCTGATCCATTTGCCATGCGCGGTCACTTCGTCAACGGTCCGACCCACGATTCCGGAATCAAAATCTACTCGGGAAAGTTTCGGTAACACGCTTTCGAACTCGGTGACCGTCTGCCCCGCCAGCGCGCGGTTGAGAGTGCGTGCCGCGCGGAATATGGTGTCTCCCTCAGGCATGGCGGCCGGTCAAAGAGATTGTCTTTCGCCCCTTTGGGGATAGGGTTCTTCGACTGACCCAGTGTTTACGAGCTATGTGGACGTTATGCGCACTCCTTGACATTTTCGTGAGGTCGGCACTACACGAGTTGGCGCAAATGAATTGTCATCGTCCTTTGCTTTCCCGAGCGCAAGATCGTGATCACGACCGGACTTCCAGGATGGGCCAAGAGTTTTTCCAATTCATATAAGGGCGGAGGTGCTGCGCCATTTACCTTCTGCAAGATGTCTCGAGCCTGTACTCCCGCGACAGCGGCGGGACCACCTGGGGTTACCGCTTCCACCCGCAATGTCTTCCAATCCGGTTTTTCTGCAACCAATCGCAGCCCGCTGCAGTCGGCTTCGAATGGTGCTCCGTAGAGACGATTTGGAGTGAGAGTCATTGTCAAAGCGCGGTAGTTCCAGTCGATGGTAAAACGACTTAAGATACCAGCTCCGATAAAGCCAGCGATGCCATGGTTACCGAGCACTCCCAATACCTCGTCCGGCACTGCGGCGACCGGGCCGGTCAAGTGGAATGGTCCCAGGTCAAGCCCAGAGATACGCAATTTTTTTATGGCGATTGCGCCGCCCACAGCCGTTACCGTGGGAACAGGTACCCACGGGTGTCCCGTGACGATGGATGGATGCTCATTAAGGAAGTTCTTATTGAGGATCAGGTCTCCGGTCGTTCCGCTGTCCAGCAGAAACCGTGCTGGAACCTTTTCTCCGCTTGCCGTCTCCAATACCGCCTCCACAAATGGAGCGTCTCCATAGAGCTCGATAGGGATTGCCGTTCCGCTTATGACGGGCTTATCACCTGAAGTAAACGTCACTTCGCTCTCTTCATAATTCACGCGGACACGGAAGTTCTGAAACAAACTGCTTCCGAAAAAAGCGCTTACTTGATGGCCGGTCTGTTGGCTAACGTAGTCAATTGGCAGCGATTCGATCACTTGCCCATCCAGAATAACGGTCTTGTCGATTCCCCATGCCAGTGAGACTCCCCGATAGATCTGCGCAGTTTCATCCTGGCCTTTGCCCAGTCCCGCCGACTTGCTGCTCGTCGCAGGTTCTAGTTTCAACTCCGCCGCCCATTGGGGTCCCAAAACGCTCACAGAAGAGCCAGTATCCAATACCACGTCCATCCTCGGCGAGTTGTTAACGTAACCGGGCATCACGATCAGATTGCGGATGACTTCGACCTTGATCGTTTCGCTCTTCGTTCCGGTAATGGCCTGCGAAAGTGTCGGGCGTGGAAGAACTAGTAACGCGACCAAAAGAATCAATTGGCCAATGTGCCTGCAACTCAAGAAAAATCTGTAATAGTGGATCAACGTTTCAAAATCTCCATCTCTTACTTTGTTTTGTTGCTGACGGATCCCACATCAGTAAAGATCCCTTCGACGAATTGCTGGCCGCATTCCTTCGCGCTTCGCGGCTTGCAAGGTTATACATGACTGTCAGGCCGACTCCGTGGCGTCCTCTTCATCGGCGTCAATCTCCTCCTCGCTGGGGGCGTCTTCCTTCAACGCAATCGGCGCTACGCGCCGCATCTGGTATCCCAGAGACGTGTTCACAAATCCCGACTCTTCTAAAAACCGCGCGAGGAAATGCTCGCGCGCTGGCTTGCCGTTGATCGCGCCGACCAGCAGTCCGCTCTTGCGCCCCTGTCGCCGTATCGCCACTTCGGCAAACTTCTTCGCCAACTCGCGCGCGAATCGCGTGCGTTCGGGTTCCGACTCCGGTAAGAAAACCTGGACCTCGGGATTTCGCCTGCGGAAAAATGCCGCCAGGCTTCCATTGATCAGGATTACCGCTGCCCCGCTGGTGCGCGACATGGAATGTTCCTGCGCGTCATCTCGTGGCCACGGCAGCAAAGTGCCGTAAAGGTTCGCCGGATCGGTGGCCGCCAGAATCAATGCTTCCGGTGTTTGCGGCTCTGCCCGCAGACTCCGCAGCATATCGACGGCGGACGGCATGGCAAATTGTGCCGCGCCCAGTCCTGCTACAAACATGCCGCGGCGCATCCAGCCGCCGTCTTCCATCGTCCTCAGCGCGGGATAGATCGTCGAATAGCCTCCGGGAACTCGTTCGGCGATTGCCGTCTCGCGCAGCACGATACCGTAACGTACCAGCAGTTGCTGCGCAATATTCGCGCTCCACTGCGTGACCGTAATCTGCTCGTTGAGTCGCTCACCAATCAGCGACCATCGTCCCTGCGAAGGGGTTGCGCCCGAGGTTCGCGAACGAAGACGGCGTAGAAAATCCGCCGACCCCGGAGGCGTTCCATCGATGCTGCCTCGCCGTTCATTCTTGGCTTCGCGCTGATGGAGCAAATCGCGCACTGGATGGAACGTGTCATTGGTGACCTGTCCCGACCACACCAGTTCCCAGAGCGCGTCGCGGATCTCGCCGGGAACCCCCCCGCCAATGCCCGTGTGAATCTTGGCGAAGAACGAAGCGCCGTTGGCGGCAAGGAATTCAACGGTCTTTGTGGCACGCTCGGACGGCGCAGGAGTTTCGCCGCGAAGTTCTAACGGCTGTAGCAGAAGCGGTAGCGACTCGCTCAGGTAGAGTGCGATGCGTCCATCACGATTACCCACCTGCTCGACGCCAACCCAAACCACTTCGCCTGCGGCCATGAGCATATCGAGATCGCCGGAGCGGTAGTTCGCAATGCGCGACGGAAGAATTTCCCGCTCCAGTTCGGACGCCAGCAACGCGGCACCCTGAAGGTTTTCCACGGTGTCGAGCAGCGATTCGAGTCCCTTTCGCCGTACCGTCACACCCTGCCAGCGGGCGGTGAGGCGCGCGAAGGTGCGCTGCTCAACCGGTTCGATCTCGCGACGCAAGCGCGCCAGACTCTTGCGGCGGACCTGCTGCATGACTTCGGGGTCGCACCATTCGCGATGCGTCCCACCAGGCCGGAATTCTCCCTCGAGCAACTTTCCCAGGCCGTGCAACGCGTGGAGTCCAGCATCGACAGAAGCCGCAGGCAATTCGTATCGGGCAGAGATATCAGCGGTGGTGAATGGCCCATGCGTGCGCGCGTAGCGCCGTAAGAGTTCCCGCAACGGGTTTTCAGTTTCCGCGACGAAGACTTCCGCAAGCCCCGGAGGCAACGGCGTGCCCAGCGCGTCGCGATAACGCGAGGCGTATTCGACAGGAATGTATCGAGTTTCACCGCCGATGCGTACTCGCACCGTCCGTCTCGAATTCGTAAGTTCGGAGACCTTGGCTGCCACTTCGGGGCTCTCGCTGCGTGCCAATACTTCGTCCTCCGAAAGGTCGCCCAGTTTTAGCAGCAGATCATGCACGCCGTCTGCGTGCTTCGCGTGATAGTCCGCCTCGAGAAATTGCAGCCGCGCTTCCACTTCGTCAAGCGCGGTCGAATCTAACAGTTCGCGGAAGTCGGTGTCGCCCAGCAATTCTTCGAGCTGAGACTGATCGATAGACAACGCCTGTGCCCGCCGTTCCGCTAACGGCGCGTCCCCGTCATAGATGTAATTCGCAACGTAGGAAAACAGCAACGACGCGGCATACGGCGAAGGCTTGGTTGATTCGAGGCTGGTCACGCGAATCGAGCCACGCTGGACTCCTGTAAGAATGGCTTCGGCTGCGGGGAGATCGAAAACGTCTCGAATGCATTCGCGGTAAGTTTCAAGAAGAATCGGAAACGACGAGAACCGCGAAGCCACAGCCAGCAAATCGGCAGAGCGCTTGCGCTGCTGCCACAGAGGTGCCCGCATCCCTGGACGCCGCTTGGGTAAGAGCAAGGCTCTCCCGGCTGCTTCGCGAAATTTTGCCGCGAACATCGAGGTGCTTCCCAACTGACGCAGAACTAATTCCCGAAATTCCGCCGGGGTGGGAAGCAAATCCTCCGAGCGGATGGTCTCGTCGCTGTCAGGCACCCGGAGCACGAAGCCGTCGTTCGACCACATCGACTCAACTTCCAACCCGCGCTCAGCGCGCAGCTTCGAACTGACGGCCATGCACCAGGGCGCGTGCACCGAACTTCCAAACGGAGTCAGCACGCAGACGCGTCGATCCCCCAACTCGTCGCGGCAAACTTCAATGACAATGTCTTCGTCGCTGGGAATCCGGCCGGTCGCGAGCACTTGCTCTTCGAGATACTTGAGCAGATTCTCGGCAGCGGTTGCATCAAGGCTGTGTTCTTCGACCAGCTTGGTAAATGCAACCGGGCGTGGCAGCCGCAGTAGCTGGCGGCTCATCTCTCCGATTTTTCTGCCGAACTCCGCAGGACGGCCCGCGGTGTCCCCGTGCCAGAAGGGCATTTTGCCGGGTTCGCCGGGCGCGGGCGAAACCATTACTTGATTGTGCGAAATTTGTTCAATGCGCCAGGTTGAAGCGCCGAGCACGATGGTGTCTCCGGTGCGGCTTTCAAACACCATCTCTTCATCGAGTTCTCCGACACGCGCGCCTTTGGTCGCCCCCGCGAGAAATACTCCGTAAAGACCGCGGTCGGGAATGGTGCCACCGTTGATGATCGCAACCCGCCGCGAACCCTGTCGCGCCGTCAGTGTGCCAGCTACCCGGTCCCAGGTAAGACGCGGGCGCAACTCGGCAAATTCATCCGAGGGATACCGTCCCGAAAGCATGTCAAGCACGCTCTCGAAGATTGAGCGCGTTAACGCTGCATAAGGCGCCGCGGAGCGAATCAGGCGGAAGAGATTATCGACCGTCCAGTCATCGAGTGAAACGCAAGCCACGATCTGCTGCGCCAATACGTCCAGCGGATTTCGCGGGTAGTGGACCGACTCAACTTGTCCGTCATACATCGCTCGCGTGATGGCGGCGCAAGCCACCAGGTCAGCCCGATATTTAGGGAAGATGACTGCGTTGCTTGTGGCTCCAACGTTGTGGCTGGCACGCCCGACCCGCTGCATGCCGCTCGCCACCGAGGGTGGGGACTCGATCTGTATCACCAGGTCAACCGCGCCCATGTCGATGCCAAGCTCGAGCGACGAAGTCGCCACAATGCCGCGTAGGGTGCCCAGCTTGAGCTTGTCTTCCATCTCCTTGCGTTGGGCGACGGCGACACTACCGTGATGCGCGCGCACCAAGGATTCACCGGCCAGTTCGTTGATCGCGCCAGAAATGCGCTCGGCGAGACGACGGCTATTTACGAAAATCAGGGTTGCACTGTGCGCTTTCACCAGTTCAAGCAACTTGGGATGGATCGCGCTCCAGATCGATGGCCGCACCGGACCTTGCGACGCCGGCCCGCTGGGTAGCGGATCGATGTCATCCAGTTTTGCCATGTCCTCGACCGGCACTTCGACACGCAAGTCGAGTTTTTTGGGAGCGCTGGCATCCACGATGGTGACCGGGCGGTAGACCGGCGCGAAAGATGCAGTCTCAAACTCCGAGAGTGCTTCAGCGGGTGCGGTGCTCGCCGCATTTTTGACCGACTTTTCTTTTTTCGGAGGCTCAGCTCCGCCTAGAAATCGCGCCACTTCTTCCAGCGGCCGTTGCGTGGCGGAAAGCCCGATACGCTGAAGCCGGCGCCCGGCAATCTGTTCGAGCCGTTCCAGAGAAAGCGCGAGATGCGACCCGCGCTTGGTGGGGACCAGCGCATGAATTTCGTCAATGACCACAGCTTCGATCGAACGCAATGCTTCGCGCGCGTTTGAAGTCAGCAGAAGATAAAGCGATTCCGGAGTCGTAATAAGAATGTCCGCCGGATGCCGCGCAAACCGCGCCCGCTCGGCCGCAGGAGTGTCCCCGGTACGGATCGAAATTGAAGGCTCATGAAAGTCAGATCCCAGCCGCTGCGCGGCCTGCGCAATCCCAACCAGCGGCGCGCGCAGGTTGCGCTCGACATCAACCGCCAAAGCTTTAATCGGCGAAATATACAAGACCCGGCAGCGCTTGTCGGTCTCAGGCACCGGGGTAAACATGATGCGCTCAATGCACCAGAGAAATGCCGCCAGCGTCTTGCCCGTTCCAGTAGGCGCAAGAATGAGCGTCGATTCTCCTCGCGCGATGGCTGGCCATCCCGCAACCTGCGGCGAAGTAGGTGCAGAGAACACCGCTTCGAACCAACTGCGCACCGCAGGATGAAAAAGCTCCAACGCGGACGCTTGGCCATAGGTAGCTTCGGATTTGCTGCGTTTTACCACGAGAAGAGGTAATTAGATGCTGCAGGTTGTCGTGCGACACCGCACTGCAATAATTGTAGAGACGTTGCTCCGCCGTCTTGGCCGCCCTACGGCCCGATCGCCACCTGCAACTTGCCGGCCGACACCAGATGCACCCGGTGAATCGTATTCGTCTCGACGATCTCAGCCACCACAGTCCCATCCACGCTGTAAGCTCCGCGTGGCAGGTTCTCGCCCACCGGAATCTGCAACTCGGTAGCGTCCTTCATATCGACATGCTGATAGCCAATCGCGGTGGCCCGGCCATTCTCATTGATCGCCATCACGATGACCGTGAGATCGAAATCATGTCCAGTCTGATTTGTAACTTTGATCCCGCCCTCGATGCGCCGGCCATTCACCTTCGGCGCAGGATTCCACTCCGCAATCAACGGTGCTACCACGTGAAACACAAACGCCTGGCTCTTAGTCAGCGGCGGTGTCGAAGTGTCGGTCACGCTCACCACAAAAGGGGAACTCGCCCTTCTCGGTCGGCGTCCCGCCGATCATGCCGTTATCCGTCAGCGCCAGCCCCGGCGGCAGACTCCCCCGCGTAACCATCCACTTAAAATTAGGAATCCCACTCTGCGTCTGCAACTGAAACTGATAAGGCTGCCGCAGCTTCGCCGAGGGCAGCGAAGTCGTGGCCACTGCGAATTGTGACAAGGACCCCTGCTGCGCCGCCGAAAACCCGCACGCCAAAAAGACCACGAAAGCGCCGCGCAAAAGGGACTTCATCCCATCATTATAGGTCGCCGGACTACCCATGCCCACGCTCCTGCATCTCAAGACTTCGCGAGAGGAGCCACTATGGGATGGGTCACAGAAAAGTTCTCCGACGGTCTTCCGGTCGACGCCTCAGCCACCGCCCCAAAAGAAGAGCAGACCTTCGAGGCCACCGCCGACAAAACCTGGACTCAGCTCACCTCCGGCTTCGAATCCGACGTCGCAGAAATCAACCACCGCGAAGGCGATGCCGACTTCAAGCAGCTGGAAGCCCACCAGGCGCGCATGTCCAGCAGTGTCACCAAGATGGCTGTGGTCGTGACCGCCGATCTCATCGCCCACACCATCCAATATGTCTACGAACCCGAAGATGCCCGTGTCGCAGTCCCCGAGCAGGGCATCCTTACTATGCGTCCCGCCGCCTCAGGCATCGAACTCTATTCCGCTGATCAGCGTCTCACCTCGGACGAGGCACGCCGCATGATCCTCGAACCGCTGTTCTTCGTGAATCCTCCGCTCGAAGCCACCGGCAGCTGACACCCACAAACGCGCCGCTTAATTTACAATACCCCAGCCTTCGTAAACGTTTTCTATTCGAGGCACAACAAGCCCCAGCGGAACGGGTTTAATTATCCGCACTGCGCCACTGCGTGTGGCGTCTGGAGGCAACGATGAAGTTCGTCACACTTGTTCTTACTCTCTCCGCATTTCTTGTCCCCTCGGCCCTGGCAAAATCTGGAATCACTTCTCAGGAGTTTGGCACTATGACGGATGGGCAGCACGTCCAAATTTATAAGCTCGTTAACAAGAACGGCATGGAAGCTGACATTACCAACTTCGGCGGCATCGTCCAGTCGCTGAAGGTCCCCGACAAGAGCGGCAAGCTCACCGATGTTGCCTTGGGATACGACAAGCTCGAAGACTACGTTACCGACAAATCTTCATTCGGCTCAACCATCGGCCGCTACGGCAACCGCATCGCCCATGGAAAATTCACCCTCGACGGACACACCTACACGCTCGCCAAGAACGACGGCGAAAATTCTTTACATGGCGGCCTGAAGGGCTTCAACAAAAAGGTCTGGACCGCCAGGCAGGAAGGTAATTCGCTGGTGCTGAGCTACCTCAGCAAAGATGGCGAAGAAGGCTATCCCGGAAACCTAAACGTGACCGTGACCTTCACGGTTACCGACGACAACGAATTGAAGATCCAGTACGACGCCACCACCGATAAGGACACGGTGCTGAACCTCACCAACCACTCGTACTTCAATCTGTCCGGACAAGATGCCGGCGAAATTCTTGGCCATGAACTCATGTTGAAAGCCGACAAATTTACCCCGGTAAATTCGGTCTTGATTCCAACCGGCGAATTGCGTGATGTGAAGGGAACTCCCTTCGACTTCACCAAATCGACCGCAATAGGCGCGCGTATCGGCGCTAGCGACGAGCAGATAAAATTCGGCAAGGGTTACGATCACAACTTTGTATTGAATGGCGGAATCACCAAGACGCCGCGACTGGCTGCGGAAGTCTATGACCCCAAGAGTGGACGCATCATGCAGGTCCTGACCACGGAACCCGGCATTCAGTTCTATACCGGAAACTTCCTCGACGGCACGGTCCACGGCAAAGGCGGACACGTTTACAATTTCCGCAACGCTCTGTGCTTGGAGACGCAGCACTATCCCGATTCACCTAACCAGTCCAACTTCCCAACGACTGAACTGAAGCCGGGCGGGAAGTATCACACCATCACCATCTTCAAGTTCTCCAACAAGTAATCCATGTACGTTTTAGGAATTGACGTTGGAACAAGCGGAACGCGCGCCCTGGTCATCGACCAGGGTGGGCGCATCGTTGCTTCCGCCACCGAGGAACACGAGGCTTTCGCCTCGCCAAAAATCGGATGGGCCGAACAATCCCCCGAAGACTGGTGGCGCGCCTGCGGCGTTGCCGTAAAGAAAGCTCTGGCGGAAAAAAGCATCGCCGCCGATCAAATCGCCTGCGTAGGTTTCTCGGGACA
This sequence comes from Terriglobales bacterium, assembly GCA_036271375.1. Classification (GTDB taxonomy): domain Bacteria; phylum Acidobacteriota; class Terriglobia; order Terriglobales; family Acidobacteriaceae; genus DATBAT01. The sequence goes on from DATBAT010000159.1 coordinate 18,332, forward strand.
GATGCACGGCGCGGTGATGCTCGACGAATCCGACAAAGTCGTCCGCCCCGCCTTGATCTGGTGCGACGTTCGCACTCAAAAACAGTGCGACGATTTGACCCGGAAAATCGGTGCGGAACGGCTGATTCAGCTCACCTGCAATCCTGCGCTGACGAATTTCACCGTCACCAAATTCCTTTGGGTACAGGAAAACGAACCAGAAAACTGGAAGCGCGTGCGCTCGGTGATGCTGCCGAAAGATTACGTTCGCTTTCGTCTCACCGGCGAGCGTGCCATCGATATGGCCGATGCCTCGGGTACGTTGATGCTCGACGTAACCAATCGCCGCTGGTCCGACGAAGTGCTGAGTGCCGCAGGAATCGACAAGGCACTGCTGCCTGCGCTCTTTGAATCGCCCGATATTTGCGGAAAAATTTCCGATGCGGGCGCAAGAGCCACCGGACTTAAAGCCGGAACGCCGGTAGTCGCCGGCGCAGGCGATCAGGCCGCAGGCGCGATTGGAATGGGGATCGTGACCCCAGGCGCGGTGAGCGCCACCATCGGGACCTCCGGCGTGGTCTTCGCCGCCACCGACCGGCCCGCTCTCGATCCGCAGGGCCGTCTCCACACTTTCTGTCACGCCATTCCCGGTCGCTGGCACGTCATGGGCGTCACCCAGTCTGCCGGCCTGTCGCTGCGCTGGTTCCGTGACAACTTCGGCGTCAAAGGCACCGGCGGAGATCCTTATGAACATCTCTCTGCCGAAGCGGCCACGGTTCCCGCAGGCTCGGAAGACTTGCTGTGGACTCCTTATCTAATGGGAGAACGCACCCCGCACCTCGACGCCAACGCCCGTGCTGCACTAGTGGGACTGACCGCGTCGCACACCCGGGCTCACATCGTGCGTGCGATTCTGGAAGGCGTTTCCTACAGCCTGAAAGATTCTTTCACCATCTTCGACGAGATGAAAGTGCCGGTGAAGACTATCCGCTTAGGTGGGGGCGGAGCGAGATCGCCTCTGTGGCGGCAGATCCAGGCCGATGTTTATGACCATGAAGTAGAAATTGTTGAAGCGGAAGAGGGCGCAGCCTACGGTGCGGCAATCTTGGCAGGAGTCGGCGCTAAAATGTGGCCTAACGTAGATGCCGCCTGCGAAGCGATCGTGCGTGTGCAAACGCGGGTACCGCCCGAATCGCAAGACGCGCAAACGATGCAGAAGAATTACGCAGCCTATCGCAGGGTCTACCCGGCCACTAAAGCAATATTCGCGACCTGACCGGTCACTACCAAACCTTGTCGTCCCGAGCGAAGCCGAGGGACCTTGTGTTCCCAGTCATCCACCCTGCTGTGACTGAAAGGCAGCCAGGCTTTGAGGGACTGAGTGCTGAATGCTAATTGCTGTTTTCTCCTCACGCCTTCAACTTCGTCCCACGCTTGCCCAGCAGGAACATCACCAGCCCAAACGCCAGCATGACGACGCCCCACCACAAATTGATATTCACGCCCAACGACCGCGCATAGATTGACCCGTCCCCCAGAGCGCCATACCCAATCAGCAAAACTCCGAAAATAGAAAACAGCAACCCAATCGGCAGCCGGATATCGAGTCCCATAAGCTCCCTACCTGAAAAGAATATTTAAGAATAACGTCAGACCAAGAACGATGATCGCCAACGTCGCCGGCCGCGCGTACCACTTCAAGTGCCCTTCCGTCGGCCGCTCCGTCAGCGAATAAACCAGCCCCTTCAAATCGGACTCCTCGTGCGGTTTTGTAAACAGGCTGATGAGAATGGTCAACAGAAAGCAAGTCGTCCAGGCAAAAATCGCCGTCCAGAAATTCTGCGCCATCTCGCTGGGATAAGTGTGCATGGTCGCGAGCCATCCGCCCTTTATTCCCGGCACTCCGCCATCGGGAATCGTCAATCCGTGATGCAGCGTCGCGGCAATCGTCCCGCCCAGTAGTCCGGTAAATGCGCCGTGCCCGGTCGTACGCTTCCAGAACATTCCCAGCAGGAACGTGGCAAATAGTGGCGCGTTTACGAACGCGAACACCAGTTGCAGCATGTCCATGATGTTGTTGAAGCGCGTGGCCATGTACGCTGCCGCGACCGAAAGCAATATTCCGAAGATGGTGGCCATTCGCCCCATCCATAAATAATGTTCGTCCGACGCCTTCTTATTTATGTAGGACTGATAAATGTCATACGTCCACACCGTGTTGAATGCCGTTACATTGCCGGCCATGCCCGACATAAAGCTGGCCAGCAGCGCGGTGAGTCCCAGGCCGAGCAGGCCGGTAGGGAAGTAGTGCAACAGCATGTTCGGAGTGGCGAGATCGTAATCCAATTCCACCGCGCCGTTCTTGTCGAGGATGGGCCGTCCCACCGCATCCATCTTCGGAGGGATCAATCCCTGGCCGCCGGAAACCACGGCTCCCGGATTCATGTTCATCATCTTCTGCGCCGGCAATCCAATCGCGATCAGCCCCGGCAGA
>DATBAT010000160.1:0-7838 GCA_036271375.1 Terriglobales bacterium
CAATCAGCTCATTGAGCCGACGGTTGTTTGTCGGTGCGAAGACCTTAGAGATGAACTTCATAGGGCGTGGGGGACGTTGAGGCGACACTTTTCCTCAGCGCCAGCAACGCCAGAGCCAGATGATTATTACAAGAAGTTGGCGGCGCGGCAATGGCGGGGTTCTCAAACAGTATCGGGGTAAGACGGCGGGAGCCGGGCGTATAATTCCGCCAGCGGAGGTTCGTATGCGCTGGAGTTCCCTCCTTCTTCTGATTTTTGTTACGCCCGCGTTCGGGCAATCGCCGTCGGGCAATTCCAAAGACTTTGATCTGCTCACGAAGCCGGCAAAGACTTTCAATATTTCGAAGCCTAAAGCTGCCCCCTACCAATGGCGGGAACCCGATAGCTACGCGGTTGGAATGAATGAGGTCTGTTTTACGGTGCGGACTTACGTCGCCGAACGTGAAGATCCGGAGTCGGATGTGACCCGCGTAGTGGGATCGTCATCGTGTGAATGGAGTTCGAAGTTCGCGGTGAAGACGGCGGAGATCAAGGTCCGCTAGGCGACTACTGTAGCCTGCTGGCGAAGGCCAACACTAGAGCCCCTACAAGTATCCGGTAGATGGCGAACATGGTGAAGCCGCGTTTGCGTACCCACGCCATGAACCAGGCTACCGAGCCGTAAGCCACGATAAACGAAACTACAAAGCCTATCGCCAGCACCACCCATCCGTGAGGATCAATTTGCGCGACCCCGATTGGGTTGTCGCCTTTTCCTCGGAGCGATTTCAATAGGTCGTAGGCAGTCGCGGCGAACATTGTGGGAATCGAGAGGAAGAACGAGAACTCCAGAGCTGACGCGCGCGACATGCCCGCGAGTTGTCCGGCAACGATGGTGGACATGGAACGCGACGTCCCGGGGAAAACCGCGGATAGGATTTGGCAGGCGCCAATCCAGATGGATTGTCCCAGGGTCATGGCTTCCATCTTCCAGGTGTGGATGCGGCTTCCGGGAGCGGCACCCAGTTTTTCAGAGCGCGCGTTTAAGGCATCAACGATCCACATAACGATGCCACCGATGAGCAACGAAGCTCCCATGATAGAGAGGTTTTCCAGATGCTTGCCGATGATTTTAGTAAGGAGGAACGCCGGGATCGCCGTAACCAAGAAAGCAACCGCCGTTAAACCGAGCGGATGAGTCAGGACCGTACGGTCGCCGGTTTCGCCCTTGGGGAAAGTCGATAGAAATTTCGCGATGCGCTCGCGGAAATAGACCGGCAGGCAGAGGATCGCGCCGAGTTGAATCACGATGGTGTACATCTTCCAATAGCCACTGGTCAGGCTGACGTGAAACAACGCTTCCGAGATTCTGAGATGAGCGGTTGAGCTGACGGGCAGAAATTCCGTAACGCCTTCGATAACTCCCAGGATCACGGACAATAAATAGTCGTTCAAGCTTCCTCCAAAGAGTGAATGAAAGAAGTATGGCAGATATTCGCCGGACGATGCCTGAGGAGAAATCAAATAACCATGAAGGGCACTATTCTTTGTGATTATTCCTGCGAATTGCCCCAGGTAGGAATATTGTTTTGCACGAGATAGAGAAGCCTCTGCCCGCGGGCATTCCAGTCGCCCTGAGGAGATTGCGCGATGAGTTTTTGAGCCAGAGCGATCGAGCGGGCCTTGGCCTGTTCCGATTTTTTTCTGTCTTCTTCTGTTTTGTAGATTTCGATCAATGCGGATTGCCGCCATGCGGCGTTATAGAGCGCCTGCCCTGCCTTGGGGGACTGGGGGTGTTCGGCGGCATATTTCTCATACATGTCGGTCTCTTTTTCCGGACATTTCGACGCGCCCTGCCAGTCGCCACAGACTTTGTTATCGAGCAGCGCGTAGGCCGCGAGGTCCGCCCACTTGGTACCGGGAAATTTCTTGATGGTTTCTTTCATCCAAGTGTCTTCGATCTCGCCGCGCAAGTAGGCGTCCTGTTCGCGCGCCGACGGCTTGGTCATGATGTCGACTTTGTCCAGTTGCCAGCGAATGTCGGCAGCGCGGTAACTGGCTTCGCCAGCCAATGGCGACGCCGGGAAGATTTCGAAGACCGACCGGTAGAGCCACATTGCGTCAAGCGCGGCGCCGCGGCGCCCACGACTGCGGCTGGCCTCTTCCTCCGAGTCAGCGGCTTCGCCAAAAAGGATCTTGTCGCCATCCGGCGTATTTGCTCCGATAACGCCTTTGTAGAGGATCCAGCCGGTGATGGTCCGCTCCGTAGTTATATTGGCTTCCACGTGTACCCAGTCACGCGGGCTTTCCAGAATGATCACTTCACGGCCACGTTGCAGGTCACCAAGTTTGGCGGAGCTTGGATCCGGCGAAACGTAGATGGTGGCCTCACGAACCATCGCGCCATGCTGATAAGTGGCGGCGAATGCCGAAGCGCAGGACAATACCGCAATGCTGACGGCTTTCATCAGCGGAAATCTGATCATTCGCTGGGTTCTCCCTGCCGGATCTCTTTTAATAACTGAGGTTCGATGTTCCCGCCGCTGACGATGGCGACGGTAACTCTTGATTTTGGCAATTGATCGCGATGAAACAAGTATGCTGCCGCTGCCACCGCTCCGCTGGGCTCCGCGATCGTTTTAGGATTGGCGACCAAAAACTTCAAAGTTTCTCGAATGTCTTTCTCGGTCACGGTGACGATGTCGTCGACATACTCGCGAATGTGCTCGAAGTTGATTGGCCCGAGACTTTGGGTACGAAGACCGTCCGCCAATGTGCGCGAGACATCCGACGCTGGAAGTTGAACCAGTTTTCCCGAGCGAAAAGAAGCCTGGGCATCGCCTGCGAGTTCCGGTTCCACGGCAATCACTTTCACTTCCGGCCGAGTCAGTTTCACCGCAGTAGAAATCCCGCTCAACATGCCGCCTCCTCCCACGGGCGCGAGAATGCACTCCACCTGCGGCAAGTCCTCAAGAATTTCCAAGCCCATGGTTCCCTGTCCAGCAATGATTTTTTCGTCGTTATATGGAGGCACAATCACATAGCCATGCTGCGCTGCCAACTCTTCCGCTTTCTGCTGGCGTTCGGCGCTGCCCGGCCCTACCAGTATGATCTCCGCACCCAGCGCGGCGGTTGCCTCGCGTTTTACGACGGGCGCGTTATTCGGCATAACAATGATGGCTTTAGCGCCCAGAGCCCGAGCTGCGTAAGCAACTCCCTGGGCATGATTTCCGCTGGAATATGTGATGACGCCCCGCGAACGCTGCTCTTCCGAGAGCGATGCGACCTTGTTATACGCTCCGCGCAGCTTGAACGAGCCTATGGGCTGCTGGTTTTCAAGTTTCAGGTAGAACTCGCCATCGCGGAATGGGAACAGTTCGGTACGGACGGAGATACCCTGCAGACGGCTTTGGGCTTCGCGAATGTCAGCGAGAGTGACTATGGGAGTTGGCCTCTTTATTGATTCTAGTATGCGCGAGCCTCAAATTGGCCGTTCGTCGTCGCGTTTGGATCTACAGTCTTTCTATTTCCCGCCGATGTCGAAGACAGCGCCATTTCCATTCGCGTCTTCGAGGATCTATGTCTTATCGCTTTGCCTTTGCTCCGTTTCTCTTAGGAATTCTTAATATCGTCAGCTTCGCGCAAAATCCTCCCATGCTGGCCCGGCCTCGCGACCGGGTGGCCGGACTCATCGACGATCAGCAGCGGATCGTGCTCACCGGCAATCGACATCCACTTGCGCAGCAGAAGTATGACAAGGGGCGGGTCTCGGCATCGTTCCGCATGAGCCACATGATCCTCACTTTGAAGGCGGACGAAGCTCAACAGCAGGCGCTCGACGATCTCGTTGACGCGCAACACAATCCCGAATCCTCGCTTTACCACCAATGGATCACCCCTGAAACCTACGGCCAAATGTTTGGGGTTTCGGATAATGATCTGGAGCAGGTGACCAACTGGTTGCAGCAGCATGGCATGACCGTGGACGAAGTCACGCCGGGACGGCGCGCAATTGTCTTCAGCGGCACTGCCGAGCAAGTACTGGCGGCTTTCCACACGCAGATTCGCAACTACAAAGTGAACAAGGAGTCGCATCATGCCAATGCCAGCGATCCTGAAATTCCAGAGACGCTGGCCAGCGTGGTTGGCGGAGTGGTGTCGCTGCACGACTTTCGCGCGCGGCCGTTGCATCGTCCGCTTAATCGGCCGGCGCCCGCCTACACCAGCGGCTCCGGGCACTACATTTCGCCGAGCGACTTCGCCACCATCTATAACGTCGCTCCTCTCTACCAGCAAGCCATTAATGGCAACGGACAGAGCGTCGCCATCGCCGGACGTATCAATATCAACCTCAGCGACGTTCGTCTCTTCCGCAGTTCATTCGGACTTCCCGCCAACGATCCGCAGATCATTGTGAACGGAACGAATCCCGGCATCTACGACACCAACGAGGAAGTGGAAGCAGTGCTCGATGTGGAGTGGTCCGGTGCCGTCGCCAGGAATGCCGCAGTGAAATTTGTGGTTTCAGGTTCTACCAATTCAAGCGATGGCGTCTACCTTTCCGCGCAATACATTGTGAGTCACAATATTGCGCCGGTGATGAGCATGAGTTTCGGCCTGTGCGAGGCCTCGCTTGGCACTTCCGGGAACAGCTTCATGAATTCGTTGTGGCAGCAGGCCGCGGCCCAGGGCATTACGGTGTTTATTTCTTCCGGCGACAGCGGTGCCGCAGGGTGCGATAGTTCTTCGGCCACGACCAGCACGCGCGGCCTGGGCGTCAACGGGATTTGCTCGACTCCTTACAGTGTCTGCGTCGGCGGCACGCAGTTTAACGACACAACGAACGCCAGCCTTTATTGGGCATCTTCGAATTCCGCAGGAACTCAGGCGTCGGCGCTTAGCTACATTCCTGAAAAAGCCTGGAACGAAAGCGGGCCTTCAGGACTGTGGGCGTCCGGCGGAGGCGTCAGCACGGTCTACACCAAGCCTTCCTGGCAAGTGGGCACCGGAGTTCCTGCCGACAAGAAGCGGGATGTCCCGGACGTCTCCCTGACCGCCGCGGGCCACGACGGCTATCTGATTTTCATGAACGGAACTTTGGGCTCGGTGGGCGGAACCTCCGCTTCATCACCGGCGTTTGCCGGTCTGATGGCATTGGTCGTGCAAAACGCCGGATCGCGCCAGGGAAATCCAAATGCAACTTTCTACGCGTTGGCGGCGAAGCAAACAGCTGGCGGAACTGCGATCTACCACGACACGACGACGGGCAACAACACCGTGCCAGGCGTCACCGGATACAGCGCGACCACGGGATACGATCTCGCCACCGGACTAGGTTCGGTCGACGCCACCATGCTGGTGACGCATTGGGCGGAAGCGACTTCGGTTCCGGCATTTCAAGTCGCAGCCGATTCCAATTCCCTGCCGGTCCGCGCCGGCGGCAGCGCTTCGACCAACTTCACGTGCAGCATTAGCGGCGGATTCAACGCGGCCACTACTTTTTCCATGACCGGGCTGCCTACGGGGGCTACCGCAACTTTCGCGCCGTCCAGTTTCGCAGCGCCAGGGTCCGGCCGAGGTACGTTGACGATCAGCGCCAGCAACCTCACGCGTGCCGGAAGTTATCAGGTGAGCATCGCTGCCACCAGCGGCGGTACAACCAAGACGGTACCGCTGACGGTCATCATCACCCCAGCGGGCGATTTCAGCGTGGGGATTTCCGCCACGGCGTTGAGCATCGCCCCCGGAAAATCCGGATTGGTCAATCTCACGACGTCGGCGAATACAGGATTCGCAGCCGCGATCAACCTAGCCATTACTGGATTGCCGGGAGGGATCACCGCAAAATTTTCTCAGCCGAGCATCGCCGCTCCGGGCTCAGGTTCGAGCTCGGTGACATTCGCCGCCGCCAACTCGACCAAGCCTGGCACTTATTCGGCAATCATTACTGCGATCGGAGCGGGCGTAACTCATCCTCAATCTCTCGCGTTGAACGTCCCGGGATTCACCTTGACCACGTCGCCGGCGAGTGTCGCGCTGGCCGATGGCGCACACGCCGCCGTCACCATCACAGCGCAAGCGGTTGGCGGATTTACCTCGCCAATCACGTTAACCGTCTCCGGCGCGCCCATCGGCGTGACTACCACGTTGAGCCCGATGGTCAACGGCAGGAGAACTCTGACGATTGTTCGCGGCCCGACCGCAAAAATCGCGATCTCAAACCTCAGGGTGACGGCCACAGCGGGTGGAATCACAAAAACCGGAGTGGTGACCGTAAACGCTACGCCACAGGCGACAAAGAAAGTCGTGGAAGTACCCGCGAAACCTTAGGGAGGGTTGTTAATGGTGCGCCCGGAGAGGTTCGAACTCCCGACCCATTGCTCCGGAGGACTCGACGCACGAAGAATCAAAGACTTAGACCGATTACTACCAAGTGTGATTGGACGTCACCAATGCCGTGTCCGGCAAGGCTTCGCAACGATGCCGTGACGCTCCATCGCTCTCGGTAGGGGTTGGTGGTGGGCACAAAATTGGGCACAATTTTGGCATATCCAGCTGAATTGTTTTACGGGTACCCCCGGCCTAGAGCCTACGTAAACGTGCTCGTCCGCGTGCAGAAAAAAATCTAGAAAAAAATGGCTACCGGGTCAATAAGTGAAATTGCCTGTTATCGACGGTTGGGAGAACGAGGGCATGAAGTATTACATGATTGTTGCAATTCTGCTGTTGTCCTCGCTGGCGTTTGCAGCTAATAAACAAGCCTCCTGCGTTATCGACGACAAAAGCATCCTCAGTGGTTCTCCTTCCGGCGTCCCCCAAGTCAGCAACCTGGGCCTGATACAGATTACTTGCCGAGTACCCGGACGCCCGTGGCCATCAGACCCTAAACCCGGTTTTGGGCGCTTCGCTTTGCGTCTCAAAACGGTCGCCTATCAAATTGGCGACGACGGGACTAAAACCGTTGTTCCGTCATTCAGCAACGTCACGGGCGGAAGCGATTGTGGGCCTTTCCAAATCTCCGGCGAATGCAATGAGGCGTCGCTCCTCTGGAATCTCAACATCCCGATCGACCCCACCGAAGCCATCGCTGAAATCCGGGAATTCGATAGGAAACTCGAAGTCGAGCTTTCGCCAGAGCAGCGTCAGCAGGCCGAAGCCCACATTCGCGATTTGGAAAAGCATCCCGACGAACTTGCTGAAATCGTGAGGCAGTACCGGCCCGGAAACTTCGTGATCGAGTGCCGCATCATGGACGGTGACCAGCTGTGGGCGTTCGGTCACGTTGAACTCGAAATAGTGTTCAAGGGCCGCGCCTTCGATGCACTCATTGGCAAACTACCGCAGAGCAATAACTATTGATAAATCGCTATTTCACTCACGGCAAGGTTCTGAGCAAAATTGCCTGTTCTCGACATCTGGTCTCCGATAGCATAATTTCACTTACGACATGGGCCTGAGCGAAATCTCGCTGCCCGGTGAAGTGAGGCTGGCTGCCCCATACCTTTTGGCGGCATCGCCGGAGGGGAGGAATGACGCATGAAAGCATGGCAGTTGTCCTCTGACCTATTCATTTTGCTCGTCTCGCTCGCCACGCTAAAGGCGGATGTGGCGGCCAATTTCGTTGGCAGGAACAGTTGTAGCCCAGAGTTTAGACACTCTGCACGGATACGTCTAGACAGCAGTCAGAAGGCCTATTTAATGGCCAAGCGCCTAAAAGCAGCGAACATTCTGGCGATTGTGCAGTATGAGAAGAAGGACGAAACGTGCGGCATCATACGGGATGTTGTGCAATCGCGCGATAACGACAATTCCTTTGTTTGGAAATGCTATTCACAGAAAGCGCGCTCGGCAGTTGTTGT
>DATBAT010000161.1:0-3301 GCA_036271375.1 Terriglobales bacterium
AGCGGTCCGGAGCCGCAAACCGGTTGTTGAGGACGCTGTGTTTGGCAATCATGCCGCCATCGCATGTCATATGGCGAATCAATCCTACTTTAGTAAGCGCCAGGTCTTCTGGGACGCGAATTCTCGCACGGTGAAAAGCTAAAAGCCGGTTTTCACAACATCGCGATAACTTGCCAGCTCATCCATTCGCTGGCGCAACAAAAGGATTCGACTTAGGAGACTTGTTGCAATGAAAACTAACAAGGTACTGGGAAGCGTTTTATCCATCGCTTTCCTTGCTTGCGGTTTTGCCTTCGCGCAACCGGCAACGGCGAACGCAGAGGTTCCCGCTGCAACGCAATCCAACGTAAAGCCATTTCTTGGTCGTTGGGATATCACGTTGAAGACTCCGAAGGGCGAAGCCCCGTCCTGGCTGGAGCTTTCTGAGCAGAACGGTGAATTGAAAGCGCTCATGGTCGGCCGCTGGAGTGGTGCGTGTCCGGTGGCCAAGGTGGACATAAGAGGGGGAGTGCTTACAATTGCCTCTGCGAAGGAAGGAGATTGTGACAGCAACTTGGTTCTTACCGGGAAGCTTGAACATGGCAAACTGACTGGTTCGGCAACTGGACCTCACGGAACTCCGTGGACATGGACCGGTGTTCGTGCTCCAGCGATGAACCGGACGACTCCTCCCGTGTGGGGGGCACCTATCAAGCTATTCAACGGAAAAAATCTGGATGGATGGCATGATTATACTGGTGGATATTTCCCGCTAAACGGTCATTGGACTGTGGTTGATGGAAATCTCGTCAGCCCAGGACATGGGCTTGAATTGGCGACCGATCGCAAGTTTGGGGATTTCAAATTACATCTCGAATTCAAGATCGGGCCCAATGCCAACAGCGGCGTGTATCTGCGGGGGCGCTATGAACTTCAAATAGAAAATGAATCCGTCCAAGAGCCGCCGAGCCATCACACGGGTGGTATCTATGGATTCCTGGCACCCCATCCTGAGTTACCCAGAACGACGGATAAGTGGCAGACCTATGACATCACGCTAATTGGCCGTCGCGTCACAGTGGTTCAAAACGGCACAACTGTGATCGATAACAAGGAGATTCCGGGTATCACTGGCGGAGCTGTAGACAGCAATGAAGCCGCGCCGGGGCCGATCTATCTGCAGGGAAGCGAGAAGGGGCACGTGTATTTTCGGAATATTGTAATTACGCCAGCCAAGTAGAAATTTAGCCGATCGCCGCATGCATCATATAAGTTGACGGACGGTGGTCGGCTATGGCTTACCTCAACCAGGATTGATCTAGCGGCTGCCGAATCGTAGTTGAGAATAGGTCGCCAGTTGTCCTGGCCTTAGCGTAGTTCCCTTCAAAGTGCCATCCGGTGTTTGACCGCTTAGGTCGCCCCACGCCCACCAGTCAGTGCCGAACGGTTGCTCCGTCGCGCTAAACTGGGGTCCCTTAGGATCTCTTCCATTCAGATAATCCACCAGCGATTTCGCCCACGCGGCTTGTTGCGCCACTGTCACGCCGTCGGCGTGGGGCATATCCAGGCTTGCGCCCATCTCGCCAATCCATACGGGACCAATCTTGTGCATCTCCACAAAGCCCCATGCGGCATTTCTATCGGCAGTCAGGGGACCTTCGTTATTGACTCCCAAATTCGGATAGTCGTGGATCGAGTACACGAATTTTGGCGCAGCAGGCGTCAGAACGACAGGATGAAATCTTGCCTGGCTGCAATCCATAATGCCTTTCGTCCCTTCGGATTTACCATTCAATAGTTTTCCGCTGTAGTTGATGGGGCATTCTCCGACAATCAGCACGCCTGGATCAGCGGTTTCAACAGCGGAGCCTACCTCTTCAAACATCTTCAAAATGTCGGTGGGACCGCCTCCTCCCCAGGTGATGGGGGTTGAGTTCTTTCCCAGGACGAGCGGCTCGTTGTCGAGATCAAAGGCGATCACGGTGTTGTTGCCGGCGTAGTGTTTTGCGACTTCGATCCAGTCGGCTTTAAATTTCTCGCGAGTTACAGTGCCTTCATCGCCGCATCCATCCGTGTTGTTGGAGCCTTTTCCTGAGTCGAACCACAAACCGTTCTCCTGCTGGCCGCCACACAGCCGCTTCGAGTCGTCCACGTGATGATCGAAAATCACTTTCATGCCGAGCGGTTTCGAGGCGGCTACAATCGCGTCCATCTCCGCAAACGTGGAATGCAACGCCCGCTCATCGAAAGGGTAGCGAAGGCAATTGAAGCCCGCCTTTTTCATACCTGCCACGTCGCCGACGATATCCTTGCTGGGCTCGTTGTAACCGGCGCATGCCAGGCGCTGCGGGTGCCCGGTGGAGTCGACAATTTGATTGCCGGATGTGCTGAGAAATCCTGAAGACAGCAGGCCTCCAGTAGATTTGGCAACAGGTTTGGGCCGTGGGACTGGCGCAGTATTTTGGGTCGCTGCTGCAGCAACCGCGACGCAACCAACCAAGGCGCTGCCTAAGAGCGCTGACATCCAAACGTGCTGCATCATTTTTACCTGTTCAAGCTTCATTGCGTCGCCGATTCTATCGGGATGTGCGTTTCCGGTGCTCGTTTAGAATTCATCGAAAGCAATCTGGTTGCTGGGAACGTTTAAGCTCTCCAGCATCTTTGTCGCGGCGTGGACCATTGCTGGCGGACCGCAAAGATAATACTCAATTGCGGTGGGATCGGGATGAGTTGCGAGATGCTGCGAGAGCAAGACCTCATGAATAAAGCCGGTATGTGAGTTCCAGCCATCCTGCGGCTGGGGCTCAGAAAGCGCCAAATGAAAGGTGAAGTTAGGAAACCTTCTAGACATATCTTCAAAATATTCGCGATAGAAAGTTTCCTGCAATGAGCGCGCGCCATACCAGAAGGTGACCCGGCGATCTGTGTGCAGCGTTTCAAACAGGTGGGACAAGTGCGAACGAAGCGGCGCCATTCCAGCCCCTCCGCCTAAATACACCATCTCTCTATCGGTGTGCTTGATATGGAAGTCGCCGAATGGGCCAATCGCGCTAACCGTATCGCCGGGCTTCAGACAGTGGATGTAGGTGGAGCCGGCGCCGGCCACGCAATCCTGCCCGCGCGGAGGAGTGGCGATGCGAACATTGAAACGAAGTTGTTTGTCGATGGCAGCGTTCGACGCCATGGAATAGTTTCGGAAAACTGGAATGTCATTCGCCGCACGAAAGTCGAATACCCGTTGTGTCTTCCAGACGTCAGTGAAGCGCTCCGCGACTGAAATGTTGTGAAACGGTAGTTCTCCATAGGCGGGAATTTCGAGTTG
>DATBAT010000162.1:0-2783 GCA_036271375.1 Terriglobales bacterium
GGTATCGCAAGGAGTTCGTACTTCCCGCCGCTTTCAAGAGTCGCACCGCCTGGCTGAACTTCGATGGAATCAATTACCGCGCCAACATCTGGCTGAACGGAAAGTTGCTGGCTAATTCCAACGACGTGGCCGGAGCATGGCGCACTTATCAATTCAACATTACGGATGCGGTGGTCCCCGGCAAGAATGTTCTCGCCGTAGAGGTCCACGCACCGACGGAAAACGATTTGGGTATAACCTTCGTCGACTGGAACCCGCTGCCACCCGACAAAGACATGGGGCTTTGGCGCGGCGTCGAAATCACCAGCAGCGGGGCGGTTTCGGTGGAATATCCAACGGTGGTTTCGAAGGTCGATTCTCCGGAAAATCAGAAAGCCCATCTGACAGTCACAGCGTTGTTGAAGAACGGAACGCAAAAGGCTGTGAAAGGCACGCTGAAAGGCCGCATCGAGAAAATCAATTTTTCGCAGGAAGTTGAACTTGCGCCGGACGAATCGAAGGACGTGACTTTTACACCCGATCAGGTATCTGGCCTCAACATCGATCAGCCGCGACTCTGGTGGCCGGCGCAGATGGGCAAGCCGAATCTCTACCAGCTGGAAATGGAGTTCGTCGTCGATGGAAAAGTGTCAGACACTTCGACGTCTGAGTTCGGCATTCGCCAGATCACTTCGGAACTGGTCGCCGCCAACAGCCGGGCCTTCTCGGTGAATGGAAAGAAAATTCTGTTGCGCGGCGGCGGCTGGTCGCCCGACATGATGCTGCGCGAAGATCCCAAACGCATGGAAGACGAATTCCGTTACGTGCAGGACATGGGACTCAATACCATCCGCCTCGAAGGCAAGCTGGAGAAGAAAGAATTTTTCGACATGGCCGACCGCAAAGGCCTGCTCATTATGGCGGGATGGTGCTGCTGCGATTTCTGGGAGCAGTGGCCGAAATGGACCGAGGAAACTCATCGCGTCGCCGAACAATCCCTGCGCGACCAGATGTACCGCCTGCGCAGCCATCCTAGCCTGGTGATGTGGCTCAACGGCAGCGACAATCCTCCGCCCAACGACGTGGAGCAGGCGTACCTGGCGATCGAGAAAGACCTTATGTGGCCGAATCCTATCGTGTCGTCTGCGACCGGGAAGCCCACTCCCACGGGCGCCAGCGGGGTGAAGATGAGCGGTCCTTACGAATACGTTGCGCCTTCCTACTGGATGACCGATGCGGTTGGCTCGCAGCATCCCCAGGAATGCAATGCAGGCGGATGCGGCGGCGCTTACGGCTTCAACAGCGAAACCAGCATGGGCCCGGCGGTACCGCCGATCGAAAGCATCCGCGCCATGCTCCCCAAAGAACATCAATGGCCGATCGACGATTTCTGGAATTACCACGCCGGCGGCGGCGAGTTCAAAGACCTCCACGTCTTCACCGAGGCACAAGACACGCGCTACGGAAAATCAAGTTCTTTGGAAGAGTTCACCTCAAAATCCCAGCTCATGACCTACGAGGGCGTGCGTGCCATGTTCGAAGCTTACGGCCGCAACAAGTACACCTCGACCGGCGTCGTGCAATGGATGTTGAACAACGCATGGCCGTCGATGATCTGGCACCTCTACGATTTTTATCTCCGCCCAGGCGGCGGATATTTCGGCGCGAAGAAAGCCATGGAGCCGCTGCATCCGGTCTATGGCTACGACGATCACTCGGTGTGGGTAGTCAGCAGTCAGTATCAGGACGCAAAGGGCTTGAGGCTAACCGCCAAGCTTCTCAACCTAGATATGTCCGAAAAGTTTTCTAAGCAGGTCAGCGTCGATGCGGCCGCTGACAGCACGAATAAAATTTTCGTGCTTCCTGAAGTCGAGGGCTTGAGTCCGACTTATTTCTTGCTGCTCAAGCTGGAAGACGGAAGTGGCAAGCAAGTGGGGTCGAATTTCTACTGGCTCTCGACCAAGCCGGAAACTATCGATTGGGCGAAGTCCACGTGGTGGACCACTCCGACCGCTACTTACGCCGACTACACCGCGCTGGCGCAACTGCCTAAAGTGAAGTTGAAAGTAAGCAGCGTCACGCAGAACAAAGGCGTGGAGTCGGTCACGCACGTGATCGTCGAGAACCCTTCCAAGAGCGTGGCGCTTTTCGTACGCCTGAAGTTGAGCGCGAAGGGCGACGAGGTGCTGCCGGTAGTCTGGGAGGACAACTACATCACGCTGCTTCCCGGGGAGAAGCGGGACGTGACTGCCACTTACAAAGCCGCACAACTAGCGGGGACGAAGCCGGCAGTAGAAGCGAGCGGCCTGAACGTGGAGTAGTAAATGTAGGGCGGACACTATTGTCCGCCCGGCGGATGCCACGACTGCGTCCCTCCAGCGCGAATCGCGAATTGCTGGGTTGACTCTGGTAGCGAGCGGACAAGAGTGTCCGCTCTACATTTTCTGGCTAGGCTTCTTCTGGGGGGAGTTCAAAGTCCACCAAGTCGCCTCTGAAGCCTCTTGTCTTCCAGGCGCCGAAGGCTATGCCGACCGCCATCCAGATCACACCGCCAATGATTGCCGGGCGGCTCAGGTTGAGCCACAACAAAAGGCAGATGAAGAACCCCAGCACTGGCGGCACGAAATTCCAAAACTTCTTTTTCTCTTCGCGTACGAAGTAGCGCATAAAGGCTGCCGCGTTCACGCCCATGAAAGCAATCAACGCGCCGAAGTTGAGCATCTCCGCGCCCAACCCGAAGCTAAATACGCCGATGCTCACCAGCAACGCTCCCGCAAGAGCAACCGCTCCGACGAAGATCACGT
>DATBAT010000163.1:0-5856 GCA_036271375.1 Terriglobales bacterium
ACGGGGTGCCCGACGACTACGAAAAGCTCGACCGGATGGGAGTTTCGGTTAAAGGCGCAATTGTTATCGCGCGTTACGGCGGATCCTGGCGCGGCATCAAGCCGAAGGTGGCGGCGGAACATGGCGCGGTGGGCTGCCTGATTTATTCCGATCCTAAAGATGATGGTTATGGGCCTGACGAAGTATTCCCCGCTGGACCGATGCGTCCGAAAGATGGCGCGCAGCGTGGCAGCGTGGCTGATATGCCGGTGTATCCGGGCGATCCCTTAACCCCGGGTGTTGGGGCTACCAAAGACGCCAAGCGCCTCGCGTTGAAAGACGCGACCACGCTGACCAAAATTCCGGTGATGCCGATTTCCTACGGAGATGCACAACCCTTGCTCGCGGCGATGAAAGGGGAAGTCGCTCCCGAAGAATGGCGAGGTGCGTTGCCGATTACCTATCGGGTTGGGCCTGGAGCCACCAAGGTGCATTTGAAGTTGGCATTCAACTGGGACCTGAAGCCTTTGTATGACGTGATTGTGAAGATCCCCGGGGCAGAGCAGCCCGATCAGTGGATCGTGCGCGGGAATCATCACGATGGCTGGGTGAATGGCGCGGAAGATCCGGTGTCGGGCGCGAATGCTTTGATGGAAGAGGCGCGTGGGCTGAGTGAGCTGCTTAAACAAGGATGGAAGCCGAAGCGCACCATCATTTATTGCGTGTGGGACGGCGAAGAACCTGGGCTGCTGGGTTCGACGGAGTGGGTGGAAACTCATGCCGACGAGTTAAAGCAGCATACGGTGGTATACATCAATTCGGATGGAAATGATCGCGGCTTTTTGAATGCCGGTGGCTCGCACACCCTGGAACGGTTCGTGAATGGTGTTGCGAAGGATGTTGAAGATCCGGAAAAGAAGATTACGGTTTGGCAGAGGCATCATTTGAAGGGAATTGCGGACGCCGATTCGGACGACTCGCGCAAAGAAGCTCGCGGCCGAGCGGATTGGCGCATCGACGCATTGGGGTCGGGTTCCGACTTCACTCCCTTCCTGCAGCACCTGGGAGTGGCATCGCTTGATCTCAGCTACGGCGGCGAGGGCGACAGCGGAATTTACCATTCCATCTACGACGATTTTTACTGGTATACCCACTTCGCGGATACGGACTTTGTTTATGGTCGGGCATTGTCCCAGACTATCGGAACCGCGGTGATGCGGCTGGCGGATGCCGACCTGCTCCCTTATGACTTCACTGCGTTGGCGGACACTACGCACCGCTATCTGGATGAAGTGCAAAAGCTGCTGAAGACCAAGCAGGATGAAGCGGCGGAGCGGAATGCAGAACTGGATGAGGGATTGTTTACCGCGACGGCCGATCCGAAAAAGACGTCGGTGGCTCCTCCGCGAAAAGACCTGCCGCCACATTTGAATTTTGCGCCGTTACAGAATGCGATGGATGCGCTGACGCGGAGCGCTGATCGGTATCAGAAGGCGTTGGACAAAGTTTCCGCGAATGGCGAGTTGAAGATTTCCGGCGATGCGTTGAAAGCTTTGAACGTGACGCTGTTGCAGAGCGAGCGCAAGTTGACGTCAGAGGAAGGGTTGCCGCGGCGTCCGTGGTTCAAGCATTTGATCTATGCGCCGGGGCTGTACACAGGGTACGGCGTCAAGACGCTGCCTGGGGTGAGAGAGGCGATAGAGATTGGCAAGTGGCAGGAAGCCGACGAGCAGATTGTTAAAGCCGGTGCGGTGATCGATGCGGAGGCAAAACTAGTGGATTCTGCGGCGGAGCAACTGGAGGCGGCGGTGAAATAGGCGATGACTGTCCGACGCATGAAGACGTACACCGGTGGGCAGGGATACGTTTATCAGTACTACTTCGTGGGGAAGAGGGCGGCGCTCTCGGAAGCTGCGGTGGCGGAGTATGTATTTGATGTAAGTTCCGATCGAAAGATCACTTTTTCGGTTAGCATTTTTCTGCCGGACGAGGCCCTGCGAATTTGGGCGGCAACGCATGGACGGGCTTTGACCGATGCCGAGCAATATGCAGCCGTGAAGATGCGGCTATTCCGAGCATTCGATGAGATTGAAGACATGATGGCCGCGGGGCGGCAGTTGCGGATTGAGAAGCAAGAAATTGGGAGCCTGCTTTCTGGTTTGGGCGTGCAATAGTTTTCCATTGCGTCGATGCACACGCCGGAGGAAAGCATTACCACGGAAACCACTGCGTTCGCAGAGGAGACCAGTTTTGGTTCGGCTGGAGTATTTACCCACGCCAAGGAAAATCCTTACGCGGTAATCGATGCTTTCGTTTTGTTAACCTGCACCCTTCATTTTCTGCCCCTCGGCTGGTGCAGTCTATAATTGACCTTCGTTATGCCCATCCTTTGGTTGCGAGTTGCGCTGGGGTTTTACGCCATAGGACTGCTCTATTCGCTGCTGGTGCTGATCCGCAAGAGCAATGCGCTGGGGCGAGTGGCGTTGCCGGCGATGACGTTGGGGATGGTGTTTCAGTTTGTCGCGCTGAGCGAGGCCGTGATGCACACCGGGCAGTTGAGCCTGGCGTCGCTGCATAATTCCGAATCGCTTCTGGCGCTGTTAGTGATGGCGGCATTTCTGCTGGTCTACCTCGTTTATCACACCACTTCGCCGGGGATTGTGGTTTTCCCGCTGGTGTTCCTGCTCACGTTCATTGCCGCTACCGGGCAGAAGCCGTTTATCGAGATCACGCCAGGGGTTCGAAGCGGCTGGTTGTTCGCGCACATCGCCTTGATCTTTGCCGGATACGCGGCGCTGTTCCTCAGCTTCGGCGCCAGTCTCATCTATCTGCTGCAAGAGAGAAATTTGAAATCGAAACGGGGCGGCGGATTTCTGGCACGGCTGCCAGCTCTGGAAACGATTGACGAGATCAGCTATCGCGCTCTGTTGCTGGGCTTTCCATTTATGACGCTGGGGCTGGTTGCCGGCGTTGTGGTCGCCCAGTCGAGCTATGGGCAGCTCAACTATCTCGATCCCAAAATCTTGCTTTCGGTACTGATGTGGGCAGTCTATCTCGTGATGCTTTACACCCGCTGGAATGCGGGATGGCGTGGACGCCGGGCGGCTTATCTTGCGACCGGGGCATTCGCGACTGCGGTCGTCGCCTGGGCCGCTAACTTTTTCAGCACCATCCACCGGTTCGTGCAGTCATGAATTTTCAGATCATCGGCGTGAATCATAAGAGCGCACCCGTGGATGTGCGAGAACGGCTCGCCATTTCTGATTCGCGGCTGCCGGAAGCGTTAAAGAGTCTGGTGCAGCATCCTGGGGTGGATGAAGGAGTGATTCTCTCGACCTGCAATCGAGTTGAATTACTGACGCAGACGGGCGATGGTCGCGCCGATCTCCGCGATTTTGTCTGCAACTATTTTCATGTTGAGCCGCGACAGTTTGAGCCGCATCTTTATGAGTATCGCGAGCGCGATGCGATCCGGCATTTGTTTCGCGTGGCTTCGAGCCTTGATTCCATGGTGGTAGGCGAGCCGCAGATTCTCGGCCAGGTGAAGGAAGCGTATGCCACTGCGCGAGCGGTGGGGACAATTCATTCGCAACTCGATTTGTTGCTGACACGGTCGTTTGCAGTGGCGAAGCGCGTGCGCACGGAGACTGCCGTTGGATCTTCTGCGGTGTCGGTCGCGTCGGTCGCGGTGGAACTAGCCAAGAAAATCTTCGGATCGTTGAAAGACAAGCACGTGTATCTGGTGGGTGCGGGGAAGATGAGCGAGTTGGCGGCACGTCATTTGCAAGCGCAGGGCGCGGCCAGCATTTTTGTGGCGAACCGGACTTACGAGCGGGCGCAGGAACTGGCCGCTAAATTTTCCGGCGAAGCCATCCGCTTTGACGATATTTACGACACCTGCGACCGCGCCGACATTGTTATCACTTCTACCGGTTCTCCGCGGGCGATCTTCCGGCGCGAGCATGGCGAGAAGTTTCTGGCGCGGCGCAAGAACCGGCCGATGTTTTTCATCGATATTGCAGTACCGCGCGATGTCGATCCGGAGATGAATAAGCTGGATGGCATCTTTGTCTACGATATGGACGACCTGCAACAGAGTGTTCGCACGCATTCTGCCGACCGCAAAAAGGAAGCCGAGCGGGCGGAGACGATTATCCAGACGGAAGTAGATCGTTTCCTGAGCCGGCTGCAGACGCTGGAGGTTGTGCCGACCATCGTTTCGCTGCAAGACCATCTTGAAACCATTCGCCAGGCGGAAATCGATCGCGTGCGTGGACGGTTGGGACCAATGTCTCCAGAACAGGAGTTGGCGATTGAGGCGCTGACGCGGGGCATCGTTAACAAGGTGATGCATACGCCGATTCGTACGCTAAAGACGGCGGCGCGCGATCCCGAGGTCACGACCGTCATCGACGTGGTGCGGCGGCTGTTTAATCTTCAGGACAAGAAGACCAAGCCTGAGGACGAGGGCTGATGGCGCGATTGCGAATCGGGTCGCGGGGATCGCAACTCGCGCTCTGGCAGGCCAACCACATTGCGGCGCTTCTTCGGCAGCGGGGGCATCAGGTAGAGATCGAAGTGATTCGCACCACCGGAGATAAAATCACGGACGTGGCACTTGCCAAGGTGGGCACCAAGGGGATGTTCACCAAAGAGATTGAAGAAGCCATGGCTGCGGGCTCCGTCGATTTAGCGGTGCATAGTCTAAAAGATCTTCCCACTGAAATTGATGCGCAGTTCGAGATCGTGGCCATCACTAAGCGTGAGAGTCCGCTGGACGCGTTATGCAGTCCGCATGAAAGTATTGCTGTGCTGCCACCGGGCGCGCGGGTGGGAACGAGTAGCTTGCGGCGGCAGGCGCAGTTAAAGGCGGTGAGGCCTGATTTGGATGTGCATCCTTTGCGGGGAAACGTAGATACGCGGTTGCGCAAACTGGAGGCTGGCGAGTATCACGCGATTATTTTGGCGGCTGCAGGGTTGGCGCGGTTGGGTAAGCATCATTTAGTGCGAGAATTGCTTTCACCGGATGTAATGTGTCCGTCGGCGGGACAGGGGGCGCTGGCGATTGAAATTCGCGCCTTGGATGCCGCAGTCCGCGAGCAGCTCGTGTTTCTCGATCATGCAGGGGCGCGCGCCACTACGACTTGCGAGCGGGCATTGTTGAGCAAGATGGGCGGCGGGTGTCAGGTGCCGATTGGAGCCTTGGCGGAGATGCGGGACGGAAGATTGCACCTGAGGGCCGTAGTGGCCAAGCCTGATGGGACTCAGGTGTTGCGCGAATCGGGAGAGGGAAGTGATCCCATTGCGTTGGGAGAATCGGTCGGGGCGAGGCTATTGGCCCGCGGAGGAACATCCATCTTGCAGGAAGTCTATGGACACAACGCCAGCATTCCGCAACAGCCATGAAGAAGCCGACTAAGCCTTTGGATGGAATACGGGTGCTGGTGGGCCGCGCACGGCATCAAGCCAGCGCGTTGTCGACTGCGCTACGCGAGTTGGGCGCCAGCATTCTGGAAATTCCTTTTATTGAGATCCAAAGGCCGCGTACTTACAAACCGCTCGATGAGGCGTTGGCGAAGCTGCATCAGTACCACTGGGTTATTTTTACCAGCGTCAATGGAGTCGACGCCTTTTGGGACCGTATCGATGAACGCGGTATTAATCGGAAAGAGCTTCGGCATTTGAAGGTAGTGGCGATTGGACCATCTACCGCGAAGGCCATCGAAACGCAAGGAAAGCAAGTAAATGTGCTACCCAAAGAGTACGTTGCTGAATCTGTAGTTGAGAGTTTGCGCGGTCAAGTCGATGGGCAGCGAGTGCTCTTGGCTCGCGCCCGCGTTGCACGCGATGTCATTCCCATAGAGCTGGCGAAATTGG
>DATBAT010000164.1:0-11991 GCA_036271375.1 Terriglobales bacterium
GCCGCGATGCTGTCGAAGTTGGAACGGGGAAGGCTGTTTCCAACTCTGCCCACGCTGTTGCGCATCGCCATGGTCTTCGGCGTCTCGCTCGACTTCTTCTTCTCCGGTGACCGCAAGCGCCCGGTAGTCGCAATAGCCCGCAAACAGGAACGTCTGCGCTTCCCCGACAATCCGCACGGACAAGCCATCTCCTATCAATTCGAAAGCCTTGACTTCAAAGCGAATGAGAGAAAGCTGAATGGCTTCTACGCTGAGTTTGAAATAGTGTCGCAGGAGAAAGCGGTACCTCACCAGCACGCTGGCGTAGAGCTGCTCTACGTGATCCACGGAAAGTTAGAACTGGTGATCGGTGCCGAAGCCCATACGCTCAACGCAGGCGACTCGATCTATTTCGATTCCAGCCAACGCCACACCTACCGCCGCCTGAGCAAACAACCCTGCAGCGCAGTAATCGTAACCACGTAGCAAGAAGTGTGGGGCGGGCGCCCTCGCCCGCCAGGCGAACCGATCGAAAACGGCCTCGGGAGATGAACTGGACAGGAAGATTTAGCCAACGACCAACGACGAAAGACCAACGACCTACTTCGCCACCCTCTTCCCCTCAAAAAACTTCAACGTCTCTCCCTCATCACTCTGCAAAGTAATCTCATGCCCTTTGCCGGGGAAAATCTTTAACTGCGGAGGCACATTCTTGGAAGCCTTCTTCAACGCGTTGAAAGTGTCCCGCGAGCAACTCACCGGAATAATGGGATCTTTGTCGCCGTGCAACAGAAGCGTAGGAATGTCCCGGGCCTCGGATAGCCGCCGGCTGACCTCAGGCATGCAAACTCCCGCCCCCATCATGGTCACCACAGCCGCAAATCGCTTCGGCCACAATGAGGCGTAGTAAAGTGCGCCTGTACCGCCATTGCTGAAGCCGGTGATGTAAATGCGCGACCGGTCCACGTTGAGCGTGTCGAGAGTCTCGTCAAACAATGAAGCAAATTTGTCCCGAATGTCGTCGTTCCACCACATGTCCCCGGCTTGCGGATAAAGCGCCAAATATCCGGTAGGCGCAATCACATCCTCTGAAGAATTAGCCGCATCGATAGCCAATCCCGCTCCGCCGCTCAGGTAGATGATCAAGGGAAACGGTCGGTCGCCGCGATAGTCCTTTGGCACATGCAAAATGTAAGGAAGCCGTTGCCGCTGGCTGACGCGAAAGGAAGTTCCCAACCGCTCCGGAGGAAATGCTTTCCCCGCGGCAGAAGAAACATCCAGCATCTGCCCGGCGATGCGCGCGACTTCAAGGTTTTCTGAATGCGACAACTTCACCAGCAAGTCATTTTTTAGAACATGCCCGCGCCGCTGATAAATTAACGAAAGCATCAGCGCCTGTACATCGGGCGCCTGCGATTCCAGGGAAAGCCCGCCAAAGTCCGTCGGCAGCGGAGCCCACCGGGACAGTAAAAGCGCGTCCAGTGCGCCACGCTGCGTATCCGCAGACTCAAGCCAATCGCCGACGCTCTCCCCGCGCCGCTTCTCCACCAACTCAAACGTCAACTTTTCGTGGGCGCGCGCGTCGCCGAACAAAACGTACTCGCCATCAAACTCGACCTTCCCCAAAACTCCGCTCTCCGGGCACCACCAGTAAGAAATCCGCCCCACGCCATTCCTGCCGTCCACTCGGGCGCAAGATTTTCCCCCGACATTTTCCATTCCGGCAAAATGACTATCGAAGCCCAGCAGGTCGTGACCGCGCCACTTATCGCTGATGCCAACTTTGTGATCGGGAAGATCCACGATTTCATGCACTCCCAGCAAGACCTTGCTGGGACTCTCCCGCGCCGCTACCCAGAAATCAAAATTGTTTCCGCTGCGATCAAATTCATTGGCTTCATGGAAATGCGCGTCCCGTTTGGCCATACGCGCATCGAAGTCAGCTTTCTGCTCCGATAGTTTGTCTTTACCTTTCTCGCGATAAGAAACCAGCTCCGCCGATTCGCGATTGCGCTGAAACCCGACACTGAAGTGTCCATCCTTCTCCGCCAGAATCAGAACGTGGGAAGTGTAGGACGCTCGAGACAGCGACTCAGTCTCGCCACCAGAGACCCGCCGCTCAAAAGAGTAGCGATAGACCAGATGATCGCCAGCCTTAAGGTCATACTTCCAAAGTAGGTCTTGAGAACGAGCAGAAAGACAAAACAGGATGGTTACAGAGAAAAGGAGAGAGCGCGCGAACAACGAAGAGGCAAGCAATCTGTTTGGCTTCATCAAACCGCCAACCACCAATGGTCAACGACGAGCTACGCTCCCAACTTTTCAAAAAACCCGCAAATCGACTCAATTCCCTTATAAAAATTCGGGATATGAAACTTCTCATTCGGCGCGTGCAGATTGTCGTCCGGCAGCCCGAATCCCATCATGACGCTGGGAATCTTCAACACATCCTGAAAATCGGTCACAATCGGGATTGATCCACCCGAGCGAATGAACACCGTGTCCTTCTTAAACACGTCATGCAGCGCTTCGGTCGCTGCCTTGATGTATGTGTTGTTCGTGCCCACCACGCAGGCCGGCCCTTTGCTCCAGACTTTAATACTGGTCTGAATGCCCTCAGGCGTCAGCTTCTGCACGAACTGCTTATATTTCTTGAGGACTTCGTCAGCATCCTGATTGGGCACCAGTCGCATGGAGACCTTCGCCGAAGCCCGGGCGGGAATCACAGTCTTCGCCCCCGGCGCGGTAAACCCACCGGGCATGCCATGCACCTCCAGCGTCGGACGCGCCCACGTGCGGTACAGCACCGAATACCCCGGCTCGCCGGTAAGCATCTTCGATCCCACTTCCGTCTTGCGGTAATGCTCTTCTTTGAACGGCAGGCGCTTCCACGCCGCTAACTCCGCCTTGCTCGGCGCCTTAACCCCCTTGTAAAACCCGGGGATCAAAATGCGTCCCTTGGCATCTTTCAACTTGCTGATGATTTCCACCAGCGCAAAAAGCGGATTCGGCGCAGCCCCGCCGTACATCCCGGAATGCAAATCCGTCTTCGCCCCGATCGCTTCGATCTCGGTGTAAACCAGCCCGCGCAACCCGACGCATAGCGTCGGCAGATTGTGCGCAAACAATTCGGTATCGCACACCAAGGCAAAGTCGGCCTTGAGCTTCGCTTTCTCCTGCCGAACGTAACTAGCGATGGATTCTCCGCCGACCTCTTCTTCGCCCTCAATCAGAACTTTTACGTTGATCGGCAGCTTGCCATTTCCGGCACGCATCAGCGCTTCCAGCGCCTTAACTTCCATCCACAACTGGCCCTTGTCGTCGACCGCGCCGCGCGCATAAAGATTATTGTTTCGCTCGGTAGGCTCGAACGGCGGCGACGCCCACTCATTCAACGGATCAGGCGGCTGCACATCGTAGTGCGCATACATCAACGCAGTAGGCTTGCCAGCCGCATGCAACCAGTCCGCATAAACCAGCGGATGCCCTTTGGTAGGAATAACTTCGACATTCTCCATGCCAATGCGGCGCAAATCATCCGCCACAAACTCGGCCGCCCGTTGCACGTCTCCCTTATGCTCAACCAAAGTGCTGATGCTGGGAATGCGCAGCAGTGCCTTCAACTCATCCAGAAACCGCTGCTGATTGTCGCGGGCATAAGCCACTGCCGGAGAAGCCATAGAGAGGATGCCTTTCTAAACGCAGTATATTCCGCAGCCCAGCTGAATGCGTAGGAACAGGTGTCCTTCCCTGTCCGGGAGCTTTAGCTCCCCGCGAACCGCCCCGCCGCGAAAGCCGACAAATCAAATCCCGGCTTCTCCCCCGAAATAACCGAAGCCATCACCGCCGCCGTCACCGGAGTCAGCAAGATCCCATCCCTGAAATGTCCGCCAGCCACAAAATACCCCGGTACCGAAGTTGCTCCCAACAACGGCAACCCATCCGGGGTCGCCGGACGCAACCCCGCCCAATCCTCCAAAATTCTGCACTCCGCCAATCGCGGCACATGTCGCAAAGCCGCCTGATGCAGCCCGCGAATAGTCTCCACATCCACGCGTTTGTCGAACCCGGCTTCTTCCAACGTTGATCCCACCACGATCCGTCCGTCGCTCCGCGGAACCAAATATCCGCCGTGCCACCGCACCACATGCCGCACCAACTCCCGCGGACCCACCAGCGCAAGCATCTGTCCCTTTACCGGCCGCGTAGGGAAGGGAACCGGCCCCACCTGCCCCGCCCACGCCCCCGCGCAATTCACGACCTTCGCGCCATAGTACCTGGTCTTCTCCGTGTCCACGCCCCCATAAAAAACACCAGTGACATTTGAGCCGGTAGCGATGTCCACGCCGCGATGTTTCGCCGCCTTCAACATCGCCACCCCTAGCGCCCGCGGATCCACACTGCGTTCCTTGAAGAACACCGCAGGCTGATCTACCAGCGCCGGTTCCAAAGACGCCAAGGGTAACCGCTCCTCGCCCGAAAGAAAAATCGTCCCTTGATCGCGAAGGTCAACCTTCGTTCCCGACTCATCTTCTATTTCATGAACGAATCCCGGATACATTTGCGCGCTGGCGCGCGCCAACTCATGCAAGGCGGCTGGCAATTCAATCGGAGTGTCCGCCAGCATCCCGGCGGCGGCATAAGATGCTTCGAGTCCCGGCTCTCCGCGCTCAACCACCAGAACCGTGGCCCCGCGCTTCCTCAGGGCCCAGGCGATCGACAGCCCGATAATTCCGCCGCCGATCACAATCACGTCCCAGTTATTCTTCACCTTCGCATTGTAGAAGATTCAGTTCAGCCCCAGCCGCTGGCGAATCTCTGCCACAATTTCTTCCGGAGTGTGATCGACCTCCACCTCGATCGCATCATCCGGCTCCTGCAAGTCGACAAACTGGCTGGCGACCAGATCGGCTTTGGCAAAATGTCCCACGCGCGCCGCAACCCGCGCCGCAATCACCGCCTCGCTCCCATGCAAATAAATCAACTTTACATCCAGATCCCGCAACAGCAATTCGCGATAGCTCTTCTTCAACGCCGAACAAGTAATCACGCCACTCGTTCCCGTCGCATTCCACGTAACCATCTGCTGATGGATCGCCTCCAGCCAGGGAATCCGGTCTGCATCCGTCAGCGGAATCGCGTGGCTCATTTTCTCCACATTCGCCGGAGGATGAAAACCGTCCGCGTCGGCAAACCTCCATCCCATCTGTGCAGCCAGCAAAGTGCCCACAGTGGTCTTGCCCGACCCGGTCACGCCCATCACCAGAATGATCATCCTCACTCCTACCGCAAATGCTTCAGCATTTCCTTGAACGCCGCCGTCCCCGAAGCCCGCAGCAATTCGTAAATAATCATTTCCGTGGACGAAATCACCGCGCCCGCAGCTCTCATGCGCTCCAACCCAATCTGCCAATTCCATTCCGTGCGCGAACTGACCGCGTCAGAGGCCACATGCACCACATATCCTTCGCGCAAAGCACCTAACGCAGTCTGGGCGACGCAAATATGACTCTCCATGCCGCACACCAGCGCGGTAGTCCGGTTCCCCGGAAGCTTCTTTAATAAAGAACAAAATGCGTCATCGCCAAAACAAGAAAACGTCATCTTGTCCATCGCGCCATCCGGCAGCAGGGAAGCCACCTCCGCCACCGTGCTTCCCAAACCTTTCGCGTACTGTGTAGTGGCCATCACCGGAATATTCAGAATCCCCGCCAGCCGAAGCAGCAGCTGCGAATTCCTCACCACGCGCTCCCGCTCAAATATCGGAGGCAGCAACTTCTCCTGAATATCAATCACCATCAGCGCGCACTGCTCCGCTTGCAAAGCGCGCCGTGCGATCTCGCTATAATCACTAGTGAGTGATGCGGACTGGCTCAGTCCAACGGGCATAGCGCGTTCCTCCAGTTTGCGAAGCTAGATTCTAACGCGGCGGAGAATCGCAAACACAGTAGCTGCATCCAAGAAGCAATTCATGCCTCCTGAATCACAAAGCACCACGCCGTCTCCGAACCCCTGGCTGATCGCCATCGCGGTAATGTCCGGCACCTTCATGGAAGTGCTCGACACCACGGTGGTGAACGTCTCACTACCGCACATCGCTGGCAATCTTTCCGCCTCGAACGACGAAGCTACCTGGACGCTAACCTCATATCTCGTCGCCAACGCCATCATTCTTCCGATGACCGGATGGCTCGCCACCACCTTTGGCCGCAAACGCCTGCTGATGATGTCGGTCACCGGCTTCACCATTGCATCATTCTTATGCGGCTTGGCTCCAACGCTGCCGTTCTTAATTGTGTGCCGAGTAATTCAAGGTGCTTGCGGCGGCGGCCTGCAACCGCTCTCGCAAGCCATCTTGTTAGAAGCCTTTCCTCCAGAAAAGCGCGGCCAGGCCATGGCCTTCTGGGCGCTCGGCATCGTTGTCGCGCCCATGCTCGGCCCGGTCGCGGGAGGCTGGCTCACTGACAATTACAGTTGGCGTTGGGTTTTTTACATCAACATTCCTATCGGCATCTTGGCGCTGATTCTCACCAGGATGTACATCTTCGATCCCTCCTATTTGCGCAAGAAGGCCGAAAGCATCGACTACTGGGGAATCGGCCTGCTGGTCCTGGGTATCGGCTGCCTGCAAGTCATGCTCGACAAGGGACAAGAAGAAGACTGGTTCTCCTCGCATTTCATCATCGCGCTGACGGTGCTAGCCGTCTTGGGCATCGGCGGCCTGATCGTCCGCGAGCTAAAAGCCGAACATCCCATCATCGACCTCACCGTCTTCAAATATCGTTCATTCGCTGTCGGCACATTCCTGATGACCATCGTAGGTTTCGTGCTCTACGGCAGCACCGTCCTGCTGCCACTCTTCATGCAGGTTCTGTTGGGATACACCGCCACCCACGCCGGTGTAACCAATCTGCCTCGCGGTTTGGCTTCATTCCTGGCCATGCCTCTCATCGGATTCCTGATTGCGAAAGTGGACGTAAGAAAACTCCTGGGCGTAGGAATTCTTTCCTCCGCGGCCGCCATGTTTCTGCTGTCTCGCCTCAATCTGGATGTGGGCTTCTCCGATTTCTGGTTCCCCCTGGCCCTGCAAGGCGCAGCCCTCGGACTGATCTTCGTCCCCCTTACCACCGTCACCAACGATCCTGTTCCCAAAGAACGCATCGGCAACGCCACCAGCCTCTTCAACCTGATGCGCAACATCGGCGCCAGCATCGGAATCTCCGCCGTCACCACCATTCAGGTGCGCAATGCCCAGAAACACCTGCATGACCTGGGCTCGAACGTAAGCGCCAGTAACCCGCAATGGCGAAGCACCATCCTTGGCCTGCAACAGTTCTTCATCAGCAAAGGCAGCGATCCGGCCACTGCCATGAAGCGCGCCTATGCCGCCGCTTTCGGTATGGTGCAACGCCAGGCCGCCATGCTCTCCTATGCCGACGCCTTCCGCTTCCTGGGCATACTCTTCGTAGTAATGTTCCCACTAATCTTCCTGATGAAGAAGCCGCAGAAAAAAGGCGGCGCGACCATGGCGCACTGATGGGTGCCGTCAGCATTCAGCACTCAGTCCCTGGAACGTTTGTCGCAGCTCCGGGCTACATGCTAACGGCTAACTGCTAATTGCTGCTTTGCCCAAAGCCGCAGCCCAAAAGCCGGAAGGACTGAGTGCTGAACGCTGATTCCTTTGTTACCAACGCCGGTTGACCGCAAACTCCCGACCCCATAAAATCAAGATCGACCCACCGCAAAGTTGCCCCCTCGTTCAATGGTAGGACAGCAGATTCTGGATCTGCTTATCGGGGTTCGAATCCCTGGGGGGCAACCAACACTTCGTTTTATTTCTCTGAGGGTCACTCCAAGCTGGCAAGTCTCTAAGGAACATTCACATTGACCGCTGTCGTCGCGTGCCCAAGGTACTTGTCGTTCGCGACCACTTCGATGCGATGTTTCCCCGCGGTCAGGCTGAATCTCCTCGACAGCTGATCGCCCCACTTCACGTATTGCTTCTTTCCGTCAATCCAAACCTGCAGTTGGTTGACTCCGGCGGGCGAATTGCCGGAGGCCTTCACCAATAATGGCGAACTAATCGTCGCGCCATTCGCAATTCCACAAATTTTGGCGGCCAGATTAGCCGAACTAGGGGGAGCACAAATCTTCCATCCACCCGTCTGGATCCCGATAGCCAAACCGTTGTACCAGTCAATGAAGGCAAAGTCTCCCCGCGAGTCGCCGTCCATGTCGCGGAAAGCAACGGCGCTAACCGCAGCGCCCGGGAGGGTCCCCGTGGTCCCTAGATTGTCCTTGCCAAGTCCCATGGCATAGGCGAAACCACCGGCAGCTCCGAGCACGGGGGAGATGCCGGTGGCGAAAGGATTGAACTGGAGCAGGTCCACATTTAGATCGCCATTCAAATCAGCCGGCACGAGCGCTCCCGCCTGGGCTGTGAACTGCTTATGGCTAGCGAGCGTGAAGCTGGCGCCACCATTGTTCTTGTACATCCATACGGTATTTACATTTCCCACGCCGCATTGCCCTTTATCCGGATCCGGCCGACAGGGCGCGCCCGACAACAGCGCTATATCGAGACGCCCATCATTGTTGAAGTCGGCGACCGCGACCGCGTCCACTGGATCAGTCGTGGGCGGCGTCAGGTAAATCTGCGGCGAGAACGTTCCGTTACCCAGACCCCAGCGAATAACCGCCCTGCTGTCACGGACATAAACCAGATCAAGATTGCCGTCACCATTAATATCCGCAGAGTGCAAATCGTAGGAGGACCCGGCCAGCTGAATGGATTGCGACTGTGTAAACTGAATTCCCGTACCGTCGCCGAGTGCAATCTTCAGCGTGCAATTGGAAAAGCCACCAGGGTATCCGGCGTTGGCAGCGTCGCAGCCGATCTGGGCCAGATCGATCTTGCCGTCGTGGTTAAAATCTCCCAGGGTGAATGAACCCGGCAGCCCGCCGAGTCCAAAATCGCCGGAGGATTGGAATGTGCCATCTCGGTTGTTGAGGAACACAACTATTCCGCCGCTGGTTACTTCCCGCACCATGATGTCTAGCCAGCCATCACCATTGATGTCCGCGGTCGCCATCTCCCCTAAGTCGTTTTGACCAAATCGATACGACACATCGGGACCAAGATTTCCGCCGCTTGTTCCTAATTTAACGATCACACCGCCTTCGGGACCGCCCTGATAACCACAACAAGGATAGCTATAAGCAACGTCCGGAATTCCGTCGCGGTTGAAGTCCGCGATAACAATGCCCGTTGTAACTGGGTAGTTCTCCTCCACAAAGGGAAATGCTGGAGTCGAATACCATTTGACCTTGAAGCCGACTGTGCCACTCGCCGCCGCGAGTTGACACACAAGAAGAACGGAGACGATAACAGTTCCGATACGCACGCTAACCTCCAGTGAAGGAGACACTTCACGCAAGCACTGTACGCCGAATCTTAGCCGAGTTCTACGTAGAGCAAACTAGCTCGATAACAACAGGCAAGCGAATCAAGCGGGAAGCGCTGCGAACTTGCTTAGAGAGGCGGTGACGATTTTCAGCCTAGATGATGTCATCCCGACCGAAGCCGAGAGCCTCCCCAGAGCGAAGTCGAAGGGGATCTTGTGTTCCCACACGCCACCCAAACTCTTTGATTCTGAGAGTAGTTGACCTCTTCTCACTCCGTCAGCCCGGCCGGAGCGGCCCCGAGCGAAGCGAAGGGGCGGCGGAGTGGAGGGACCTGCTTTCGTCCTCATCATTAAACTGGAAAGATGTTGTAAACCCAAGTAAGAAAATGGGTTACCGGCCATTGACCAACGACCAAACGCCAGCGACAGATTTTTGAATCGATACTCGTTATAACGATCATCTAATGCCCAGGAGGAAACAACCCATGGCCACCACCGCGGCAGCCCCAAAAGTAACCACTTGGAACATCGACTCCGTCCACTCCAGCGCGCAATTCAAGGTCAAGCACTTGATGATCTCGAACGTAAAAGGCGAATTCGCCGGCATCACCGGCACTCTCGAATTAGGCGAAAACATAACCGACTCGAAAATCGAAGCCATCATCGACGCGTCTACCATCGACACCCGCGACGAGAAACGTGACGCGCATCTTCGCAGCGCCGACTTCTTCGACGTGGAAAAATTCCCCACGCTGTCTTTTAAATCTGGCCGCATCTCCAGGAAAGCTGACGGAGAACTGGTGGTCGCCGGTGACCTGACCATCCACGGCGTAACCAAGCCGGTGACCTTCGACGTCGAAGGCCCGAGCGCGCCTACCAAAGATCCCTGGGGCGGCACCCGCCTCGGTCTCACTGCCACCACAAAGATCGACCGGAAAGACTTCGGCCTGACCTTCAACATGGCGCTTGAAACCGGCGGAGTCCTGGTGGGAGAAGACATCGCCATCACCCTCGAGGTTGAGTTCATAAAAGCGTAAGCGAGAAGAACGAGCCGAATATCGCTCTACTCTCAAGCCATCCCTTTC
The DNA here is from genome assembly GCA_036271375.1 of Terriglobales bacterium. Taxonomy (GTDB): domain Bacteria; phylum Acidobacteriota; class Terriglobia; order Terriglobales; family Acidobacteriaceae; genus DATBAT01. The sequence continues at coordinate 10,469 of DATBAT010000164.1, forward strand.
GGACAGCCGCGAAGCGGCGAAAGAATGCAGCCCAGGGCGTAAGCCCTGGGTAAGCCCGAAGACGATAAGCCCCGTAGGGGCGAAAGATAAGACCTCATCGGCACCGTCGAATCTGTTCGTCCCGCGCACTACGAATCCCAACGCCTGCTAAATTAAACAAGAGGGAACCGCCATGTCCTTGCGCCCGGTAAAAAAGGTCATCACCTCCAAGCCCACCATGGAAGGCGCGGGCGTCCATCTTCGCCGCGCCTTCGGTTTCGGCAACACCAAAGACTTTGATCCCTTCTTGCTGCTCGACGATTTCCGCAACGACATTCCCGCGGACTACCTCGCGGGCTTCCCCTGGCATCCGCATCGTGGCATCGAAACCATCACTTACGTCCTCTCCGGCAACGTTGAACACGCCGACAGCATGGGCAACAAGGGCAGCATTGGCCCCGGCGATCTGCAATGGATGACCGCAGGCAGCGGCATCATCCATCAGGAAATGCCCAAGGGCGACCAAGCCGGCCGCATGCACGGTTTCCAGCTCTGGGCCAACCTCCCGTCTGCATTGAAGATGACGGCGCCGCGCTATCAGGAAGTAAAGGCCAACGAAATCCCGGAAGTAAAAGACGACGACGGAACCGAAGTCCGCGTGGTCTGCGGAAACTTCTGGGGAAAGAAAGGCCCGGTGGAAGGAATCGCCGCCGACCCCACTTATCTCGACGTCACTGTCCCACCCGGCCGCAGAAAAATTCTCCCGGTAGAAACCACGCATCAAGGCTTCGCTTATGTCTTCGCCGGATCAGGAAAATTCTGCAACGCCTCCGGCCCCCTGGCGGTTCCCACAGAACCAATCGCCTGGTCGGACACCACGCCACCCGCTCAAGTAGAAAACCGCTCGCTGGTCATGTTCGATCGCGGAGACGAGGTCGAAGTGCGGGCCGGCGAAGAGGGAATTCGCTTCCTGCTGGTTTCCGGCAAGCCGTTGGAGGAGCCGGTAGCTTGGTATGGTCCGATCGTGATGAACACGCAATCGCAATTACAACAAGCGTTCTCGGAGTTGAAGGAAGGGACGTTCTTGAAAGGGAAATAAACTGCGGAAGGAAAATCCATCTTCCCGCTATTTAAGGGCAGTTCTATTAAGCCGGGATTTCCCTGTACTCGCAAGAACTCACGGATCAGCGATCCACGGAACAATTCATGGAACTAAAATATCGCTCCCTTTTGCCGCTCCCGGTGAAACGCACATCGTACTTATAGAACTACCATGCTGAAAAATTAGTGACTTATCTGTTATTAGGATAGTTCCGGTCTCCGGATACCAAAGGTGGGCGTTAACCTTAATTGCGCGAGGATTGAGATACCAGATGTCCAGAACCTCGGTGTCGAATTGATCCACGACGACCATCCTGCTTAAATCTGTTTGCCTTTTTTCCAGATAGTTTGAAGCATTCACGACAAATCTATTTTTGTCCAATCGTGCAACCACCCGGCCATCACTACTAAGAACCGCCAATGATACAGCTATTCTTCCGGCG
>DATBAT010000165.1:0-5231 GCA_036271375.1 Terriglobales bacterium
TGATAATCGATGGTTTCGGCCAACAAGTTCAGAGACGCCAGCATGCCCCATGCCGCGATGATCGCGATCTCTCGTTTTATGGAGTTGAAGCCTAAAGCGCGCATGGACAACAAGAGTACCGAATCCGAGGCGGTGATGGAAAATCCGCAGGGCGATTGGCTCCGTTGCGGTTGAGTGAAGAGGAGTGTGGCTCATTGGTGGGATGGGCTGACTATCTTTCCAGGCGTAGGCTAGTTGCGGAGTCTGACGGAGCCGAGAAGATGTTGTTACTTTGTTTCTTGCGGGGGCGATGGTCTTGGAATCGCCATTCCGGGCCTTGCGTTCTTCAACTACGGAGTCGAGAGTTTCGGCGTCGCTGTTTTGGCCTTGATGCGTTTCTTTTATCTTGCGCGACCGCGCTCGCGCTCCTCGCTACCGGTTGCGGAGGGGGTTCAAATGGGGCGGGCGGTGGAACAACTCCACCATCCGGACTTTCCAGGTTCCGCGCCGGGTACGCCGCGAATTGATGGGTTCGGTCATGGCTAGTCGCGCAAACCTTGAGGATAAGGTGAAGGCAGTCCAAAGCCGTTGGCAATGCGGTTGAATGCGGCGAAGAGGGCGGCGATGTGCACAGCTTCGGCAACTTGCGCTTCCGTCCAGCCCTTGCTCATGGCCTCGTCCACGTCGGCGCGATTGACCGCCGAGGATGCTGCATTCACCTTTCCAGCGAACTTCAGCAGCGTCAGTTCTGCCTGTGTCAACAGTTCAGAATTGAGATCGCCGTTCTGCAAAGCGCAAATCATTTGAGGTGAACCGGCCTGCGTTGCAAGCAATGCGGCGTGACTGTCGGCGCAGTAGGGGCACGCGTTCTGTTGCGAGACATAGGTGGCAATCATCTCTTTGTGCCGCCGGTTCAAAAGGCTTTCCCCGAAGAGGAAGTTCTCCGCGATCTGTAGCATGCCTTTGAGAAGCGCAGCGTTGGTAGCGAAGCACAACAGAATACCGGGAAGATCGGTTCGGGAAAAGCGCTCGCGGTACTGCGCGAACAATGTCCTGATCTCCTCACTTGCTGTACGTTCCTCAACCAGTGAGATATTGGATGAACCTGGCGCAGCGCGGCGCTTCTCGAACCCAGGTAGTGGTGCGGCATCCGATGACAATTCTGAACTCATATCTCACCGCTCGATTCTTGTGGTGAACGGGACAATCTAGGGGGACGATCATCTCGCGCCGGATACTCCCGTTCGCTTCTCCGTTCACCTTGACTGGGTTAATACATGAACTTCAATGCAAATTGCACCTGGCGCGGAGCCTCCGCGGTGAGGATATGATTGAACGTCGGCGAACTGATGTCGCTATCGGGCAACCGGAAGTTCGTGCGGTTCAAGAAGTCAAACATCTCCGCGCGGAACTGGATATGCATCGATTCCGTCACCTTGAAATTCTTGAGCGCGGCGAAATCCCAGTCGGCAAAAGCCGGACCGATGTTGACGTTGCGGCCTTCCGTGCCAAACTGCCCCGCGTTGGCTGTCTGGTCAAGTCGCTGATATGCGCTGGTGTTGAGCCACGAACTCACCGTGCGCAGCCCATGATTCGGGTTGCCGACCAGATTGGGCCGCTGGGAAGAGAATCCGGTGATTTCCGGCGCGGTGCCTTCCGCCGCAACGTCGTTCGAATCGAAGACGGTAAACGGCGTGCCGCTCATCATCGTGGCTATTCCATCCAACTGCCATCCGCCGAACGTCTTCTGATACCAGGTCTGCCCCTGGTTCCAGAAAGGGAGCGCCCAGTCGTAGCTCCCAACGAATCGGTTGCGGGCGTCAAACAACGAGAGCCCACGCTCAGCTGCGAGATTAAACGGATTCTGGGCGAGATCGTTTTCGCCCGCAACCGGTTTCGACGCTGAACCGGTTATGTTGAACGACGAAACATCGTCGATCGTTTTGGACCATGTGTATGACGCAAGGAATGACAGCCCGTGGCTGAACCGCTTGTGTAGCGACGCTTCGAACGCGTGGTACGACGAGTTGGCAATGCTCGCGATCTCGCCCGTCGATGAAAACTGGCAGCTGCCCGGCGAATCGGCAAGCGTGCAGCCGGAATAGAGCCGCCGTTGATCGGCGTTGCTGGAATTCGAAATCGGTTGTCCGTCAACGTATCCGGGAACGAATGCGGCTGGATTCGCTTCGATAAAGCGTGGCAGATGCGTACCCTTGGTGCCGACGTATCCTATCTCGAGCAGCCAATTGGAGCCCCATGAGTGCTGCAGGTTCAAGTCCCAATCCTGGGTGTAGGGGAGGACCAACGAGGGCGCCAATGTCAGGTTTGTGAGAGGCGTGGAGAACGTCCCAGGGGCCGGAGGATTGCCATTGAATGGATTGGCGAAGTCCGGCAAGCTCACCTGCGGCGTTCCGAGGTAAGGCGGCGCACTGATCGGCGACTGCAAAGGCCCACCTTGGCCAGTGTAATAAGGCTCATAGAAAATTCCGTATGCGGCAGTTATCAGCGAACTGCCCTGACCATCCGGATTCCACGCGATGCCCAGACGCGGCGACACTGCCTTCTTATCGGTGGAGATCAGGCCTGCGGGTACTCCGGGGTCGCCTGGATAGAGCAGTCCCACCGGCGCATTCGGTAGAACCTGGGACTTCTTTCCCGGCTCAAACAACGACATCCGGTTATGAATTTCGGTGTACGGTTCTGGTAACTCGTAACGCAGGCCGGCATTGATTGTGAATCGCGACGTGACTTTAAACGTATCCTCTGCGTACCAGTTCGCATTGTTGCCGCGAATGCCGCGCGAGAAATCGCCGATACCCTGCAGGAAGACCACTGGCTGCCCGGTGAGAAAGCTAGCGAAGGCGTCTGTGACCGGGAACGGCGCGAATACAAAAAAGCCATTGGTCGCGATCCCTTGCAGCACGTTGATCCCCTGATGCTGGTATCCGCCGCCAAATTTCAGCTCGTGCTTGCCATGCACCCAGGTGAGCGATGCGGAGTAATCGAAGACATCTTCAAAGGTGTTGCGCGGGCCGGTGATCGGATCACCCACCGAGGTATAGCCATTCACCTGGACGAATGGCGGGCCTGCGGCGATAGCGAGACTCGGCGTGTATTGAAAGCCAAGGCTTGAGGCTGGCTGATGGTTTTCGTGCTCGCCGAAAAGGAACTTGTTGCGCAGAAACGAGATTCGCGCCACACCGATGACTGCCGGCGAAAAAGTGTGCGTCTCGTCGGCGACAAAGTTTTGCGCGCGTTGATCTTCACCTACCGGGAAGCCTGGCACACTGGCGCCGCCCGGCGAGAGCGGGTCGACCTGGGAAAGTTGGTTGAACATATAGCGGAAGCTCAGCGTGTCGCGGGAACTGAGGTAATGGTCAACCTTTATGCCGAACTGATCGGTATCGTTGGTTAAAGTTTGCGTCGTGGACAACAGATTCGTACCGGCGTTAGGAAGCGGGAAGAAGCTGAGCAGGTTTTCTGAAACCGAGTTGAATTGTTCTGGTGGCACCTGGTTGTTTGGGTACGGTGCGTTCGCAAAGACATTGAAAAGCTGATGCGCCGGGTTGTTGCAGAAGCCTCCACTGAAACCCTCCGTGCAGAGTTCGGAGAAGTCGCCAGTCCGTTGCTTCAGCGACGGCACGGTGGTGAGCGTCGTCTCTCCCTGGTGATTGCGAAAGCCCTCATAGAACCCGAAGACGAAAGTTCTGTCGGTTTTGATCGGCCCACCGGCCGCTGCGCCAAACTGGTTCTGCTTCAACGGCTCCTTCGACTGCGCGAAATAATTGTTGGCATCCAGGTCATCGTTGCGCAGGAACTCCCATAACGTGCCGTGGAAGCGGTTCGTGCCCGACCGCGTGATAATGTTCGTGGTCGATCCAAGCGCACCTCCGAACTCGGCATTTGCGCTATGCGTGATAATGCGGAACTCGCTGATGGCGTCCACCGGCGGCTTGAGTACGAATCCGCCGTCGATGCCGTTGAAGTTGTTCGCGCCGTCGATGAGAAAGTTGTTGGATTCAGGTCGCTGGCCGTTCACTGCATAGGCTTGTCCGTTGCGCAGCGATCCGCCGGCTTCAGCTATTCCCGGTGTCAAGGGGACGACCCCAGGTTGCAATAGACCAAGTTGTGAGAAGTTGCGTCCATTCAGCGGCAGGTCTTCCAATTCGCGCTGTTGAACTACCTTACCCATGCTGGTTACGGTTGGCTCGATCATCTCGGCGTCGGCACTCACCAGCACTTGCAGATTCTCCGAACCGACCGCCAGATGGGACGAGACCGAAGCCGTCTCGTTGACGTTGAGCGCGATGCCATCCTGCACGTATTCCTGGAAGCCTTTTGCTGCGATCTGCAGGCGATAGTGTCCGACGGGGAGTTCCAGAAGAACGTAGTTGCCGTTTCGATCGGTAGTCGCCGTGCGCGAAAGACCCGTTTCCGCCTGCAGTGCTGTGGCCGCGGCCCCCTGAACGACAGCCCCGGTCGGATCTGTGACTGTGCCGCGAATGTTTCCCGTGATCTGTTGCGCCGACAGGCTGAGGCAGGCAAAAACCGACAAGGACAGCAAAATGCGAACAACTCTCATATCGTTTCAAACTCCGAAGAAGACTGGGCACTGCAAAACAGCGTGGAATGGTGTTTCAGCTCAACCTGTGGCACATGGCCGACCTGGCAGATCCGACAGAGGCTGTCGAGCTTTCAAGAACTCCGCGAATGACAAAGATCTGACTGGGACACAAGTAGCAGGGACCTACCCGCGTCCAGGGGGAACGGAAATCGCGTGGAGGGCTACTCGGTGAAGAGTAGCTACGATTTCCATATTTTGTCCTGCATCGGTCGATGGGGATCTCTCTCCATCCTTCGATCGGTGTCTTTTTCAACGGGCCACTGCGCGCCTGGATAACCCAACGCAGTAGCTGCATCTGTAGACCTATGTGCGGCGATCGCCTCCAGCTACAGATCGAAACGGATGCGTATTTCGGGTCGCAGCTTTGTCTGCGCATCGACCGAAAGATGGACGTTCTCTGCGGTGTCCGGGTCTATCGGATCGTCGCTTCCGCGCTTTGGCAAGCGCCATTCGATGGATCCCAGCCGCAATGCATTTTTTTTTGGCGTTATCTGGAGCAAAAGCCGGATGATCGCGAGGTCAAATAGCTTCTCAATCTGGCGTGAGACGCTGGGCCAGTAGCCCGCGGCGGCAGAATTACGCCTGACATGGCTGCGATCCAACTGCAACGGGACAAGTTGCGGACGCG
>DATBAT010000166.1:0-4158 GCA_036271375.1 Terriglobales bacterium
TACACCCAACTGGTGGAAATGCTACGCAAGAAGCAGCTTCCCGAGGCGGTGCAGAGTTTGAAGGCTAACGGATAGAAATTGACTCGTGACGGATTTCAACTTCGCCGAGCGGCTTGGGTATAACTTTAAGTTATAAACCCCACGCAGAGTAAAGCTCAGCGCATGGCAAAGCTCATCCTCGGATACAGCGACGCGCTGTAGGGCCGCAGGACGTCCGCAAAGGGCATCCTGGGAGACTTTCTCGAAGAGAAAGTCTCCCGACGACGCTCTACCTGAAATCAATCACTTAGCGTTTCGGTGCCTCAATCTGAGACTTTCCCAGCTTCCGTCGGCAAGCCAGCCTCCATCCACGCCTAAAGTCTGCCCATTCACAAACGCGCTCTTCTTTGGATCGGCGAGAAACGCAATCGCTTCCGCGATGTCGTTGGGTGATGCGAAGCGCGCCATCGGAACGCGATTCTCAATGTCGGCATCTGAATACGATCCGCCAGCTTGATCGGCGACATCCATTTCTGTCTTCACCCATCCCGGACAAACGGCGTTGCAACGCACGCCGCGTCCGCCCCACTCGGCGGCGAGCGTCCGCGTAAGACCGATCAGGCCATGCTTGCTGGCATTGTAGGCGGCGCGGTCGGAGACGCCCGCGAGCCCGGCAACCGAACTCACGTTGACTATCGAACCTTCGCCTTGTTGCAGCATGAGCTTTCCGAATTCGCGGCAGAGCAGGAAGGGCCCGGTGAGATTTACTTCGAGCACCCGTTGCCAGTCTTTCACCACGATATTTTCCGCGGGACAGATGAAGCTGATGCCGGCGTTGTTAACCAGCGCGTCGACGCGTCCGAAGTGGGCTTGAACTTCAGCCGCGATGCGCTGCACTTCGGCTTCCTGCGAAATGTCTCCGAGGGCTTCGAAGGATGTCCCGCCGGCTTTCGCAATTGAGGCGGCAGTGTCCTTCGACGAGCGCAGATCGTTGAGCGCGATGGCGTATCCGTATTGCGAGAGGACTTCGGCGGTGCGGCGGCCGATGCCTTGAGCGGCTCCGGTGATGACGGCTACTTTGGTGGACATAGGGGTTGGGAATGATTATGGCAGAAGCGTGAAGAGTTCCGCATCAGTACTGGTGCTGCCCTAGACGTTGCGGAGCAACGTCTCTACGCGTCTTCTGGGGTGCGGTCGGCGCGGCGTTGCAGTGCCTGCTGAATCTCTGGACGAAGCGACCACTTGGCATGACGACGGACGGTTTGATCCAAAAGGTCGGAACTATCGCGGGACGCGAGGGCATTCACCAGCACGATCTCGGTGAGGCGTGGGGTTTCCAACGCGGCATTCACGATGCGCGCGTCCGATTGATGCAGCAACGCTGCCACCACTCGCGTAGACGCCCGCCGGGCCAGCGACAATTTTTCTCCGATGGAGAGTTTTTCCAAACGCTGGATCAGTGATTCTTCCGCCGCAATCTTGATATCGGCAGCAACCACTGGCATCAGGGCGACCGTCATCAGGTCGAAGGTGTAGAGGTTTCGCAAAAGTAACAGCGAAACATGCCGGGGGGTATGCAGATGTTCGATCAACGCGAGCTTGATCTTGCGGCTCTTCGCCGTGGCTGGATCTTTGGCGATTTTCTCGAGCACGGCCGAAGTGGCCGCTGGCTGCCTTAACAATGCGAGAGTTTGATCTTCATTAACGTCGGACTTTTCCAACGCGACATTCTGTTCGGTGGTCATTTTCGGGCCAACGCCAAAGCTCCCTCAACGGGATCAACTACGTCCTTCAAGACAGTCACTGAATCCAGGTGACGGATGAAAGTCTCTCGTACCAGGCCGCTACTGCGAAACACACCGCCGGACATGGCCACCGGGACACTTCCCTGCTCAGCAAAGATGCGTTTGATCACGATAGCCGCCAGTGCCGCGAGTTCAGTCCCCGCCAGTTCGAGAATTTTCATCGCAATCCGATCATTGGCTTCCGCCGCCTGCATCACCGCGGGAAAAAGCGTTGCGAAGTTCAACGCCGGAGATGCATTGGCGGCGACCACAAGTTCGTCGATCGATGCAAACGCCAGAGCTCGTAAGATGACGTTCAATAGGGAACTATTCGTTCCTTCATCGCGAGTTCGCAGCGCAGCACGAACGGCTTGCTGCCCGATCCAGTGGCCAGAACCTTCGTCGGAGGCGGCGAACCCCCAACCGCCGGCGCGAGCGGTCTCGCCGGCCGCATTGCGTCCGAAGGCGATCGATCCCGTCCCTGCGATTACGATGATGCCGGGGCCGTCGCCGAATGCAGCCTGCATGGTGATGTCCATGTCGCCGACGACCTGAATGGTTCCGCCGACAACTTCGGCGAGAATTGCGCGAATTCGATCAGCAATTTCAACGCGACCCGCGCCAGCCACACCGATACATGTTCTCGAAATTTGCGATGGGCTCACATTAGCTTCGGCACACGCCTGCCGGATCGCGCTGTGCAAAGCCTCGCGCACGCCGGCTTCAGAAAGCCGCACCAGATTGCTGCCGCCGGCTGCGCCGCGTCCGAGAATCGCAGCCTCATTGCCGATCACGCAGGCCGTCTTGCTACCGCCACCATCGATGCCGAGGAACAGAGCCACAGCGTATTTCTAGCATCAGATCCGCCCGTCTGCCGTGCCCTCCGTGGTTCTTCCCGTTCCCTTCCCGGCGCGTGGCCGCTACTCTGGAGGCAACCGCCATGGGACTCGACCGGCTCGACCTCATCATCATCGCGATCTACCTGGCGGGCATCACGCTGTTCGGCTTGCGCTTCCGCAAGAAGCAGCGCTCCATGCGCGATTACTTTCTTGCCGACCGCAATATTCCATGGTGGGCGATTTCGCTTTCGATCGTTGCCGCCGAGACCAGCACGCTCACCATCATCAGCATCCCCGGCCTGGCTTACGACACCAACCTGATGTTCCTGCAAGTGGTGTTCGGATACGTCGTGGGCCGCGTGGTGATCAGCTTCGTTTTGCTGCCGCAATATTTTCGCGGAGAGCTCTACACCGCCTATGAATTGATCGAACGGCGTTTTGGGGGACGACTGCGTTCCCTGACGGCGGGACTATTTCTAATCACTCGCGCGGCGGCGGAGGGAGTTCGCGTCTACGCCGTCTCCATCGTGGTTGGGATTGCACTGGGCACGGGCGAGGTTTCGTCGATTGCCATCATTACGGCGCTGACGCTGGTCTACACCTTCGAAGGCGGGCTGGCGGCCGTCATCTGGACCGACGTTGTGCAGACCGTGATCTACGTGGGCGGAACTTTGGTGGGAGTGTTCACCATTCTGCATCTGGTGCCGGGGGGATGGGCGGCGATTCACTCCCTGGCTGCGAGTACCGGCAAGCTACAGGTATTCGATTTCACACCCACGTTGTGGAAGCCGTATACGTTCTGGGCCGGGCTATTGGGCGGTGCGTTCTTGACGACCGCCAGCCATGGAACTGATCAGCTCATCGTGCAACGGTTGTTGGCGGCGCGGAACCAGAAGCAGTCGGTGATTGCCTTGCTTTCCAGCGGTGGCGCGATCCTCTTTCAGTTTGCGCTGTTTTTAATGGTGGGCATCATGCTGTTTGCTTTCTATCACCAGCAGCCGTCAGCAGCGTTCGGCAAGGCCGACCGGATTTACCCCACATTCATCGTGCATGAAATGCCGCACGGAATTTCGGGTCTGCTGATCGCCGCGATTCTTGCGGCCGCCATGTCGAACTTGAGCGCAGCACTAAATTCGCTTTCGTCCAGTTTGATGGTGGACTTCTATCTGCGGCGCAAGACTAACGTCGATGAACGCACCAAGATGAAGCTTTCGCGCATTTCAACTTTGCTCTGGGCTGTGTTGTTGTTTGCGTTGGCGGTGCTCTCGCTGCACAAAGTTGGACGTGTGATCGAAGTTGGGCTGCAGATCGCTTCGGTGGCCTATGGGGCTTTGCTGGGCGTCTTTCTCTTAGGCGTGTTGACCAAACGGGCCAACGAACGCGGGGCGACTATTGCGCTGTTCTGCGGGTTTGCTATCGATCTCTATGTTTGGCTGGGGACAAAGATCCCCTGGACCTGGTATGTGCTGATCGGGTCGCTGGCTACGTTTGCGATTGGATATACCGCTAGTTTCGTGTTCGACGACGGCTTTCAAAAGCATTGACCGCAGAGGACA
>DATBAT010000167.1:0-4879 GCA_036271375.1 Terriglobales bacterium
AGGCTTCTCCGAGTGTACAGGCGCCCTTCATTGAGTGGACCGGCGGATCATCAACTTCCCGCGCCAAAGACACCTACGTCAATCTTACCGCTCGATTTTTTTGAATGCCGGCATTTCCATCGCCGCAGGCTCAACAATCGACCGATGGGACATACGTTTTTCTCTACAGATGTGTGAACGCACTGGACTCTATGGGGTCGCATTTCGTGCGCGCTACCAACCAAGAAAATACCGCTATGCGAATGCAACGATTCGTGGACCGAACAATCCTTCAGATTCTTTTAAATAATCGACCTTTCGTTGGTTGGACGAAAAGTGTGAGGCAAATAGTCGAAGCGAGCCATGCTGAATCACGATTAAAGGGCGGCTCCTCGTTCCAAAGTGTCTGAAGTCCAACCAAAAGAGTTGACTCTGCCCGTTAGCCGGCTTACGCTACGTGACATTCGTTAGTTCGTGTCACCGCGCACGCTCGGCCGCCACAGTCCCAATGGGTATCCAATGGTATCGGTCTGTCGTCGTTTGAATGGATAGGTAATCGTTATTCAACGATTGGCAGTCCGGCTCCGGAAGCGGCGGAAAGGTTCTGGCGGAGTTTACGACGTTGGGTTAAGAAAAGCGCGGTCAAGATACCTCGTGATGGGTCGGAACACGGGGACAGCCTGAGATTTGGGCGTTTCCATCGGCGCTGACCGCATTTCGGAATGGCCGAGTTCAAGACTCAAATCCATGAAGAAGCAGGCTAATGAGATCGCTGCAGCGAAACGCCCCCCCACCGGGCAGCTAAGCTCATTGATCGCAGAGACTCTGACTCACGGCATCGAAATGTGCCAAAAGCCATCGAACGCAAGATGTCCCGCAAAAAGACCGTTTAATGGCTTGGCCCCAGCAGAATTGGCTTGCAGCTCTATACATTCGTTCGTTTTGGTATAATGTTGACTTCGCACACGGCCAACATTTTAGAATCAGGGCGGAGCAACGGCTGTCATTGTAACCAATCGCATTCCTGTAGCCAAAGGGCATGAGATTGATTTCGAGGATCGTTTCCGTAAACGAGTCCACCTCGTCGACAAGTCGCCCGGATTCGTCCGCAACGAGGTTCATCGGCCGCGACCAGTTCGGATTGACCATGACACCGGAACATTCGTTGACGATCCAGACGCAAACGAATTCTACGAGGTCAAGACTTGCTGGCGCACAATGGAAGACTTCGTTGCATGGACACGTAGTGAAGCATTTGCCGATGCCCACGCGAGCCGACCGCCAAAGGAAATGTTCCGTGGTCCTAGGCCTTTAGATGTACATGAGGTATTTCTGACGACAGATGTGGACTGACGCGGCGCCGTCAAACCAATCGTCCTAAGAGTTGATCGTATGTATCTAAGTTCTTCGCGTGTTTCGGGGCACGGCATTTTTCAGTCAGTGAGGGTTTCATGAGGAACAAAAGCTGGTAATTGATGAAAAACATCCAATTGAAGCCTATAATCCTGCTTTTCGCGATATCTCAATCCGCATGGGTCCAGAGCGCCGTCGCCCAGCAGAGCGTTACTGCCGAACCCAAGCATTTGGCGACAGCTCGCGCGCTGGTCGCACATCTTGATTTAAGTAATACGGACTACGAACTCGGTGGTGGAACCGTAAAGTTCACTAGCCCTTACGTTTCGCGAACTGATTGCAGCGGATTTGCCGATGCCCTGCTGACTTATTCCTACGGCTCCGATGTAGATCAGTTTCGTAAGTGGTTTGGTTCGTCGCGGCCGTCAGCCCGGCGTTACCACGATGCAATCGAGCAGCAGAAGGGCTTCCGTCACATTGAGCATGTGCAGGATGTTTTGCCCGGCGATTTTCTGGCGGTCAAATACTTGAGTCGCAAAGACAACACGGGGCACGTCATGCTGGTGGCCGGGCGGCCTCAGAAGATTTCGCCAACCCCGCCATTGGAACCGGGAACGGTGCAATGGAAGGTGGATGTGATCGACAGCTCAAAATCAGGTCACGGACCAACCGACACCCGCCACAAAAAAGGCACAGATGGCAAGGATCACCCTGGACTGGGTGAGGGAGTCTTCCGCATCTACGCCGACAGCCAAGGCAAAATCGACGGATTCGCCTGGAGCACGCTCGCGGCTTCGAAGTACATCGAGCCGAAAGACGAAGATCTGGTGATCGGTCGCCTCCAGCCGGAATCGGGGAAGTAACGCATGAAGCGTATCATCAACGCGTTTGAGGAAGGCATGGAAATGAAGCACATCAGAAAAATGATCTTTTTGACGCAGCCCGAAAGTTGGCGAGCTATCCGGCTATCAACTCGTGACTAAGCCGTCCGCAATTCACTGTTGGGTAGTCTACAGCACGCTTGTCGCCAACAAAATGTGGTGGCGCACGTGGGATAAACCGCCAATGGCGGCGCGAGCGCTGGTGCGAATGTAATTGTCCCCGAATCAGCGACTCTTGTCCTGCTGCTCGCGGGGGTAATGGCGATGTGTTCTTGTCCGCAACGGGGCATATCATAAACTTAAGAGGGCGTGAGATGCGCCGTAAACCGACCGTTATAGTTCCGACATTGACGTGCCTTTGAATTCAGCCTGAACGACTCCACTCCGTTCTCTTTAGGACGAAAGCTCATGAATTCTGAAAGAGCAAGAGCGATGCGGAAGTTATCCACCTTGGCTTTCGCAGGTGCACTCTGGATGACGCTTGCGCCGCGCCCTGGGACTGAAGCGGCATCCCTGTATCTCTATGTTCCAAGCATCACCGGCGAAAACTCCACGCCTGGGTATCCGGGTGCGATGGCCGTCCAGTCCCTGACTGTGACTCCAGACAACTTTTCAATCGTCAAGAGCGTCGATAAGGCGTCACCGACCATCTTTTCCGATGTCGCGACTGCAAAGTCGCTCCATACGACGAACGTGTTGCTCTACAACTCGCCGCCCTGGGGGCCACCGGACGCCACGCTGGCGTTTCAAAATGTCTTTGCCAGCAGCTATGTGGTGTTGGGCGGAGGTACGACGGAGCAAGATGGTTTTAATGCAACCACTCCCAATTCGATGTATCTGCAATTGCCAGGCGTCACTGGCGAAGATGCGACGCCTGGACACCCAGGCGTGATGCGAGTTGACTCGTTCTCGATAACTGGAAGTAACTTTTCAATCGTCAAGAGCGTTGACAAAGCCTCGCCCGGCATCGAGTCCCTAATCCTTAAGGGGACACCGGTTTCTACGGCAAGCATGTTGTTTTACAATTCGGCTCCCTTGGGACCACCGGATGCCGTCCTCGCATTCCAGGACGTCCTGGGCACCTCCCGTCTCCTATCGAGCGGTGGCGATTTGCCCACCGAGACCGATACCTTCAATTTCATAAGTGTGGTGCCGGAACCTGCTTCGATGGCACTACTGGTCATCGGAATAACTGGCTTAGCGGCTGTGGCTGGCCGAAAAGACCAAGGCAAAGGCAAAAAGTTTAGGAATTGATCGTTTAGGGGTGGGCGGCTGTTTCAAAAACCATGCACTTGACGAGTCTCTGCAAGTGCAAAGAACTGGTCTCTTATCGGCTGAACTAAGAACACTTGTTTACGCTTCCGATGTGAGCCGGTGTTTGACCGACCGTCACCCGACGACGCAACTTAAGCTATGAGTGCCGGGTCATTGGAGAGACACCGCAGTGCGTGGGCGACACTTAGAGCCGGTGGCCACGGGACGGAGCATGACGACGCAGCAGCTTCACCTGTTCAATTGCTTTTATTTAGCCGTGCTGCTTGTTGTGGTCTACTTTACCCGGGCGACCGCGCGGCGGATCGCAGGTGCCTTGGCCGGCGGAGCTACGTTGGGCGTCGTGTGTCTGGGAGCGATCGCCCTCGCCGCAGCAGCTGCGGCCATCCAAACGGCTACCATGATCTGTTGTGAAGAATTGCGCCGGCTCCATTTTGACTCGAAGAAGCACGTCCTTCTAGACGTCCCAGTAAACCGACCATTTGCTAAACGCTAAATGCCAAATGGTTGATGGACGGCCACGCTAGTGCCGCTGCACCGGAGGTTAGTGCTGCCCCGGAATTGCCCCCGGAATCCGCGTGTGGCCTGCGACGTTTTGTTCGCAGGCCACACGTGCTAAAGTTTTACAGACAATTAAGTACCGGAGGGAGGACTTGAACCTCCACGACCTTGCGGTCACTGAATTTTGAGTCCAAGAAAAGGAACCCGTAATTAATGCGGACATTGGCTAGACACTCAACGGATGAGCCGAGTATTTGCGGCCGATTTGGACTTTTTTGGTGAAGTGATGACTCGGTTAGCACAGCCTTATGAACACTCCTGGAAATAATCCCTTCCAAATCTGGGTTGATGCAGATGCATGCCCTGCTCCGATCAAGGAGATTCTCTATCGAACAGCGCGCCGATTACAGGTGGGGCTGACGCTGGTTGCCAACCAGTCGATGCATGTTCCATCTGGTAAATTGATCCGACTGATTACTGTCCCCGAAGGTGCTGATATCGCTGACGATAAGATTGTTGAGATGCTTGCACCCGGGGATGTGGTGATCACTGGTGACATACCACTGGCTGCTCGCGTAGTCGAAAACTCAGCAATTGCTATCGGCGTTCGCGGCGAGCTGTTTGACGAGAACAGCGTGCATGACCGGCTAGCTTCACGCGACTTGATGGAGCAATTCCGATCGGAAGGGATTGATACCCGTGGCCCCAGTCCGCTCACTAAAAAACACCTTCAAACCTTCGCCAATACATTGGACCGAACACTCACACGATGCCTTAAGAAAAGCTAGAGCGTTTTCACTCGAATCGTTCCGGCGCCTTATTCAATACTGGCCGCGGAAATCCCCAAGATGCTGCCAACGCGTCGGCCGCGTCTTCCGGATTGAAGATGTTAC
>DATBAT010000168.1:0-23980 GCA_036271375.1 Terriglobales bacterium
TCGCCCAGTAAGCGGTACGCAGCCGAGCATTCACCGGTTTTCCTTCTGGAAAATCGATGGGACTGATACCGTCAGGTTAGTTTGGACAACTGGCTTCTCTGGCCTCGGAATGCAGCTATACCCGGAGGGCAAAAACCTAAAGGGCGAAGCTGAGACATTCTGGGATTTCCCTCGTACTGAGCAAAAGGCCAAAGTCATGGCACGAAAAATCGATTGTGTCGACAATTGCGGACGGTAAGTACCAAAAGAATAGGCACCCAAAAAGATAATAAGGTAGCTACGTTAAGTTGGCGGACATGGGAATGCCAATCATAGAGGGCGCTTAGAGATTGTCGAACGGAAGCGTCCTCAGTGTGACTTGAGTTCACCATAGCTCGCAGACGCGCCAAAATGAGAATGGCTGCCGCGGTTGAATAAATGCCAGCCACGGTCAGTAGTAGAAAGAGCACTTTTTGCAAAAACGGAAGATATCTCCAAGTTAACCAGAGAGAATGACTCGCTTATCCTGGCGATTACGGAGCGATAAACTAGCACTTTGATGGCCCGCCGGGCCGAGTTCAGACTGTGGCACGGTAAAAGGATCGGCCACCCGCCGTAAGCCGGGTTACCGTCGGCTAACCCTAGTGGATACACAGATATAACTACGAGTTGAAACGCATGGCCATTCCCATTTTGGCTAAGACCGATTTTGATTGACTAACCTACCGGTCAAGGTAAACTTCTCTGCGGTTCGCGCTTAGGAGTGAGTTTCTCCACCGCGCCCGCGAATCCCCCACGACATCATGAAACAGATACTAGATCCCTTTACCCGTTGCGGGTTCGGACTCGCGATAGCTTTGGCTTGCCTATTGAGTACGTCTCACGCGCAGCAGGCAAATACAACCATCCGCCGCAACATCGCCGCACTCACAGACGAAGCCTCCACCGTCATTCATGGAAGGGTCATCAGCGCGACGGTGGAACCTGACCCAAATTTCGCCAATCTCACTACCGTGCTAGTGAGTATGAGCGTGCAGGACGTGCTCAAGGGCAGTGCAGAAAAGACGTTCACCTTCCGGCAATTCGTTTGGGATTTTCGTGAGCGTTCCAATGCAGCGGCTTATGTAAAAGGCCAGGAGATGTTGCTGTTTCTGCGGGCCCCCTCACGCTATGGCTTGACGAGCACAGCAGGTCTGCAACAAGGCAGGTTCATCGTGCAGCGAGATGCTACGGGTAAGGCTGTTGCGATCAATGGAATAGGCAACCAGGGCTTGCTGGATAGTCTGGGACAGGGCGCACGTTCTCGAGGTGTTGTGCTGCCTTCCGCCAGCCAGAAGATCAAATCAAACACCGGCAATGCCGTGGATCTCGATAGTCTTAAACAGATTGTGCGGGCGTTTGCGGGAGCGGGCCGATGAACGTCCGGGTCCAGAGTCTCCTAATTTTACTAACCACAGCTACCTTGTTATGTCCCCAGGCCAAAGCTGGCGGTCCGCTATTGATAGGCGGCCCCGGCTACGGAATCGACGGTCAACCTTTTACCTGGGATGCCTCTGGCATGCCTATTCAGTATCGGGTGGATGGCGGTCCGATGAGCAAGACCCCTGCCGGGGCCACGGTGATAAGCAACTCATCCGGGTTGAAGCGCGTGCAAGGGATGTTCAACAACTGGCAACAGGCGCCCAATACTGCGCTGTCTTTTCAATATGCCGGTCCCTTACAGCCATCTGGAACCTTTGTCGGAGGAGATGTAATTACGGTTGCAGATTTTAATGCCGTTATCGGCTCGTGTAATTCCGGCCAACAAAATCCGATTATCTTCGACGCGGACGGCACTTTATTGCAAGATCTTGGCCTGCCCGGCGATGTGATTGGCTTCGCATCCATCTGCAAAGTAGATGAACATGCCGGCCACATCCTTTCTGCGTTCGCGCTGATGAACGGACAGTTTCAGGATGGGGTAAATGTCGCGCCTAACTATGAACTTACGGCAGCGCAATTTGACCAAGCCATCACGCATGAAATCGGGCATTTTTCCGGTCTCGATCATTCCCAAATAAACCTCGACGTTCTGAACGGTTCCTGCACCGACGACAACAACGCGGGGCTGCCGCTAATGTTTCCCATCGCTATCTGTCCAGCACGAACCGAGTCGGGGCTGCCGATACTGGCACCTGATGATCAAGCATGGATCGCCAGGCTTTACCCAAGCTCAACCTACTCGCAAGCTTACGGAACGATCAGCGGCGTGATCTACTTCAGCGATGGAATGACCCAGGCGCAAGGAGTCAATGTTATTGCGCGCCGGGTCGATGATCCCTCAACACCGCAGGATGAATCCCGCCGTGTCGCATTCTCGGTAGTTTCCGGTTTTCGCTTCACCGGAAATCCCGGTCAGAACGTCACGGGAACTAACACGGGCGGGGCGCGAACTGGTTCGCGCGATGCCACACTGATCGGTTACTACGAAATCGCAGTACCCCCAGGAAACTACACAGTCGAGGTCGAAAGCATAAGTTCGTACTTCGTCGGCGGGTCCAGCGTAGGTCCGCTGGATCCACCGATCTATCTTCCAGGCGCGCCAGAATTCTGGAATTCGACGGAATCCGCTTACGATGACCCAACGGCAAATGACACGATAAGCGTGAGCGCCGGCCAAGCCATCAAGAACATAAGCATCATCCTCAACGGTACCCCATCGCGATTTGACGATTGGGAGGATGGCGGAGCCTTCCTCGCGCCGCTGGATCTTTTCGCTGAAGAACCTGGCCATGGGGGGAATTCATGAAGGGCCACCTCAGGAGCCACCTTCTCCCAGGTTGTCTCTTTGTGGGAGTCGCCATCATGGCCTCGTGCGGTGGCGGACCGAGCGGTAGTAACAGCGGGGGCAATGGGGTTGGAAACGGCGGTAGCGTCGTGCCGCCACTCGTGGTCACCACGACGTCGCTTCCCGACGGCTACACTGGATTGGCATATAACCAATCACTTACCGCAACTGGCGGCAAGGCGCCGATTCAATGGTCGTATTCCGGGTTCTTCCCCAGCCGTCTCACCTTGTCTGCGAACGGCCAGATTGCAGGTACGGTGACGAATGCGGTTTTAGGCGACGTCAACTTTAAAGCTACTGATTCGAGCAGTCCTCCGCAAGTCGTGCAGAAAACGATTCGTATGACGTTCAATTGGGGACTCGAAATTGCGCCGCAAGATTTGAATGCCGGACACATTCAAGCACCTTACGGCGCGATCATCCAATCCAGCCAGGAAGTGGACCCGTCTTCCTGGCAACTTACTAAGGGTGCATTGCCTCCAGGGTTGACACTCTCGAACCCGAGTACAACTCAGGTGGAGGTCATGGGAACACCAACTGCAGTGGGCGCCTATAGCTTCACCGCTCAGGTGCAATCGTCCGACCCAACGCAAGTGGCGACGCAAACCTTTAAGCTAATAGTTGACTCCAACCTCGCAATTAACCCGGCAGTGCTTCCAGATGGAATCATGGGACTGCCTTATTCGGCGCAGTTAAGCGTACCGAACGGAAGGCCACCATACTCCTGGTCTGCGACGACCTTACCTTCAGGTCTCGCGCTTAATCCCACAACGGGGTTAATTTCGGGAACGCCCGACGGGATTGGAAACTACTGGGTAAACGTTACCGCCGCCGATTCCGCTTCTCCCCCGCACTCAGGTACCCAATTTTTCGGCATCCTTGTTGTGGGCCAGTTACAGCTTGGCAATTCGCTTCAGGACGCAATTGTCAACAAGCAGTACTACGCAACCTTGACAGTAAACGGAGGCAAGGGACCGTTGGCATGGTCGATCCTGTCTGGATCTTTGCCGCCGGGGATTAGCCTCAATCCACAATTTGGAACGTTTTCGGGAGTGCCAACTCAGTTGGGCACCTACAACTTTACCGTCCAAGCGAAGGATTCGAGCACAGCCCAACAAACGGCTCACGCGTCGGTCGCTTTAGTGGTAAGAGCGCCTGACCTGACCATGGCGAACTCTTTGCCAGCACGAATCCCGTTGGCTGTTCCCTTCACCGGTTACGCGGTGGTCACCGGAGGAACGCCGCCCTACACCTGGAGCATCCAGTCGGGAAGTCTGCCTCCAGGCTTACTTCTCACTTCTTCAACCGGCGAATTGAGCGGCACTCCCACGACCCTCGGAAGTTACAACTTCGTGGTTCTTGCAACCGATTCGGCGGCACCAGCCAAGACAACCTGGATCAATCAAACGATCACCGTATCTCCAGCGAAGGGCCGCAACGATTCGATTGCCAAGGCTACACCCCTCGCTAACGGAGACCTCTACGCCTCCATCAGTCCATACGCAGATCCCCCAGATGATCCCTCGCCGGCGCCCGACTCCGACTACTACAAAATTATCGGGACCGTTGGCAGCACTTTGAAAGTGGAGATTTTCGGAGCACGCCAGTACTCGCCAGCGCTCGATTCAGTGCTCGAAATCGTCGATGCCAATGGCCAGAAGTTGAATACATGCCGGCTCCCGGGTGACACCTCGAACGCCTTCGCTTCGAGTTGCCTGGATGATGACATTCCAGGCGTCACGACGGATTCTGAACTTGAAATTAAGGTGCCGGGGACGGCGGGCAAGCAAACCACTTTTTATGCTCACGTGCTCGACTGGCGCGGCGACGCGCGTCCAGACATGCGTTATTACATTGAAGTCACAGGAGCCGTGACGCCACTTAGCATCTACGCCGGGCAGAATTTGACCCTGGGTACCGGGCAAGTCGTTAGTTACCAATACGAATTGTTCGGAGGTACTTCTCCCTTCACATGGGTTGTCGATTCTGGTGCGTTGCCCCCGGGACTGACGCTCAGCCCGAACGGGGCGCTCTCAGGCACCCCAACGACCACAGGCAATTATTCTTTCTCTCTCCGTGTGACGGATGGTGCTTCGCCGTCCCAAACCACGACTGCGACCGCCACTATCCTTGTTGCAGTTCGACCGACCATTACAACCAGCAGCCTCCCCGACGCACAAACTGGAGTGCAATACTCTTATCAGTTGCAGGCGAGCGGTGGCACGCCTCCGTTTTACTGGACCTCCCATACCGCCATCTGTTACCAAAGCTGTCTCACACTCAACGCCAACGCACAGGGGTTATTACAAGGGATTGCCATGTATCCAGGAACGTTCACCATCACACCAGAACTCCAAGACCGCCTTGGATTCTGGGCCCAGAAGGACCTTACCATTAAAGTTGTGCCCGGGCCGTTGGTCACGCCCAACATGGCTCTGTCAAACGGCAAGGTTGGTCAGACGTACCAGGACTTCATCAACAACACGAGTGGCGGGACACCCGGCTTTACCTTCACTCTTGCAGGCGGTACATTTCCTCCCGGCTTGAATCTTCAGACCCAGTATGGGGCCGGTATGGTGACCGGGATACCGACTGCAGCGGGCACCTACGTGTTTACAGTGAATGTTAGCGATAGCGGACAGCCAGTGAAATCGTCTACAACCCACGTAACGCTGACTGTGGCTCCCTAGTCAAAGCGAGAGCGGGGGCCGAGATCTTTGTTAGGTGATACAACCGCCGGGTTCGCTGGATAAAGTGTCCTGCATTCGGCGGGAAGGAAAACTAGTAGGTGTCGCTTCAACACCCCTAAGCCCAACAAACCAAGCCCATTCCCAAAATGGGAACTTTACAAAACGTTCCACGCGGAACGTTTTGTAAATTTCGTACCCGTACCGGACGGCAGGCTCGATGGCCCACCGCCTTCAGTACGGACTCGAATGGCACCCCCTCAATTACCTCCCATTCGAATCTTAGTGAACTTGTTCCAGGTAGATCAGGTCGCTGGTGTATGGCGCCGGTAGAGCTATCTTCAAACCCACTTCCATTAACTGCGCTCCGGTGTAGATGGACGCTGGCGTCGAATTGTCTTCGCCGTGGATCTTGTAGCGCGTAGCAGGCTCGAGGCCTTTCAGCGTAATGGTCCTGGACTTCTCCGGGCTGTTGGGGCGGAAGATGTATAGCGTGCCGTGCTTGAGACTGGGACTCCAATAGAACATTCCGTCCCAGTGATAGCCGTCGGGGCGCGGCAGAATGTGGTGGACCTTGGCGTCGGGCAGCATCGGCCGCACCCACGACTTGTAGATGTCAGTGGCTTTCTTCACGTCGGCTTTCTGCTTCGCTGTCCAAGTCGCGCTGTGGGTTGGGTCGATTTGCCACCAGTTCATCATCGACGAGCGCCAGAAGTAAGGCTCGGGCGCGTCCGATACCGTGTCATAGAAATTTTCGTAGGTGTAGTTCATCAGCGCCGCGGGTGGAAAAGCAAATGTCGAGTCATAAGTTCCCTGCCGGTTGGGTAGAGACGACAGTGTGTCGTTCATCGCAATAAAGTGGACGCGCTGAATGTTACCGAAATCCTTCATGTGACCTGACCCGGAGCAGCCTTCGTTGATCAACTGAGGAAACTTCTGAAGCAGTTCTTCCTGCACCTGGTAGTAGCCGAGCGCTGCCCAGTAGCTGACGTCGACGCCGTAGTGGTGGCGGTGATTGGTCTGCTGGCATTTGGTCGCGACCGGGTTGTAGTCAGTCTTGAAGTAGTCCACGTTGTATTCGGAGACAGCGCGCTGCGTCTCTTTCTTGGCCCACTCGAGCGCGGGATCATAACCGAGGTCGATCTCGGCGTCCCAGTTGATGGGACTCTTGTCGTTAAATGTTGGCGGCGCCACGAACCAATCGGGATGGTCTGAATAGCGAAGCGCGAGTGGATTAGTCGAGTTGGAGCCGTGAGTGTAGGCCATCCACAGGCCAAACTTCATCCCGTTCTTGTGTACGTACTCTTCAATAGGTTTGTGCCCGTGCGGAAAGCGTTTGGTGTCCCAGTGCCAGTCACCGGACTGGGGGAACCACATGGCATCCACTACGAAACTCTCAAAGCCCAGCTCGTGCGCCAGTTGCGCGCTCTTGAGCACACCGCTCTCTTCCGCATCACTCCCGCCACTGTCGAGGTATAAGTTGTAGGCCAGGCTCGGCACCGGATAGTCCTTGGGATAGCGTGGCACCAGCTTCTCCATGACGAAGCGATGAAGGCTGTAGCTTCCATCGTCAATGTCTCCCGAGTAGGCGCCGACAAAGGCGGGTGGAACCAGAAAGGTTTCACCGGCGGCGATGTCGGTCTTGAAATCGGGCGCATTGCCAACTTCAACCGCGATCTGTGCCGGACCAGTAGCAGTGTTGCCCGCCGGCGCCGCGGGGTCCGCTCCCACGCTGTAATAATGGATGCGTCCGACGCCAGTGAACTCCCATCCGAAGTAGAGGCCATGCGAGGTTCCGGCCTGCAGGGCAAGCCACGGTACAGGGCTTGCGCCTTCGGTTGGATTGCTGGTGAGCGTCTCATCGGAATTCCTTCCCACTCCTCGGGTGTAGGTCCCGCCTTGCAACGTCGCGTTGCCCGCGCCGCGTTTGATCCACCAGGCATCGAGTGACTCGTTTTCAGGTAGGCCGATATGGTTGATAACCAGGCTGTCCTGATGACCAAGGGTTAACGGTGCGCCGGACTTATTCGCAATGGTGAGCCAATGCTCTACCGGACCACGTCCGGGACGGGCGCGCCACACGGATTGCAGTTCAAGCGCGGGCGCAGCATTCGAGAAACGCAGCACCAGCTGGCCGGAGTCGAGCTTTCCATCTTCGTATTTCCAGTTAGTTTGCGTCTCCGCGTTATTTTGCGTCACCGAGGGCAACAGACCCTCAACGGCCGGACCCAGAAGCCAGTTTGCTTTCGATTTCGGTGTACCCACTTCTGTGAGAACCGGTTTCCCCTCTTTGATGGACACGACAACCGTCGTGTCGTCAGTACTGAGGCGCCATTCTTCGGATACTGCAAGGCGACAGGTGGAGATCAAGCAGACGAGCAGAAATAGCCGTGATTTCATCGGGGAAGCGGCTCCTGGGTGGGTGGATTTGGACGACGTCCGGCTTTCGCGTCACCGGGCTGGGGTAGGCTAAGCCGGGGGCTGGGCTTGTGTCAACATTATTGTTGACATATTTCAATTCACGAACCGCCGCTATACGGGAGTGTCCGGCTCACATTGGTGCCGGCTAAATTGATCCTGCAGATTGGCCTGGGCGTCGCCGACCCGGCGCAACGCGTCCATCGGCGCCTTAAATTCCCGGCCGCAAAATGTACACACGGCGACTGCCGGCGTCATTCCAAGCCACTTGCTAACCCTGAGATTGCGTTTCTTTGGCGGAAGGTTCTTCTCGGCCATCGAACAAGGATATTACGTTCCTGCAACGTTTAGTCGGTCCACCGTGACTAGACTTTCAAAAAGATTTTCTGCCGATAGAGGAAGTAAAGGAACAGCCACTTCACAGCAAGAATGGATGCCGCCAATAGTAGATCTTTATAGGCGCCGGCATGGTTCGCCAGTCCTCCAACAAACACAACGGCGACGCAGAGAAAATTGAAGATGTTTTGAACGACATAAATCGTGATGGAGTTCAGTCCAATCACTTCGAACGGCCACGCCCATTTTCGATGACCCTTCACGTCGATGATCCAATAGAAAAGGGCGAATATCAGCATCGCCCAGCCGTTGGAAAAGACGGTGTAGGAACTCGTCCAGAGGCGCGTGATTATGGGGAACTTCAAACCCCACAGCAACCCGATGGCAAGACTGGCAACGCCTCCGCCAACCAGCCATTGCAGTTTCTTGCGTTCGCTCCACGGCGCCCGTAGCAGATGTCCGCAAAGCACACCGAACATAACGGTCGCGATCGAGGGGATCGTACTCAAGTAGCCTTCGTTGTCCCCGTAGATGAAACAGCAAAACTTGCCGGGAAGAAACAGGCGATCGAGGTAGCCTTCGAGATTGCCTTGTGGCGTGTACACTCCATGCCCGAAACCCGGGACCGGGACCCAAGCCATCAAGGCCCAATAGCCGAGAAGCAAGGCGGCTGTCCAAATTGCTTGTCCGCGAATGTTCCAGCGGAGCGTGATCACGGCGGCGAAGAAATACGAGAGAGCGATACGTTGCAACACGCCGGCATAGCGGAAATCGGCGAAGTTCAGTTGCAAAATACCGTTAAAGACAAGACCTAAGAGGATGAGGATAACGGTCCGCCGCAGTACGTGGCCGAACAATTTGCCTTTGCTCTCACCTTCGGCTACGCGGCGGCTAATCGCAAACGGCAGACTCAGCCCTACGATGAATAGAAACAGAGGGGCGATAAAATCCCAGAAGGTGAATCCGACCCATTCGGTGTGGTCGAGGTGATGCGTCCAGACTGCTTTGAATGGAAGATGAATCGCGGAAAACAACGCCAGTAAAAACCCCGGCTCCTCCTGCATGAGGAAAAACATATCGAAACCGCGAAGGGCGTCGATAGAGTGGATACGGGACCTCAGAAACGTGCCTGGAGTGTTCTTTCCTTTGGTGGACGGAGTCTGGGCCGATGTATCGCTCACGGAGTTTTCGGAATGCTAGTGCGGACTATGAGCACTGTCAATCAAAATTAACAGTTTTGATAAAATCAAATTCCGGATAAATCATAGGCTTTGGGTGCGGCCCGGAAACCCTTCGTCTTCACCGCCAAGTAAATCAAGCCCGCCCCCAGCCATACAGCGCCGAGAAGCTTGGCCGAGGAAGGTAAGCTGACAAAGATCCCGAGGCAAAAGAGAAATCCGAGAAGCGGCACGATGACGTCCGTCAAAAAGTTGCGGCGATATCCGGGCTGAGGGGCGAAGTAATATTGGCGGATGGTTGCGGCGTTCACGCCCATGAAAGCGAGAAACGCGCCGAAGTTAATAAGTTCTGCGGTTCGTTCATAGTTCAGGATCAGCGCACCGACAAAGGTCAGCACGCCAATGAACCAGATGTTGTAAACGGGAGTTTTATGTTTGGTGTCGAGGTGAGCAAAAAAGCCACTGGGAAGCACGTTGTCCCTTCCCATCCCGAAGAGCAGGCGCGAAAGGCCCGCCTGCGCGCTCAATCCCGATCCCAGGTTGGCCACGATCAGGATCAATGCGAATGCGTGAAATAAAAGAGGTCCACCGACTCGCTGGGACACGTCCATAAAAGCCGTCTCAAGGTTGGCGAAGGTATGGAAGTCCGGCCAAACACGTTGCGCCAGATAGACCTGTAGCCCTCCAAAAATCCCGGTAAAAATGCAAACGATCACGGTGGCCAACAGGACGTTCCGGCGAGGATTTTCAACATCCTCGGCAAGCGTGCTTACGCCGTCAAATCCGCCGTAGGTGAGGGCTGCCAGGGAAGTCGCGGTAGCGATTGCGGGAAGATGAAAGGTTGACGGCGAATAGAAGGGCTGCACTGCAAACAGCCCGTGCCAGCCTTGAGTGCCGAAGAGAAATTTGACGGCGAAAACCAGAAAAGCGGAAACAACCACCATCATGATGGATAGCAAAACGGTATTGAACCGTGAAGTGGAGCGAATACCGCGAAGATTGATGAACGTCATGGCGGCAGCGAACAAAAATGCCCACACGGCGTAAGGCACTTGCGGAACCAGGCGAAAGACGGTCAATGCGCCGTAGATGGTGCAGATTAGCGGCACCAGAAGATAGTCGAGAAACATCGCCCAGCCGGCGAGAAAGCCGAGATGCGGGTTCAGTCCGTTGCCTACGTAGGCGTAAGCAGAACCGGCTGACGGATAGAGCGCAGACATTCGGCCATAGCTCGAAGCCGTAAGCGTCATTGCGACCATGGCAATCAGAATGGTAGTGACGGCATGTCCGTTAGACAGCTTTTGCGCCAAGCCGAACAGCGGTACCGGTGCGATCGGCATGATGAGCACGATTCCGTAGAGAATCAGGTCCCAAAGAGTCAATACGCGTTGAAGTTTGGGCGCCGTGGAAGATGCGTCAGTGGCGGCAGTTGTTTCCGGCATGGACAATCTCCTGGGCGGACGCCGACGAGGCGCGGCGAGGTTTGGAGATCATACCAAAAAAGTGATAATCTCGGGCAATAAGTAGACTGCACGTTTGATCTATATTTTGCTCTTCTCCGGAAGCCAAGAGATACTGCTAATCCATGAAGCATGTAACGACCAAAAGCGAGCGCGACAAAATCGTTATTGAAGCAGTGGTGCGGCGCTTCGGTCCGCTGTCACGGGTTGGCATTCACGACATGACCAACCTGCGCCCCAGTACGATCTCGGCGCTCGTCCATGAACTGTTGACGGAAGACCGCCTGCACGAAGTTGGCCGGTCCAACAACCGCATGGGCCGGAAGCAAGTTCTCTTGCAGTTGAACGACCAATACAAACAGGTTTTAGGTATCGAGTTCGACGACGAAACGGTTCTGGTCACGCTCACCGATCTGCATCCGGCGATCAAGAGCAGTCTTCAAGAGCCGGCCTATCTTGCGGGCGGATCAGCGGGCCTCATACAACAACTCATTGACTGCACCAGAAAACTGCTGCGCCGGGCGAAGGTAGACGAGAGTGACTTGATTGGACTGGGGATCGCCGACCCTGGACTAGTCGACGCGCGCAATGGCGTGACTCTAACTTCGACAACGATCGACTTCTGGAAAAATATCCATTTAAAGGAGATCTTCGAGAAGGCCTTTGGCGTGCCGGTACTGGTGGAGAGTAAAACTCGGGCACGTGCAATCGCGGAGCGGGTTTTGGGCGTGGGCGAGTTGGTCTCCGACATGGCCTATGTGGATTACGGCGCGGGTATTGGCGCGGGGCTCATTCTCGAAGGCCGACTGGTGCGCGGTCACGGGTGGTCAGCGGGCGAGTTTGGACATACTCACATCGTGCAAGATGGTCCGGCCTGTAACTGCGGAAGTTTTGGCTGCCTTGAAGCTCTCATCGGTGCAACCGCGGTAGAAACCAAAGTGAAAAAGGCAATCGCAGAGGGCGGACGCTCGAGCGTGACCGCAGCCTCCGATGGTGACAACGAAAAGATCACCATCTGGAAAATTCTCGCCGCAGCCGCCGAGGGCGATAAGATCTGCCTGGCGATCGCGGAACAAATTCAAAACTATCTGGGACTGGGGCTGGCTAACCTGGTCAACCTATTTAATCCCTCTATGATTGTGTTGGACCGCCGCCTTAGTCTTGCAGGCGACAATCTTCTTGACCAAATTTCGCGGGTGATCAAACGCCAGGCCCTCAGCCAGGCGACTGAAGAACTGAGCGTCCAATTCGCCAGGCTGGGAAACGATGCCGGCGTGCTCGGTCTCGCCTTAATGATTCTGGAAAGGCACTTTGAAATTCCGGCGTTGAAGCTTCCCAAGTTCATGATCGAGGCGGGGCATCCTTCGCCTGCCAAAACGGTCGTCGCGTCGCGGACAATACGCGGAAGGTCCTAGGATCGGCACCTGCCCGACCATTTTACCGTCTGCCAGCTCCCGAAGAACGAATCCGTTCAAGCCAAACTTTTATTCATTTTTGTTATTTTATGGCTGGCAATTTCGCAGAGTCTGGTTTATTTTGATTTCGTTGCCGGGCCATCGCGACTTACACACTGAAACGTTAAGAAAGAGCATGAGCAATTTAGCCATTCAAGGTGGTAAACCGGTTCGCACAAAGGCGTTTCCGGTCTGGCCCGTTTTCGGGAGCGAAGAAGAAGCCGCACTTCTCGGAGTCCTGCGTAGCGGCGAGTGGTGGAAAAACGCCTGCGGAGACGTCGCGGAGCCGGACCGTACTTCCACGGCGAAGGCCACACACTTCGCCCGTCAGTTCGCCGAATTTCACAATGCGAAATTCGGCATCCCCTGCTCCACGGGATCAGCCGCGCTCGAAATCGCACTGAAAGCGATGGGCATTGGACCGGGCGATGAAGTTATCGTTCCGCCTTACACGTTCATTGCGACCGCAACTGCCCCGTTGCACGTGGGCGCCACCCCGATTTTTTGTGACATCGATCCCGACACTTACTGCATGGACCCGGCGAAGTTCGCCGCGGCCATCACACCTCGAACCCGCGCGGTGATTCCGGTTCACTTTGCCGGGGTGGCGGCTGACATGGAACAAATTTCTGCCATCTCGCGAGCCAAGGACATTGCCGTTCTCGAAGATGCGGCGCATGCGCATGGGGGCACCTGGCGCGGGGAAAAGTTGGGGAGCCTTGGCTTGGCGGGGACGTTCAGCTTTCAGTTTTCAAAAAACATGACCGCCGGAGAAGGCGGGGTGATCGTGACGAATGACGCTGAAATAGCGCGGCTTTGCGAGTCTTACGTTTGGGGTGGGCGTGAATCCGGACGCCCCTGGTATGAGCATCACCGGCTTGGCTGGAACTACCGGCTCAGCGAATTTCATGCCGCAGTGCTGGGTTGTCAGCTGGAGCGGTTGGAAGAACAGACCCAGTGCCGAATGAAGAACGGAGTCTATCTCGCATCGCGTTTGTCGAAGGTGCCGGGGGTTCGCCCTTTGCGATTGCCGGAATACGCGACGACTGCGACCTTCCATATTTTCGTGCTGCGTTTCGACGAGCAGGAGTTTGGACTCAGCCGTCAGGCTTTTCTGGAAGCGCTGGAAGCGGAAGGTGTGCCTTGCTCTTCCGGCTATGCGTTCCCGTTGTACAAGAATCCGTTGTTCGTGAATCACGATTTTTATCCGAGCCGAAGCGCTGGCGATTCGCTTGGTCCGATTGAAAACGTGGACTACGGGGCGTTCGCCGGTTCATGCCCCGCGGCTGAAACGGCCTGCCAGGAAGCGGTTTGGCTGGAACAACGTTTGTTGCTGGGATCTCAGCAGGACATCGATGACGTGGTCCGCGCCGTTGAAAAAATTTGGCAGTTTCGTTCCGAGCTCCAACCGAAGGAGCTTCTTCAGAAATCGTAAGGCATATGCAATGAGGGACCCGGCCGTCAAGAGCAAACCATCTCCGGCGGCCGGGGATTTTTTATTTAGAAGCGGAGACCGCATGAAATACTTCGTCGCTGTTTCGAGTTTGCTGCTTACGTTTGCGAGCATGGCTTTTTCCGAAACACCAAAAATTCGTCTGGAAGATCTCCACGACAAGACGATTTTGGTTTTCACGCCGCATCCCGATGACGACGCCTTCGGCGCGGGAGGAACGATCGCGCTGTTGAATAGAAATCACAATAAGGTCTTCATCGTCATCTACACCAACGATGACAAGGGTTCTGGCGACCGCGAGATGACTTCGCAACGCCTGGCCATCATCCGCAAACACGAAGAAGAAGTTTCGGAAGGTTTGCTGGGAACTCCAAAAGAAAATCTGATCTGGATGGGCTATGACGACGGGATGCTGGAATACGCCGCCCAACCGAAACTAACGGAGGAGGCGACTGCGATCATCCGTAAGATTCGTCCGGATGTCTTGCTGTCAGTCGATCCTGGAGAATGGTATGAGCGCTGGCACAAAACTGATCACCGCATGGCGGCGTTCAACACCATCGACGCGGTGCGGGCGGCGCAATTTCACCTCTACTTTCCGAATCTCCTACTCGAGCGCGGACTTGAGCCTTATCACGTGCCCGAACTTTATTTCTTTTATCCCTCCGATCAGGAAGCGAATTATTGGGTAAACATCGACTCTGTGTTCGACTTGAAAGCCGAATCGCTGTTGAAGCAGGTGAGTCAGTTTGAGCCGTCGGGATCGAAATATCGCCCGGATTGGGACCCCGAGACCTACAAGACCACCAAAGAAGAGGTGAAGAAAATGCAGGACGTGAAAGACGGACATCCGGTCGAGGCGTTTCGTTACGCTACGAGTTTTCAGGACCGCTAGGAATCAGGCTCGCGCCAGTTCGCCGGCTTGCGCTTGAATCTTCTTCACCGCCTCAGCGATCTGGGACATATCGGTGCGTCCGGCCAGCAGCATCGTCTGTTCCAGCCACACTGCTTCTTCATTGCACAGCTTGTCGTTTTCCGGGCAGTTGTTGCGTTCTTTATTTTCGGCTAGTTCTTTTTCCGAGTAGATCCGCTTGAACGCCCTGGAGTTCAAGGTGTTTTCCATGAAGGCTTCTTTGTTCAGTGGAGTGTAACCGGCGGAGCAAGGAACGCCTTCGGCTTGTAGGGCTTTGAGGAATTTTTCGCGCGGCAAATCCGCGAAGTGCGAACGATCGTAGCGGAACATATAAAGGTGGTAGGCGTTGCGCGTGGTGCCATCGTACATTTCCGCCGGGTAAATGCCGGGGATTTCTTTGAGTTGAGCGGTGAGGTAGTTTGCGTTTTCCGTGCGCGTGTCAGTTTGCGCCTTCAGACGCGTCATTTGCGCTCCCAGAATTGCACCCTGGAATTCGGTCATTCTATGGTTGGAGCCGTTGATGGCGTCCATGCGGAAATCGGAGGACATTAGATGACCGTTGTTGTGGAAGCTTTCGCAGATTTGCATCAACGAAGAGTCGTTCCCAAGGATTGCACCGCCCTCGCCACTGTTCAAATTCTTGGAGGCCTGGAAACTGAAGCATCCAAGATCGCCCAGGGTGCCGACTTTCTTTCCGCGCCATTCCGCCAAGTGGGCCTGACAAGCATCTTCCAGTACGCTGAGATTGTGCTTTTTCGCGACGGCTAGAATCTTATCGACATTAACCGGGTTTCCGCCCAGGTGGACTGGGAGGATGCATCGCGTGCGGGGCGTGATCGCAGCTTCAATTTTCTCCGCATCGATCTGAAAAGTCTTGCGATCGGTGTCGACGTAAACTGGCAATGCGTGCTGAAGGAAGACGGCGTTAATGGTCGCAACAAACGTGTACGGGGGAACGATGACTTCGTCGCCGGGACCGACGTCCAATGCGTTTAGCGAGGTGACCAGAGCGGTGGTTCCACTGGAAGTGGCCAGACAACGCTTTGCGCCGGTCATTTCGGCATATTTCTGTTCGAAATGTTTTACGTATTCCGGGCCGCTGGTGGAAAGGCGACACCATTCCCGTTGTTCCAATACGTCGTCCATTGCAGTGCGCTCGGGCTTTCCTACAATTGGCCAGCCGGGGAATGGCGCTTTGCGGACCGGGGTTCCACCGAGCACCGCTAACTTCGTCGATGAGGATGACGCGAAAGACAGCTTGTTGGGCAGCAGTGCGATACCTGCCGCTCCTGCCAGAGTTGAACCAAGAAAAGTGCGCCGCGTCGATTCCGCCATGATGGCTCCTCACGTGAAGCGTTCGGGTAAGAATGTGAATAACAGACGGCAAAATATTCTGTCAAGAGAAACATCTTTTTTTGATATTTATTATCGTCGTTGTGCCATAATTATGGCGAATTCACGCCGCATTATTGACTATAACGAAATAAACTATACCTCTGAGGTGTCCCCGTGCCTGAATTCGACCGCCGCAGCTTTTTGAAAACGTCGCTCGCCATGGCCGCTGCATCATCGCTCTCGCAAGAGTTATTGGCCGCGCCGGCCTCAAAAATTCGACTGGGACTGATTGTTCCCGGGGGAAATCATCCCGCGGCCGCGCTCAAGAAAGTACGCAGCTTTGACCTTCCTACAGCACAACTGGGCATGGAAGACTTTTCCAAGGCAATGGTC
The DNA here is from genome assembly GCA_036271375.1 of Terriglobales bacterium. Taxonomy (GTDB): domain Bacteria; phylum Acidobacteriota; class Terriglobia; order Terriglobales; family Acidobacteriaceae; genus DATBAT01. The sequence continues at coordinate 16,434 of DATBAT010000168.1, forward strand.
GAGCAGACGGCGAGTGCAATTAAGGAAACCGGGATTGAGATCACCGCAATCAACTGCTCCGGCCCGGGACATTTGATCTACGACTTCTACCAGGGGCCAGAGACGATTGGCGTAGTCCCGCCGAAGTTTCGCGCCGAAAGGATCGCGCAACTCAAAGCCGCCTCCGACTTCGCCAAGAAACTGGGCGTGAAAGCGGTTCACACGCACTGCGGCTTTATTCCGGAAAATCCCAACGATCCGAACTACGAACCGACGGTCAAAGCCCTGAAAGAAGTGATCAGCTACGTTAGAGAGAACGGTCAGAATTTCTTATTCGAAACCGGGCAGGAAACGCCCATCACCCTTTTGCGCGCGATCTTGGATGTGGGCCTCGATAATCAGCGCGTGAATCTCGACACAGCCAATCTCATTCTTTATGGGAAAGGAAATCCCGTCGATGCGCTGGATGTGTTGGGAAAGTATGTTGGCGGCTTGCATGCCAAAGACGGCCTCTTCCCGACGAACCCCAAAGAACTTGGCAACGAGGTGGCCATCGGCCAGGGCAAGGCGAATTTCCCCGTCTTGATCAAACGGCTAAAGCAGTTGAATTACTCCGGCCCCATCACGATTGAGCGCGAGATTGAGGGCGCGCAACAAGGTGAGGACATTCGCAAGTCCAAAGTTTATTTGGAAGGACTGATCAACTCTCCGGTCTAGGAAACTTCCCGGCGGAAATTCGACGACGGCCACGCTCACCCATGACTCAGCGCAAGATCAGACTAGGCATCGCCGGGATGGGCTACGTCGGGCGAATCCACTACGAGGCGGCGAAAAAAACTCCAGGCGTTGAAGTGGTGGCCATCGCCTCACGACAAGCCAGCCGAGTTAAGAAGCGGTTCCCTGAGGTTGCGTTCACTTCGTCATACCAGCGTTTGTTTCATAGCTACCAGCTTGACGCTGTTTTGATCTGTGTTCCCACGTTTCTCCACGAAGATCTCGTCGTAGAAGCCGCCCAGTGCGGCTTACACGTGCTCTGTGAAAAGCCGATGGCGCTGAATGCGGCGTCGGCTGCGCGCATGCTGCGCGCGACGGAGAGCAGCGGCGTGGTTTTTATGGTGGCACAACTTCTGCGTTTTTGGCCGCAGTACACCGCCATCAAAAAGCTGCTGACGGAAGGAAAATTGGGCAGGCTGCATTCCACCGCAACCTATCGCCTGGCCAAACCGCCGATGTGGAGCACATGGTTTCGCGATCCGGAAAAGAGTGGCGGATGCCTGCTTGACTTGCAAATTCACGACATGGATTTCATTTATTGGATGCTGGGACGACCCAAGATCCTGCAAACCTTCGCGGTGAAATCCGGAAGCGCGCCGAAAGATCACGTGAACACTGTTTTGACGTTCGCCGATGACCAGATTGCCACCATCGAGGCCAGCTACCTTATGCCGGATTCGTGGCCATTTTCCTGCGGATTGCGTTTGACTGGTTCGCAAGCCGCCGCCGAATACCGGTTCGTTTCGGCGGACGATATTGCAGGACGAGCGGAGTCCATCGAGAGCGCGCATCTTTACGCGGAGCACGGCGACGCTTCCGAGATCCAAACCAGTCCGCAAGATATGTTCGTCGCGCAGCTTCAACATTTTGTGGACTGCGTTCGCGACCGGCGAAAGAAATTGATCTGCCCTCCGCAGCAATCTTATGAAGTCATGAAACTGATGGATGCCAGCAGCGTTTCGGCGGCGAGCGGTACGCCAATCTTCCTGGAGCTTTGAGGGGTAGGCAGGGCGAAATGGATAACACGGCAATGATCGGGCTGGCCATGGTGCTGGTAGGCGGCGTGTGCCAAGCCTTGTTCATGCTTCCCGCAAAGTGGTCGAAAAATTGGAATTTCGAACACGTCTGGCTGACGTTTTCTTTTTTCTGCTACTTCCTGATTCCATGGCTGATCGTTTTCCTGTGCGTGCCCAGCGTTAAAGCGGTGCTCTCCGCCACGCCCAGCCAGACGCTTCTAATGATGGGGGTTTACGCCACGGGCTGGGCACTGGCCGCCTTGAGTTTTGGAATCGGCATCAACATCGTTGGCCTGTCGTTGGGCTTCGCAATCATCTATGGCCTGGCCGCTTTTGTCGGTGCGCTGGTTCCGCTGCTGACCAGCCATCATGGATCGCTGGAGAAATTCTTCGTCATTCTTTTCTGCCTGTTTCTCATGCTGCTTGGCGTGACCTTCTGCTCCTTCGCCGGACGCTGGCGCGAACAAAACGCATCGTCAGTGGAGGGCGGACGCTATCTTCGCGGCGTGATTTTCTGCATCGTCTCTGGGCTGCTGGGCGCAACCGGCAATATGGGATTTGTCGCCGGCACGGGCATGGCCGATGTTGCACAGGCGCAAGGGCTTTCCAACTTCGCGGGCGGCAGTCTGGTCCTGGCCTATCTGTGCCTATTCATGTTTGTGTTCAATGGCGGGTATGCAGTTGTTCTGCTCATTCGCAATTCTTCCTCTGATCTGCTTTTGACGGCCAAACATTCTTCGTATTTTATTTTCTCTGCGCTCATGGGACTTTTTTGGATGGCGGGCTTTTTGCTCTACGGCCTCGGTGCCCGGGCGTTAGGGGAATTGGGACACTCGCTGGGATGGGGAGTGTTGATGTGCACGGTGGTCGCGTCTGCCAATGCCATTGGAATGCTCAGCGGGGAGTGGCGCTCCGCGCCACGTTCCGCGAAACGACAGTTGGCAGCCGGTATCGCGCTTTTGATTTTTGCCATGGCGGGACTGGCAGCTTCGAACGCCATGGCTTAATCTGACTGGAGGGTGAAGATGCTTCGCTGGACATTAATGCTGGTTCTTTCTGTTCTAACCACTTCCCTGCTTCATGCGTCGCCGCTAAAAGGCGGGGTTGCTCGCACCGACATAACTCCGCCGGTCGGAATGGACATGTGGGGGTTTGGGGCGCGGCAGTTTCCCTCTCAGGGCACTATCGATCCTCTTTATGCGCGTGTGCTGGTGCTGGAGGGCAGCGGCAAGCGGATGGCGATTGTGGCCCTGGATCTCGGCAGAAGTTTCGGCCCCGATTCGATCAAACGCCTGCGCAGTGCCGCGGCAACGGGTGACAACATCTCTCTGGTTGTGGCGGCGGCTTCCCACACTCATGCCGGGCCCATGATCTCGGATCATTATCCGGAGAATAAAACTCCCGACTGGGAATTGCAGGCGATCGACAAAATCGCGCGGGCGATTCACGAGGCGGCGTCACATTTGGTGGAAGTCCGAATCGGCGCCGGTTACGGAAAAATCTATCTTGGCTACAACCGTCTATTGTCGAAATTGCCCGACAACTATCAGGCCGCCGACAGTCCCGAGCGGTTCATGTCTTCGCCGGTCGATCCTACGGTTGCGGTCCTTCGCGTCGATGCTACGGATGGCAAGCCGCTTGCGGTTTTGGTCAATTATGCTTGCCATCCCGTCGTCTACAGCGCCGAAAACGTGAATTACTCCGCCGACTATCCCGCAGTGATGGCGAAGACAATCGAAACCGCATTCGATGGCAAACCCCTGGCATTTTTTCTTCAGGGGGCTCCGGGTGACATCGATCCCTATTACGCGAATACCCACAACGCAGACAATCCTGAGAAAGCTCGCACCTGGACCGGACAACAACTGGGCGAAGAAGCGGTCCGCGTGGCGAAGACGATCCAAACAGCAAGTGAGCCGGATGGAAATCTGGATTTTGCCGATGAGACTTTGGAGTTTCACTTTCGCTGGGACACGGCCACCTTCCACGATGCATACATCGAGACTTGGGGGCCGCAACACGCGGACCAATATTTTCCCGGAGCGAGCCCGATGGTGGCAGCGCCAGTTTCCACGATCTTGATCAACAAACGAATCGCTTTTGCGGTGCTGCCGGGGGAGCCGTTCGTTGAACTTCAGGAGGATTGGCGGAAGCGCTGCCCGGTTCCCGATAATTTTTTCGTGGGATATAGCGATGCCTATCTCGGCTATATTCCGACGATTCAGGCAGCCGCTCGCGGCGGTTACGGCGGATCCAGTGGAGGCACGTGGCTCGAGGTGGGAGCAGGCGAGCGGATCGTGAACAACGCGATTATTCAAACCTACCGGATGCTGGGCAAGTTCTCTGACAAACCTCAGTAGCGTCTAGTTTGGAACACCCAGTTCTTTCGCGCGCTGGAATTCCTTTTCCGCGGCGGCTGTGTCGCCTGATTGTTGGAGCGCTAACCCGAGATTGTAATGGCCCGCTCCGTAATCGGGATTGATCTCGATGGCTCTGCGGAATTCTCCTAACGCCCCGCTTGCGTTTCCGGCATCAAGAAGGACCAATCCAAGATTGTTGTGTACTTCCGGTGATGAAGGATGAAGTTTCGAGGCCACGCGAAGGGTATTGGCCGCACCATCCAAGTCCTTCGTTCGTTGCAATGCCAACGCCAGGGCCAGTTGAGCTTCGAGATGGTCCGCTCGGAGATTGATCGCGCGGCGAAACTCCGCGATTGCCCGGCCGTCATCGTGCATCAGGGTGGCAGCGAGCGCGCGATTGTAGTGCGCGTCGGCGGAATCCGGTTCAAGCGCGATAGCGATATCGAATTCTGCGCCGGCCTGATCGTTTTTTCCCAGGTGGGCTAAAACGCGACCCAGAGAGTTGTGTGTCTCAGAATCGTCCGGTCTGAAAGACAGCGAAGTCTGTAAGGCTTCCGCTGCTGCCTCCAATTCGCCTTTCTGTTCAAACGCCTTGCCCACAAGATAGTAGGCAACAGGATCCTCTTTCCAATACGACAATGCAGATCGCGCGTCCTTGATCGCCCCGTCCGGGGAATGCTGTTCAAGATGCGCCAGAGAGGAAGCGGTGAGCGATTTTGCCTGCGCAACTTCCCGGCGGAATTCTGCTCGCTTCTGTACCTGCTGTAATTCAGTCGCGGCTGCCTGTGGTTGCCCGGTTTGACGCAAAAGCATTCCGTAGTTGAATCGCGCTTCCTCGTAGTCGGGTTTCAACTCGACGGCGCGTTTGAATTCCGCGAGCGCCGCATTTTTATCGTCCGCCTGGCGCAAGGAGATTCCAAGGCGATAGTGGGCTTCGGGGTTATTGGGATCCAGGCGGACAGCCGAGCGCATGTGAGAGATCGCCTCGGCGCCCTTTCCCTGGCGGCGCAATGCGACACCTAAGCGCAGGTGCCATTCTGCGAAGTCTGGCTGCAGTCGGATCGCATCCCGGAATTCGGTTACCGCTCCTGCAATATCTCCGCGTTGGCCGCGGAGCATTCCCAAGCTGTAATGCGCCATGCCTGATTTCGGATCGAGGCTGACTGCTTTCTCAAACTGGACGCTGGCACCCTCCAGATCGTTTGTGTCGAGCAGTGCGCGTCCCAGAGCGAGGCGGATGGCCGCAGACGAGGGACGCAATTCCACGCCCCGCCGAAACGATTCAGCTGCGTCTTTAATTTGTCCGAGCTGAGTAAACGATAGGCCGAGGTTGTAGAGGGCCGTCGTATCCTTTGGATTCAGGGAAACAGCCTGCTGAAATTCCTTCACTGCCGCCGCATGATTTCCGGATTTCGCAAGCTCAATGCCGGCGTGGTTGTGAAGGCTCGCTTCGTTTTGCGCGGTAACGGTCTCCGCAATGGCAAAAACCAATACGGCGAGCAAAAAAAATCTTGCGAAGAGCGAACGCTCCCGAGCAGTGACCATCGCACAAAAATCCTATCAGCAGCGGGCAGCCTGCGTCCGCCGCCTAAGGAGCGCCTAGAATTTCAGCTTCAGCGCCAGTTGCCCGATGCGGCCCGGCCCTGAGGCTAGTACTCGTCCAAAGTTAGGCGACGAAATGTCACCCACCGGGTTTTGAAAATCTGCATGGTTGAAGACGTTGAAGAACTCCGCGCGGAACTGCAATTCGACGTTCTCGCGTAGTTTGGTGTCTTTCAGCAACGATAGGTCAGTGTTATTTGTGCCCGGGCCATGAAAGAAGCGGCGGTTGGAGTCACCCGGAACGCCGATGTCCTCTGGAGTAAACGGCGTAGTTGAAAAATACTGATTGCCCGAGGCTCTGGGGTTGAACGTGTGAACGGAGGTGCCGTCGTAGTTGGGAACGTCGACGCCGTTGGCGCCGGAGCCGTAGCATCCGCAGAGAGAATTGTCTCCGCTGGCAGAAAGCGTGACGGGGAAGCCAGTGGCGAAACGGGTAATTCCGCTGAACGCCCATCCGTCAGCTACTTTGTGTAAGAAACCCGGGCTGATCCACTTGCCAAACGGCAACTGGTAAACATAGCTGAGCACAAGATTATGAGTAAGGTCGTAGGCGGATAACGATTTACTGGCGCTTGGATTGTACGGGTTGGTGCCGTCGTTGAAGCTGGACGAATTGTCCATCGATTTCGACCAGGTGTAGGCGGCCAGAAAATTCAGGCGCCCCACTCGCTTTTCCAATGTCGCTTGAAAGCTGTTGTAGCTGGAGTTCGCCGCAGTTGTGGCGTAAGGAAGTGTCGAACCGAAGTCGAGCAGGCCCTGTGCGAGGTGGCGGCCGGAGGTTACCGAGTACGGACGTGTGCCATAGAAGGTCTGCCCGCCGATGGCGTAGATCGAATCTTCCCCGCCGGGGCCACAACCTCCATCAGGATTTCCCGCAGCGGCAAAAAGAGCACGCACCTCGAGACATTTCGCAATATCGCCGGGATTAGCTTCAATCTGTGTGATCAGATGGTGCCCCTGCGAACCGACGAAGGCGAGCGTCAGGATGGTTGAACTTGTAAGCTGCCGTTGAATATTCAGGTTGTAGTGCGTGGTCCGCGGCAACACGTTGTGGCGATCGACGATGGTCGATCCTGAAACCGGCATCCAAGTTGAGAAATCGATGTCCGATCCGCCGGTAACTTCAGGAACTGGAAACCTTTGTCCAGGATCATTGTCACTGGTGCGCGACTTGAACGGCTCTTCGAGATAAACCAGTGCAGGGCTGGTGTAGAAAAGTCCGAACGGGGCGTCTCCCGTTTCATATAGCAACGGAGACTCGTGCAGGCTGGTGTAGTACATGCCGAAGCCAGCGCGAATGCTCATCTTGCCGGGCCCGCCCATGACTTTGGCGAGCGGGCCGTCAGTGAATCCGGGAGAGTAGGCAATACCTAACCGTGGAGCAAAGTTTTTGTGCGTGGTCCCGGCGATGGTCGAGGGAATGCCTGGATCACCGGGGAAGACCCAGCCTTCGGGTGAATCCGGGAAGACTACCGATTGCAGGCCGGGAACGAAAGCTTGAATGCGGTTCTGGGTGTCGTAGAACGGTTCGCTCATCTCCCAGCGAACGCCGTAGTTGAGAGTTAAATTCGGTTTCACTCTCCAGCTATCTTGGGCGTAGGCCCCGGCATATTTTGCACGCGCGTCCTGGGTAAATCCACGACTCGCCTGGCCGTAGGAATCGGGGGTACCAATCAAGAAGTCCGCGAAGTCGTTGCCGGTTTCGTTGCCATCGAACCCGAAGACGCCATTTTGCTCGATGTCCTGACGAACATCGAATTGGATATATCGAAGGTCGACGCCGAATTTAGCGGTGTGATGTCCCCAGATTTTAGAG
>DATBAT010000169.1:0-3669 GCA_036271375.1 Terriglobales bacterium
ACCGATGATACCATTCAAAGCCATCATCTCATTGTAGGCGCCTTCCGGTCCGCCTTCGGCGCTCGCACCGTTATCGCCAACAATATAAACGAACAAGGTACTATCTAGTACGCTCATTTCCTGCAGTGCGTCGACTAGACGTCCTATTTGTTCGTCAGTGTGCTCCGCGAAACCAGCGAAGGTCTCCATTTGCCGCGCCTCAAGTTTTTTCTGGTCCGGCGTTTGAGAATCCCAGGAAGGAATTTCTGTGGGCCGCTTGGTTAGCTCGGCGCTGGCCGGAACAACGCCCATTTGTTTCTGGCGCGCGAACGTTTCGTCGCGCAGCGCATCCCATCCTTGGTTAAACTTGCTCCTGTATCGATCAATATATTCCTTGGGGACATGGTGCGGCGCGTGCAACGCACCAGTGGCGAAGTAGACGAAGAAAGGCTTGTCCGGCGTCAATGAGTGTTGCGCCTGCATCCAGGCGATCGCCTGGTTAGTCATATCAACGGTAAAATGGTAATTGGGATCGTGCGCGGGCTCCACCCGGATGGTTCCATCAAAAATGGCCGGAGCCCACTGATTGGTCTCGCCACCGATGAAGCCGTAAAATTTATCGAACCCGGAATGAGTGGGCCAACGATCGAGCGGTCCTGAGACCGAAACCTCCCACGGCGGCGTTTCGTGGTACTTGCCAAACGCGGCGGTACTATAACCGTTGAGTCGCAACATCTCCGCGAGCGGAGCCACACTTTGCGGACGGATCCCAGTATTGCCGGGAAAAGCGGTAGCGAGTTCCATAATCGCGCCCGCGTTGTTCACGTGATGATTGCGCCCCGTCAGCAACGCAGTGCGTGTCGGCGAGCAAAGCGCAGTCGTATGAAAATCGTTATAGCGCAGCCCAGTTGCCGCGAGCTTATCCAGCGTCGGCATTTTGCACGGTCCGCCGAATGCGCTTGCTTGTCCGAAGCCGATGTCGTCAAGCAAAACGACGACGACGTTCGGCGCCCCCTTGGGGGCTTTGACTTCAAAGCGCGGCGGCGCCTTGGCATTACGAGCGTCAAGTTCCGTAATGGTTGGAGGCTGAGGCTCGGGGACCGGCAGGACGGTCCGATCGATTTGTTGCGCGCTCTCCGTTGGCGCGAACGCTGCGCCGAGAACGAAGCTGAGTAGTGCTGCGCTATGTTTTAGTTTCATGGTGTTTGTAGAAGCTTGCTAGTTCATGTTGGGTCTAGCGTCGCCGGTTCAGAATTTCTTGGCCATACTCATCCCGAACATTTGCGAGATCCCGCACGGTTCCGTGACAGATGCGCGCCTCTTTGACCGCGGTACTCCTATCTGAGCTTCAGTCCTTCTGCACTGACGGTTTGTCTTTTTGCGCAACGAGAATTTGAAAGTTCGGAGGGCTCTGCGTGCTTGGATCTACGGGCCTGTCTGTGAAGATAAGTGTCGCGCCCGGTGTGACGACGGACTTTGCCTTATCCAGGAACGCAGCTGGCAGGCCGCTTTTCTGCGAGGCCAAGAAAATACTCTCGTTCGATTTGCTCTCGCCGGTGGCTGTCACTTCCGCCCAGCGCAGATGCCCTTGCGCATCCGTTCCCTGAAGGGCGCTAAACACCAGGTCGTTCAAAGGCGAAACGACCTGCGGATTTGGTATTCCCGCCCGGCCGATTTCCACGCCGTTTCGGTAAACGTAAACTGTTTTGTCCGCGCTGCTGATAATCACAGAGACTGGACCGGTGGGAGACTCATCCGGGTTCCAGTCAAACTGGCCGGCTGCAATCGGCTCACTCTCTTCGCCGCTCTTGGAAAAGAAAAGCCCCGGATGCACTGTCGCGGCAGGCGCGGAGTGTTGGTTCGCCAGGATTACGGTCGCGCCTTTCATCGTGACTCCGAACAGCAGCTTCGAAAATTCAAGCGGAAGCCGGACACATCCATGGGAATCGGGGTAACCTGGTAGATCGCCAGCGTGCAGCGCGATTCCCCCCCAGGTGACGCGCTCCATGTAAGGCATTTCTGCCCCCTTGTAGATACTCGAGGTATGATGCACCCCTTTTTCCAGGATCGTGAAAACGCCGGTTGGAGTAGGATGACTCGGACGCCCAGTACTAACGCTTGACCGCGCGATGCAGACACCGTTCCGATAAACATACGCCACCTGCTCGGTAATGCTGGCGACGATCAAAAGTGGTCCTTCCGGCGCGCGCTCAGGTTCCCAAACATATTGGCCCTCCTTCAGGCTAACCGTTTCCGGGGATACACGGATGCCTTCGGTAAAGGTTTCAGCCAACATGAATGGCCACGTAAGAACTAACAACCCGGTAAGGATGGCAATCGATGATGAGAATAAAGATTTCATGGCATTAATGGGCAGTTGACGGGTCCGCGTGATGCTTCAGGTCGCTCCCCGCTGTCAATCCTTTTGATCTGAGACAAGTCCGGATTATCCGTGTTAGGCAGCCGGCTCGGAATGTAGTTCTCGAGGCTTTTGTGGCAGATCAGCAGCCGTCAAATCGGAGTCAAGAAAACCGAGCGCGTGCGGCACCTTGATCACGCGCACGCCAGCTTTGTGTTGCTGCTCCACGATTTGATCGCGGAACGCCTGCATTCGAGTCCAATGCACCTTCGGCCGGAAATGATGTTCGGCATGGTAGCCATTGTAGAACCACGTCCAGTTATAGAGCTTGCCGTAGGTGCTCACGCCCCAGGCAATCGGCTCGTCGGGATTGCCCCCGTAATGCCGATAATAGCCGTTCAGATAAGAGAGGCAGTTCCCAAAATACCAAAACGGCAAAAGGAAACAGATGTAATGCCAGTTCAGAATACCGAGGATCACAAAAGTCGTGACGAAGCACACCAGTTCGAACACTCCCCAAAACGCCTCGCGCGGATTCTTTCGTTTTAGTTCCTTTAAAACAGCCTTAGGATCCTCGCGAAAGAAGCTTACGAACGTGTATTTCAACGGATGTTCCGCTTCACCGTCATGGCCGTGCTTGTAAATCGAAATCCAATCGATCGTGTCACCATGATCGTCGGGCCGGTCGGCGTTGCCCTTGTGATGCTGCATATGAATGCACTCGTAAAAAACCTGGCCAAAGCCAACCGTAATCGATTCCATGATGCTGAATAACCGATTCAACCGCGGCGAACGAAAATACGGATTGTGAATGAAGTTGTGCGAAATGCCGTTGATGTTCCACGAAATGCTGACCGAATAAATAAAACCGAGAATCAGCATGACCCAGAGAGGCACGCGCGGGAAAAGGTAAAACATGCCGAAGAAGTAGACGCAGTGCAGAACGCCCGCCGCGACAGGGATAATGTCCCAGCGTGTGTGCGCAAAGATCCTGGAATTTGTCTTCGGACGCTCGATCGCGACCAATTCACTCGAAGAAGTTGGCATTGTGTTCAGGAACGCGTGTTTGGAATACACAATTTTCACGGATAAATCCAGTCGGAAATTCTCGTTCCGATCTACAGACGGTTCAGCGACATCACATCGCGGAAAGAGCCAGTCGAATGGCGGTGAGAAATTCCTCGTCGTCGAATGGCTTGGTGAAAAAAGCTGACGCGCCGGCTTTCAGAGAGGTGGAACGAACGAGCGGATCGTCTTTTCCGGTAAACATGATGACGCGCGTCGACGGCGAAAGCTCCCGCACCCGCGATTGAACTTCGAGGCCGTTCATG
>DATBAT010000170.1:0-41555 GCA_036271375.1 Terriglobales bacterium
GGTAGCGCTGCCAAGCAAAGGATCCCAGCTGGCACAGGGATCGGGTTGTACTTGGCCCAACGGGTAATGAATCTGCATCAAGGAATATTGAATGGTCGTGTACATGGAAGTACAACTACCATTATGTTGCTATTTCCCGAGGCTAGAATTAAGTGAACAATGCGAACCGCAAGGTTCTCCTGGTGGATGACGAGCCAAGCCTCAGTAGCGAGCCTCTCGCATTTTCATTAGAGTCAAGAGACTTCGATTGTATTATCGCTACCGACATGAGCTCGGCTGTAACTGCTCTTGAGCAAAACGAAATCTCAGTGGTAGTTACTGACATCATGATGCCTCCGGGCAATAGGTTCCAAAAGATTAACTCTGCTGAGGCGGGCTTCCATTTCATTGAATACGTAAATAGGAACTGGCCCAGACTTCCGATAGTTTGCCTTTCCGTAATCGGCGATCAAGCCAAAATTAAACGATTAACTGACCGCGGCATCAGATATCTTCGCAAGGGCGAGACGCCTCTTTCGACAGCGGTAGAGGTAGTTACTGCAGTCGCGACCGGAAGGCGCGTGCAAATAAACAACAATGAAAATTCTAATCGTCGAAGATGACAATTTCTACGCGCGATACGTGTCAGAAATGCTTCAAGACAGGGGCATCGAAACGGTCGTAGTGCAATCTGCGCAGGAAGCGCTGAAAACTGATGTCTCTGGCTACGAAGGCGCGGTCGTAGACGTTATGCTCCCAAACGACGACGCGGTCTCCGGCATTAGCGTTGAGGAGAGTCGCGGAGGCTTCTATACGGGTGTCGCGGTTGCAAGGCGACTACTACAGTCTAAGCCGGGACTAAAGATTGTTATTCTCTCAGCGGATTTAGGAAGCAGCGAAGCGGAAGCATGGGCTAAATCTAAGACAATCCCGTTCGTTCGAAAAAGCGGCCCCAGTGAAGCGCTGGTTAAAGTATTAAATAACTTGGGTCTATTGGGCGCTCGACAAACTCCTTTAGCCTTTATCGTCCATGGTCACGATGAAACATCGCTTCTGGAACTAAAGAACTACATTCAGAATACTTTGAAGTGGCAAGAGCCAATCGTTTTGAGGGAGCAGGCAAATGCGGGAAAAACCATCATAGAAAAGTTCGAAGATCATGCCTCTAAAGTCGACTGCGTTTTCGTTCTCTTGACACCCGATGATCAGGCCGTGTCTGGAGATACGAACGATCAAAAACGACGCTCTCGGCAGAATGTGATCTTCGAACTCGGATTTTTCTGTGGTGCACTTGATCGGAGTTCCGGTCGTATCGTGCTCTTACACAAGGGGCCAGTGGAACTCCCCTCCGATATTGCAGGCGTAGTTTGGGTGGACATTAGCAACGGAATTGATGCCGCAGGTGAAACCATAAGGAAAGAAGTGAAAGCAGTGATGGAATCCTGATAAACCGTGCAAGTTGTCGGTAGAGCACATCATAAAAGTCGCATGTGACAAAAAGCCCTACCCCTCCATCAACCCTCTCTGCGCAATCCCGATATTGTCCCGGGTGGTGTTCTTCACCAGATACATCATCTCGTCGGCCTGGCGGATGATGTCGTGCGGGGTCTTCGCGTCGTGGGGGAATGTGGCCATTCCCATGGAGGCGCGGACATTCAGGTTCAATCCTTCTTCTACACAGAAAATACTGGCGCGCAGCAGTTCGCGCATGCGCCGGGCTACTACCAGCGCCGCGTCTTTTCCCGTCTGCGGCAATAGCACTACAAATTCGTCTCCGCCGTAACGAAACGCGAAGTCGATCAATCGCAATTGAGCTTTAATCAGGTATCCGATTTCGGCCAGCAGTTTGCTGCCGACCAGGTGTCCGTGAGTGTCGTTGACCTGCTTGAAGTGGTCGAGGTCGATAAAAATTACGCTGAACTCGTAGCCAAAGCGCGAAGACCGGTAGACCTCGGCGTCGAGCGTCTTATATAGATGTCGCGCGTTGAACAGGCCGGTACAGTCGTCGGTGATGGTTAGTTCCTGAATGCGCTCCACCGACTTGGCGTTTTCGATGGCGATAGCGGCGTAGTCGCAGAGCGATTGCAGGAAATAAAGCTCGGCTTCGCCGAAGCCGTCCATGTTGACGTTCACCAGTTGAATCACGCCCAGCACCCGGTGCTTCGACCGCACCGGAATACAAATAATGGAGTGGGTCTCCCACTGGGTCATCTCGTCGATCCGCTTGGCGAAACGCGGATCGCTCATCACGTCCGGAACGACCAGGCGCTCGCCGTGTTTTGCCACCCAGCCGGCGATTCCTTCGCCGACTTTAAGCCTCACATTCTTAAGGGTTTCTGCGGCATTCCCAATGGCTATGGCGAAGTAGAGTTCGTCCTTTTCCTCGTCTACCATCAACAGCGACCAGTTATCCGGACGGAAATATTCCGCCATCTTCTCCATAATGGTTTGCAGAATGGAGTCGAGGTCCAGCGACGAGGTCAGGGCCTTGGCCACACCATGGAAAATCTCGAGTTCCTGGATTTGCCGGTTTCGAGCTGTGCCGGTGGCCTTGCTCATGTAACGGAGTCCTTAAATGGCCGGGAAATGCCCAAATTATATGGGGCACGAGCGAGCCACAGCAATCAACCTTGGTAACTTGCGAATCTTGCTTGCCATGGCAACCCGTACGTGAACGCCAGGTTACGTAAATCATGCGCCGAATACCGATTTTTGCTGATTCTGCTGGTTGCGCTTGCCATAATGTTATGAGCTATTTTTAACTGTATAGGTTGGACACTAAGGTCTGGAAGGGTATCCCGCAGTGCAAGGGCTTGGCCAACGTCTCAAAAAAGAGCGCGAAAAACAGGCGGTGACGCTGGACGAAGTCTGCGTCTCCACCAAGGTCGCCGTGCGCTTTCTCCAGGCGATTGAGGCCGAACAGTTCGAGAAATTGCCCGGCGGAATCTTTAATAAGGGATTTATTCGCGCCTACGCCCAACATCTGGGGGTCGACGACAATGCGGCGGTGGCTGATTATCTCGAGGCCACTGGACTCCAGCCGACGGTTCCGCTAAATACGACGCCGCCCGGGGAAAAGCCCTACGTCGATGATGAGGTTCCGCAAGCCCGGCTGATCACGATTCCGGAAGTAAAGAAGGAAGTAAAGCTGGACCCGAAAGCGGTCGCCCCACCGCCTCAGGCAAAGCCGGTTGTTGCGGCGCTGGAACAAAAGCCCGCGGCCGTGGTGGTGCAGAACACCCCGCCCAGGCGCAAGAACAAAGCGGCCCGCGCCCACGCTCGCCAGGAGCAAGCCCGGCAGGAACAAGCGCGTCAGGCGCAGGCGCGCCAGGTTCCGGTTCGCCAGGAGCTGCCCCGGCAGGAACCGGTTCGGCAGGAACTAGAAAAGAAGAAGTCGGTACAGCCTGCCAAAGTCGCTGCACCGGTGCTCGCGCCCGTCGCTACCGACGAACATTGGTTCCCGTGGGGGAAAGTAGCGTTCGCGCTGTTGCTGATCGCGTTTGGCTTCGCTATGTGGGGATCGTTCCACCGCGATGTAGAGGATCACAACGGCCCTCCGGCACCACCGCCGGTTGCCAGCCAGTCGGCTGCCGTTCCTGTACCGCAAGCTGCCGTACCGGCTATTGCCGCACCCGATCCCGCAGCGGCCGCCGCCGGGTCATTCCAGGTAGTAGTACAAGCTCGCGAAAATTCGTGGGTATCGATCGTCGCCGATGGCAAAGAAGTGATGCAGGAGGTGCTCGACGCCTCCGCGCAAAAGGCCGTCGAAGCCCATAAAGAAGTGATCATCAAAGCCGGCAACATCGGTGCGTTAGACTTCGTTTTCAATGGCAAGAAGCTGCCCTCGCAAGGTGGCTACGACGAAGTCAAAACCCTGACCTTTGATCCCAACGGCCTGCAATCGCAACCAGTCAAAACCGCCGGCTTATAACTTCCCGCATGATTCAGGAACGCCGTGTAGAGACGTTGCTCTGCAACGTCTCGGCAGTACCTCTGACGTCTGGTTTCGTGGTGGGAGACGTTGCCAAGCAACGTCTCTACTTGGATTACGTAGCGGCAGATGTCCCCATCTGCCCACCTCCGGCCTTAAAAAACAATTCGCAAGCCCCATTTGACCCTCCCCTTCCCCGCCTACCCTAAATGGGCATCCATTCGCTGTTCCGTGGTTCCATCCACCCTAAAGCCATTGCGCCTGACGAACGATCTTTGGTAGCTTTCTATAGACCCAAATAAGCCTTTTGCACGGCCGTTGTGTTCGGACTGCTCCCGCCAGACTGACGTCCAGATCGCTTTCACTTGTGGCGCTTTTAATTGTGGAGGATAAGCGAGTGGCAACCAAGAACCCGTACCTGTTTACTTCTGAGTCCGTTACCGAAGGACACCCCGACAAGATCGCGGACCAGATCTCCGATTCCATTCTCGACGCCTGCCTGGCCGAAGACCCCATGAGCCGCGTCGCCTGCGAAACCCTCACCGCTACCGGACTGGTCGTTATCGCCGGTGAAATCACCACCAAGGCATACGTCGATTTTCAAAGCCTGGTTCGCGGAACCATCCATTCCATCGGATACAACAACGCCCTATACGGCTTCGACTCCAACACTTGCGCGGTGATCTCCAGCATCAACAAGCAGTCCGGCGACATCGCCATGGGCGTAGACACCGGCGGCGCCGGCGACCAGGGAATGATGTTTGGCTACGCTTGCGATGAAACTGCCGAGCTGATGCCGATGCCGATTTCGTTGGCGCACAAGCTGACCATGAAGCTTTCGGAGATGCGCAAGAACGGCAAGATGACTTATCTGCGCCCGGATGGCAAGTCGCAGGTCACCGTCGAGTATGACGCCAAGGGCAAGCCGCAGCGGGTGGATGCTGTCGTCATCTCCACCCAGCATGCGGAAACGGTCGGCAACGACCAACTTCGCAGCGATATTCTGAAGCACGTCATTCAGTCCACCATCCCGGCCGAACTTCTCGATCAAGACACCAAATACCACATCAATCCGACTGGACGTTTCGTCATTGGCGGACCCATGGGCGACACTGGGCTTACCGGGCGCAAGATCATCGTCGACACCTACGGCGGCATGGGACGTCACGGCGGCGGCGCGTTTTCCGGCAAAGATCCGACCAAGGTTGATCGCTCGGCCGCTTACATGGCGCGCTACATCGCGAAGAATATCGTCGCCGCCAAATTGGCTGACCGTTGCGAAGTGCAATTGGCTTACGCCATCGGCGTGGCCGATCCGGTCAGCGTGCGGGTCGACACCTTCGACACCAGTAAAGTCGACGAAGAGATTTTGTCTGACCTGGTGCGCGCCAACTTCAACCTGAAGCCGAAGGGAATTATCGATTCGCTGAAGTTGCGGCGTCCGATTTACACCAAGACTGCGGCCTACGGCCACTTTGGACGCAACGACCCTGACTTCACTTGGGAAGCGACGGATAAAGCAGCCGCGCTCGCCAGTGCCGCAGGATCGCGCGAAACGGTAGGCGCCCGCAAGTAAGGAAAAAGCTTAACCACAGAGAACGCAGAGGTCACAGAGAAAAGCCGAATCGCAAACGACATTGAGGATCACCGGGAAGTCCCTCTGTGAAACTCTGTGTTCTCTGTGGTTAATGCTCTTCTCTAACGACATCCGAAATTCAGAAGCTCCACAGGAGAAATATGTCGACTGCACCAGTGCAAGCCAACTTTGACATCAAAAGCATCGAACTGGCCGATATGGGCAAGAAGCGCATTGACTGGGCCAATCAGTCGATGAAAGTGCTTCAGATTATCCGCAAAGAGTTCATCAAGAATCAGCCACTCAAGGGCATTCGCATCTCGGCTTGCCTGCACGTCACCGCCGAAACCGCCAACCTCGCCATCTGCCTGCGCGACGGCGGAGCCGACGTCGTGCTTTGCGCCTCCAACCCGTTGTCGACACAGGACGATGTCGCCGCCAGCCTGGTGCGTGACAACAACATTCCGGTCTACGCCATCAAGGGCGAAGACAACGAGACTTATTACAACCACATTCTGGCGGCGATCGATCACAAACCCCACATCACCATGGACGACGGAGCTGACCTCGTCGGCCTGCTGCACACCAAGCGCAAGGACGGTCTCGAAAGCGTGATCGGCGGCACCGAAGAAACCACCACCGGCGTGATCCGGTTACGCGCCATGGCAAAAGATGGCGTGCTGAAGTTCCCCATCATCGCGGTCAACGACGCCGACACTAAGCACCTGTTCGACAATCGCTACGGCACTGGCCAGTCCACGCTCGACGGCATCATTCGCGCCACTAACTTCCTGTTGGCGGGTTCGAAGTTCGTCGTCGCCGGCTATGGATGGTGCGGCCGCGGTCTCGCCAGCCGCGCTCGCGGCGCTGGCGCCGAAGTCATTGTCACCGAAATCGATCCCACGAAAGCGCTCGAAGCCGTGATGGATGGCTTCCGCGTCATGTCCATGATCGAAGCCGCCAAACTCGGCGACGTGTTCTGCACCGTGACCGGCAACAAGAACGTGCTGGCCAAAGAACACTTCGAAGTGATGAAGGACGGCGCGATCATCTCCAATTCGGGACATTTCAATGTCGAAATCGACATCCCCGCACTGGAAAAGCTGTCCTCGTCGAAGCGCACCACCCGCACCTTCGTCGAAGAGTACTCGCTGCGTGACGGACGCAAAATCAACCTGCTGGGCGAAGGCCGCCTCATTAACCTGTCCGCAGCCGAAGGGCATCCGCCGTCGGTCATGGACATGAGCTTCGCCGACCAGGCGTTGTCGGTCGAGTTCATGGTGAAGAACCACAAGACGCTCGAGAAGAAGGTCTACACCGTCCCGGAAGAACTGGACAAGCGCGTGGCCAAGCTGAAGCTCGAGTCAGTTGGTATCAAGATCGACAAACTGACGCCGGAACAGGAAGAGTATCTGTCGGGTTGGAACGAGGGAACATAAGGGCGGTCGTTGGCCTTTCGTCGTTGGCTTTTCAGGGGTGGCGCAAGCCACCCCTGACTATTTTTGCTCTATCGGTGGCCCAACGAAGTTCGTCAACGCATCTTGCACTGGCTCAGCAGATTCGCAGTTAAGATTCAAATCCACGATTTTGTCGGCGGAGGAATACATTTTTCGCGCCTGGAGATTTCGCGCCCAAAAGTCCGACGCTTTAGGTTTGTGCTCCGCATCGCTTTGCCGGAAAAAGAAGTCCAGGAACGGGTATTCGTGTTCGGTGCGGGGGAGCGGCGGTCCGTATGTGGGGGACGCATTTGATTTTGTGGCGGTGCATGTGATTCCGGAGGAGGTCTGGTACATCATTCCGGCGGAGAAGGTACGCGGGCAGGGAAGTGTGGCGCTTTATCCGCGGCTGGCGCGGGCGAAGTACGCGCCTTACAAAGAAGCGTGGGAGTTATTGCGGGGCGGGAGCCGAATCCCGAGCTCCAGAGCCGGCAGCAGCCATTCCGATTGTTCTGGTTATTGAACACAATCTCCCCCGCCCACCTTGTAGCGTCCTGAAGATGGAACTAGACTCTGCCTCGGCAATTCAGTTGGCGAGGGAGGCGGGTTCCGTATTCATGGCCACGGTCCAGGACAGCACGCTTGAAGGTCGAGCTCCCAAGAAACTGCCGGCGGGCGTGAAAGTAATCGACGTTGACGTGCACGCGCACGAAAGTCCCGCGCTGCTGGCTCCTTATTGTGAGATGCCTTGGCGCAAATCGTTAGAGCTGGTGGCGGGCGCGCCTGAGCGCTATCTTGATATTCCCTTTTTCGCGCCGCAAATGGCGGTTTGGAGTCCGCCGTTTCCTCAGAGTGGAAGCGAGCGGCGGCAGGTGGTGACCTCGTCCGCGCAGATGCGCAAAGATCTGGACGAACTGGGTATCAGCATCGGAGTTATTTTTCCGGACAATCTTTTGTTGCTCGCCGCGTTGCGCGATGGCGATTATGCGACCGCGATTGCGCGGGCCTATAACCGCTGGCTGGTCGATGAGTGGCTGGGGGAAGACAACGGGATGAAAGGCGCGATCGTCGCGCCCTCGCAAAATCCAATAGCGGCCGCGGCAGAGATTCGACGGTATGCGAGTCACAAGCATGTGGCGGCAATTTATTTGCCGTCGTGTTGTGTCGACCCGATGTGGGGCCATCGCAGCTACGATCCGATCTTTGAAGCGGCGCAGGAGACCGACCTTCCGGTGATGCTGCACAGCGTGACCGCGATATTCCCGGTGTTTCCTTTCAACCTGAACGGATTCAATACGATGTTTTCCGCGCACATCGCTTCCCATGGCATTTCCATGGTTGCGAACCTTCTCAGCATGATGGAGACGGGAGTGCCGGCGCGCTATCCAAAATTGAGGATTGGCTTTTCCGAGGCAGGGCTGGCATGGGTGCCGTGGCTCATGATGCGGATGGACAAAGAATATAAAGAGCGGCGGCGGGAACTGCCCTTTCTCACCGATTTGCCGAGTACTTACGTCCGGCAGATGTTTTTCGCGACGCAGCCGATTGAAGAGCCGGAAAACATGAAGGACATGGCGACGATCATGGGACTGTTTGGGGGGGAGAATTCGGTGATGTTTGCCTCCGATTGGCCACACCATGACTTCGACCATCCCAGCAAGGTTTTGCAGATACCGGTTTCACCGGAGACCCAGCGGAATATTCTTTGCGACAATGCAGCACGCTTCCTGAACCTGAAGGAGCAACGCTAATGGCGGCCGAATATGTGGTAGGCCGTGTCGATGATTTGCCCGAAGGCACCCACAGAGTCTGCGAAGTGGGTGGGCGCGAGATTGGTGTGTTTAACGTGAAGGGCAGCTACTACGCGTTGCCCAGCAACTGCTATCACCAGAACGGGCCACTGTGCCGAGGGGCGGTGAGCGGGACGATCGAAGCCACCTTGGAGACGGGGTGGAAGCCGACCTGGGTGCGCGAGGGGGAAATCATTATTTGTCCGTGGCACACCATGGAATTCGATATCACTACAGGGCGCTGCCTCGCCGAACCGCGGCGCCGTGTGCCTACCTATAAAGTGACGGTCGTCAATTCGGAGATCAAAGTCAGCATTCCTTAGTTGCCGGTCTTAAAACATTCGCTCCGGGGGCCACAAGTATGTCTGGTACCAGAATTGGCGTGATAGGAGCGGGCTGGTGGGCTACGGAAAGTCACATCCCTGTTTTGCAGGCGATGCCCGACGTCGAAGTGACGTGCATCTGTGGGGTGGACGGCGAGCAACTACGCAAGGTCCAGTCTCGATTCGGAATATCCAACGCGACGGAAGACTACAAAGAACTGTTGTCGCGCGAAGATGTTGATGGGGTGGTGGTCAGCTCTCCCCACGGTTTTCATTTTGAGCACGCGGTCGCGGCGCTGGAGCGGGGCTTTCCTGTCCTTTGCGAGAAGCCGATGGCGCTCAAAGCCTCGGAAGCAGCCCAACTCGTGGAATTGGTGAAGGCGAAAGGCGTGCCCTTTCTGATCCCGTACGGATGGAATTACTCCGAACTCGCGAGGCTGGGAAAGCTGGTGATTGACGAGGGAACCATTGGTGAGATTGAACACGTTCTCTGCCACATGGGAAGTCCGTTGCGCGATTTGTTGAGCGGCACTGGGGCGTGGGTTGCGGAACAATCCCTGCTGCGGCCGGGCCAGGGTACATGGAGCGATCCGTCTTCTGGTGGGGGATTTGCCCACGGCCAGCTAACCCATGCGCTGGCGCTGATGTTTTGGATCACGGGACTGCAAGCGTCAGAAGTTTTTGCCATGGTGGGGAGATCTCAGTCCGGGTCTGATCTTTATAACTCCATTAGCTGCCGGTTCAGCAACGGCGCCACCGGAATGTTGGGCGGCGTGGGCACCATGCCGCGGCAGTCTCCTTTCCAGGTCGACATCAGAATATTCGGACGCAACGGGATGATCCTGCTGGACGTTGAACGTCCGCGATTTGAAGTCCACTTGAATGACGGGACGGTCACCTCGTCCGACCCGCAGCAAGCGCCCGGTGCTTACGCGTGTGTCGAGCCGTTGAAGACCTTCGTTGGACTGATCCAGGGGAAAGCGGTTGAGAACCGTTCGCCTGTCTGGATTGGCGAACGCGTTGTGCAGATTCTTGACGCGGCATTGAGATCGGCGCAGTCCGGTCAGTCGCAGAATCTCTCGAAACCTTCCTAAAAAGGGCAAACTCAAATGGTCAAACTTTTCTCGCGGCTTGTGCTTCCTCTTGTTCTTTGTGGGTCGGCTCTCTGTTTTGCCCAGCAAGCTCGCTCGACGTTAGTCGACAAGGTAAAGAGCGGAGCAGGGTTTTCTTTCGTGTATGACGGTAAGCCTTCCCGGGAAATTCTTTCGCACTGGAAGAAGACGGAGAGCACGAAGTCGCTTGCCGACGGAAGGTCGCTGCACGTGACCACCTATCGCGACCTAGCCACGGCCGTGGAAGTCTCGCAGGAAATTACCACGTTTTCCGAATCGCCGGCGGTCGAATGTTTGCTTCGCATTCGCAACACCGGTGTGCGTGACACACCTATCTTGGAAAAGATATTGCCTCTGGATATGGGCTTTGACGCGGCCGGTACCGGCAAGATTGTCATGCACTACGCCCGCGGAGGGATGGGCAATGAAAAAGATTACCTGCCTGTCGACGATACGGTCGCGGAGGGGACTGAAGTAAATCTGGTCCACTACATTCTTGAGGGCACGCAGCATGTCGGTGGTCAGCTCCCCTTCTTCAATTTGGAGTGGCAGGGAGGTGGCTTGATCGGAGCGGTAGGCTGGACCGGACAATGGGTGGTCAAGGCGAAGGGCGAGAGTGGACGAGGCGTTCACCTCGAAGCCGGGCAGCAGAAGACGCACTTGAAGCTCCATCCCGGGGAGAGCATTCGCACACCGCGCATCTTGCTGCTGCAATGGAGTGGGGACGATCGGTTCGTCGGGCACAACCAGTTCCGGAAATTATTGTTTGCTCACTATGCGCCGCGGGTCAACGGACAGGTAGTGGAACCTCCGATCGGAAATTCCAACGCGTTCGATTATCAATATGAAGCGGTTGCCAGGCAGACCGGACAAAATCCGCTTGAGGTGGTTTCAAAGTTGAAGCCGGGTGAGGAGAAGACGGTCACCAGTTTCACAGACGCGGCGCTCAACGCGGTCGACGAAAAAAACCAATTGGATTTTATTCGCGGAATTCCACCCGTTGGCATTGAACTGTATTGGCTGGACGCGGGTTGGTTTCCTGGTGAGTGGCCATTCGGTGTGGGGACTTGGGACCCTGACCCGAAAAAGTTTCCCCACGGATTGAAAGTGCTCGGCGACGCCGCGCATGCCAAGGGACTGAAGTTCCTGCTCTGGTTTGAGCCTGGGCGCGTGGGCGCCGGCAGTCTGATCGCGACGCAACATCCGGAATTTGTGTTGCACCGTCCGGACGAAGGGAAACTTGGCGGGCTATTCAATTTTGGCGATCCCGCCGCGCTGCGTTGGATGACGGAAACGCTCTCCTCGAGAATCAAGCAGTGGGGCGTCGATATTTACCGGCAAGACAGCAATATTTGTCCTCTTCTCTTCTGGCAGAACGCGGATGATGATGACCGCCAGGGCATCGCGGAAAATCGCTGGGTGGAAGGGCTGTATAAGTTGTGGGATGGACTACTGCGCCAGCGTCCGGGGCTGATGATCGACAACGCGAACTGGCGCATTACAGGTCCGGACATCGAAGTCATGAGCCGCAGCGTGGGCTCGCTCTCGCGCAGCGAGACAGAGTGCGCGGGTATTCCGCATCCGGCGGCGACGCAGGTGCAAACCGCGGAACTGAGCCTGTGGACGCCGCTGGGCGCGGGCACGGTGAACGGTTTCGATGCGTACACCTTCCGCAGCGCTGCGACCAGCGGAACCGGAGCCGGCCTGAATCTTCGCGCGTCGTACATTCCGCTGGACCAAGTTCAAGCAGGAATCGCAGAACTTAAATCTCTGCGGCCATTCTGGACTGGTGATTACTATCCTCTGACAGAGATAGATCTGGATGAGAAGAATTGGGCGGGATGGGAGTTTTATCGTCCGGATTTGAAAGCCGGATTTGCTGTTTTCTTTCGACGGGGGCTCAGTGAGCAAGCATCGCTTGAAACTAGCCTGCGTGCGATCGAACCTGCGGCGAAATACGACGTTAGCTTCTCCAAGAGTTACGAGGCGCGAGAGACGCGGGAGATGACGGGTGAGCAATTGATGCATCTGCGGGTGGAGAGTGAAAGTAAGCCGGAGAGTGTTTTGGTACGCTTTCGACGGCGGTGAAGATCAAAAGCCCCACCCTGTCGCGCACAGAACGCGCGACGGGATGGAGCATTCTGTCGCTACTTTCCTTCGCAGCTTACGTTGTTGTTCCAGTCCACGAATGCGCCGTTGGGATTGTCGCGCCAGGCCCAGACGTGCAGCTCGAAGAACGGGTTCAAACCGTAGCGGTTCGGGCTTCCTACCAGTTGGAAGGCCTGTCCTTCCAATTGGGGCGGAACGCCGTTGTGTGAGTTCAGCCAGGTCTCCGAATCGACGATGTACTCGACGCCGACGAGGCGCTTCTTGTTTCCCACCGGCTCGTAGATCAGAGCTTCGGGATATTTCTCATCCAGTCCGCCGTCGCCGACCAGTCCGAGGTTGATGTAATGAATGCCCATCGCTCCGTGGTCGGGGCCGGTGACGCAGCCGAAGAGTGGGTCATATCCGGCGTCGTGGGTGTTGCTCACGTCTATGAACTGCTGAGTGTGCTGCTGCACGATACGGACCAATCTCGCGGATGTATGGTGATCGTGACCGGCGTCACTGGCCAGAGCGAGAAAAGGCGCAGCCGCGATCAGGCCGCACAGCAGGGCCACGCGAAATGTTCCGGTGGTTGAGTTAGGGATGATGCTAGTTACTTTCATTTACTTCTCCTTTGTGTTGGGTGAAATTCGCGATCTACGCGCCGGTAGTGGGGTCGATGGTGCGCCCGATCTCGGTGATCCTGGTGGCGGGGAAGCCACTGAGTTCGGCGTGCTCGCGCACAATCGCTTCGTCTTCGGCCAGATAGACGCAAAACATTTTGTCGGCGGCAAGGAAACTTTCCTGCCATTGAATCGCGGGCCCGAGCTGACTCAGAACCTCGTTGGAGCGGCCCGCGGCCGCATGTAATTTCTCTTTCGTCAGGGACCCGATCCGGGGAATCTCGCGTTCGATGATGTACTTCTTCATGGCGCCCTCCTGCTGGTGCTTCGGACTGTTTGCGTTCACTGGTGTGAAACTACCCGCAGAAAAGGCTTGCAACAAGATGGCAGATTTGCCATTCTAGATAGGCGATTAGGCCATAGGCGATTTTAGGGGTATCCAATGAAAGACATCACAATTCTGCTTCTCGATCAGACTTTCTCCTCCACCGCGATTGGACCGATGGAAGTCTTCCGTCACGCCGGTTCACTGTGGAATGTCTTGACGGGAATGGAGCCAGACCCGCCGTTTCGCGTGACTACGGCGTCGGCGGACGGGCGTCCGGTGAAATGCGATGGAGCGATTCAGATTCAACCGAATTGCGCGCTGAGGGACATTAGGAAGACCGACCTCATTTTTATTCCGACCACCGGGCTCAGCATCGATGATGTGGTCGAGCGCAATGCGGCGGTTGTGCCGTGGCTGAAGCGCTGGTACACGCGGGGAGTGGCGGTGGCCAGCGTGTGCTCAGGTGTGGGCCTGGTAGCTGCCACCGGATTACTCGACGGCAAACGCGCTACCACGCACTGGGGATTGGCTGAGAGGTTTCGCGAGAAATATCCGCGAGTGAAGTGGATGCCGGAGATGATGGTGACCGAAGACCGTGGATTCTACTGCGGCGGCGGCGTCAACGCTTCGCTTGACCTGAGTATGTATCTGGTGGAAAAATTCTGCGGCCACGAAGTCGCCATGCAAACCGCGAAAGCATTGTTGATTGAGACGCCGCGCGCCTGGCAGTCGGGGTTCGCAATTGTGCCGTTGAAGACCGACCACACCGATGACAATATTTCGAGCGCGCAGGAGTGGCTGCACAAGAATTTTCACAAGACATTTTCTTTGGAAGATCCGGCGCGGCGGGTGGGGATGAGTTTGCGGAATTTCGTTCGGCGGTTTAAGCAGGCGACCGGTGACAGTCCGCTGGCTTATTTACAGAAGTTGCGAGTCGCGGCGGCGAAACGGTTGCTGGAGAACAATCACCGCTCGATGCAGGAGATCAGCGACGCGGTGGGCTATCAGGATGCAGCCTATTTCCGGTCGCTGTTTCAGAGGCACACCGGAGTTTCGCCCAGTGCATATCGGGAGAGATTTGGAATTTAGGAAAGTACCTTGGGCCGTAATTCAACAATTCATCCTGGAGACATCGTGGATATCCGATCAATTCAAAAACCCTTGAAAGAAAAATACCGTAGCGACCCCAATTCCTCACGCATAACCTTGACCGCAAAAGGAAGTGAGACCGCCACGCCGTTAAGCTGCTCCGTCGATATCGGTCGCGCCATCTACGAGGCTGAAGCACACACGGGAGTAGGCGGCGCCGGGACAGCAGCCTGCTCCGGCGATCTTTTGCTCGGCGCTCTGGCAGCCTGCGCGCAACTCACCTGTCAACTGGTGGCGACGGCAATGGGGATCGTGACGCAGCGCATCGAAGTCACGGTAACCGGCGATATGGATTTGTCGGGCACATTGGGCATTAACAAGGAGGTTCCCGTGGGATTTGAAGCCATCCGCGCGAAGTTTGATATCGAAGCGCCGCAGGCTTCACCGGAGCAGTTGAAGGCTTTGCAGGAAAAGACGGAGCAATATTGCGTGGTATTTCAGACGCTGGTGAAGCCGCCCAAGATTGAGACCAAATGGTGAAACCTGGCCGGATCTTGTGATCGGTTGGGACAGTGGCTGACCAAAGCCGAAGAAACTCGAAATCCCGGCCGCAGCGGTGATCAAGAATGAATGGCGTCTCACGACGTTCCTCTCAGCTTTCAAAATAGCTAATTCACCGGCAGCAAGAGCCGCGAAGGGTGTTCGCGATCGGCGTAGATCGAGATCTCAGCTTTCTGCAACGCGCCGGAAGTTGCCTCCGAATCGCCGTTCTGCGGATTACGCGAAAAATTCGGAAAGAACGAGCCCGAGATCTGCACTCGCATGCGGTGGCCTTTGAGGAACACATTGCTGGTGACAAGGTGGTCTAGCTTAATTTCATAAATCTTTCCGGGCTGCAGCAACCGCCGTCCGTGCTCCGGTTGGCGGTAGCTGAGACGTTGGACATCCAGGCCGGGAGACATCAGATTTAAAGCGGTGCCATCGGGAGCGACGTCCAGCAGTCTGACCCACAGGTCAGCGTCGCGGCATGTGCATGCCACAAAAACGTCAGCCACGACAGGACCTGTGATCTCGGTGTCCGTCGCCATCGGACTTGAATCGAATGTGAGCACATCTTTGCGGTCCGCCATTGCGCGGTAGTCATGGGCACCGGATGTCGCGTAGGTATTTCGCACCGGGTTTGCGGGATCAGAAACGAAAGTCAGCAGTTTTTCGCCATGTCCCGGTTTGTCGGTGGTGAACGTTCCCTGGCTCGTGAGGTAGTAGTCGGTGAGTTTGTTCGTCGGCGGCCACGAAGCTGATTCTCGCCACTCATTTTTCCCCATCACGAAGTAGCGCACCGGGCTCGCCTTCTCCGCGCCGTTGTTCATACCGTGCAGATAGTGGTCCATCCACGCGAGAATCAACTCGTCATAGTCAATCGCAGCCGACGGGCCGAAATCGCGTTCGCCGGATTTTGTTTCTTCCTGTCCGCCATGGACCCAGGGGCCGAGTATCAGGCGGGTGCCCGGGTTATTGGCTCCCGCGCGTGCTTTGAGCAGTCCGGCAAAATTTGTGGTTGCGCCTTCGGGGCCATAGTTGTCGTCATGCCAGGCGGAAAAATTCAGCACTGCAGCATGGACGCGATCATATTTGTTACGCAACTCGGCCCAGTCCCACCATGGGTCGGCAGGAGGATGCCGCAACCAGTCGTAGTAATACGGCGCCACGTCCCGTAGTTCGGCTACATCATTCAGCGGAACTGTGGATAACATCTTCGGCGAAAGCTGCGCCCACGTTTCTTTGGCTTGATCCCGAGTCTTTGGACCCGGTAACGATTTCTTTACGCGCACATCGGGCGCGATGTTGTTCCAGATCCAGTCGAGCCATGAGAGATCCCAGGTCCCCCAGGCATAAAAGAAATTTTGAGGAGTAGAGAACGTCATCGCAGGAACCATCGCCTTAAGGTGCGGAGGATTCTCCACCGCCGCCAGCCACTGCACCGCGCCGGGATAGGACAATCCAAATGTGCCAACGTTTCCATCCGACCACGGCTGCCGCGCTGCCCACTCGATGGTGTCGTAGCCGTCATGTCCCTCATTCTCGTAGGGGCGGAATTCGCCATCAGAGCGGTATCTTCCGCGCACATCCTGAACCACGACAGCATATCCGCGTTCGACGGCGCGGCGAAAAGTTGTGTAGGTCTCTAACGCAGAATCTTTTCCGTAAGGCGTGCGATAGACCAGCACCGGAAAGCGTGACCCAGACGCGGGACGCAAGATGTCAGCCCTAAGAACCACGCCATCACGCATCGGGACCGCGACGTCGTTCTCGGTTCGAAAAGTATCTTGCCCGGTGCACCTTAAACTAAAGCAAACCGCTAGAAGAACTGCTCCGCGCATTAGGCCCATGGGCAAGATAGTAGCGGAAGCACGTTGCGCAGGCCAGATGGCGCCCGATGATTTAAACTTTCCCAACCATGTCCCGTCCAACTAGGCAGACTTCCTTGGCCTGATTTCCCTGTTCGAACGAAGAAAGGCAAATTGTCCGCTCAGAAAATAGCCGTGCTATTGCTATTCGCAACCGCAGCGTTCGCGCAGAAACCGCCAGTTGTCGCCGATCCGGAGACCGTCGTTGTCACCGGAACATTTACGCCCATACCGTTGTCGGAAGCCAACCGGGCGGTGCTCTCGCTGAACACTCGCGAGCACGATCTGCTTTTCAACTCTTTCGCTGACTATCTCCAACTCGACCCTTCTATCGACCTGCGGCAACGTGGCACGGACGGGATTCAAGCCGATCTCTCCATTCGCGGAGCTTCGTTTGGGCAATCGCTGGTGTTGCTCAATGGCATGCGCATCAACGATGCGCAGAGTGCACACCATAATCTGGATATACCGGTCCCGCTAGAAGCAGTTTCGAGCATGGAAGTCCTGCACGGCGCTGGATCGACGCTTTACGGCAGCGATGCCATGGGTGGAGCGGTAAATTTCATTACAGCGCCACCGCCGAAAACAGAACTTCGCGCGCGCGCCGGCCTGGGCAATTTTGGATTCAATCAAGAACGCATCGTGGGTTCGTACCTGGGCAAAAACTGGTCGGAGCAAATTTCCGCCAGCCGCGACTTCTCCACCGGCTTCCGACCTGACCGCGATTACCGCAGCAGTTCGGCCTCCTCCGATACCTGGGTCAAATCCGGCCTCGGCCAAAGCCACCTGCTCTTTGCCGGCAGTGATCGTCCGTTCGGGGCCGACCAGTTCTATGGAAGCTTTCCTTCCTGGGAACGCACCAAGAGTTGGTTCGCTTCCATGAGTCAGGATCTCGGCAAAGACACCAACGTGGATTTCGCCTACCGCCGCCACTCCGATGAGTTCGTGCTGCTGCGCGACAACCCTTCGATCTATGAGAACAATCACATCAGCCAGAGCTGGCAAGGCGCGGTGCGGCGCAACTCCGCGTTGAGCAATGATTTCAAGTTGGCCTACGGGGTAGATGCGCAAGGCGACGTGATCGACAGCAACAATCTTGGCCACCACAGCCGCAACCGTGGAGCAGGATACATCAACGGTGATTTCCAGTTGTTACATCGCGTATTTTTGTCACTCGGAGCGCGAGATGAAGTTTTCACCGGCGGACGAAACGAATTCGCCCCTTCGCTTTCTGGCGGAGTCTTTCTCGGCCGCGGATGGAAGTTGCGGGCCAGCGCCAGCCGAGCCTTTCGACTACCCACCTACACCGACCTCTACTACAGTGACCCCGCGAACCTCGGCAACCCGTTACTCAAGCCCGAATCGGCGTGGAGTTTTGAAGGCGGGCCCGAATGGAATCTAGGCGGACGCCTCTCCGCCGAAGCCACGGTCTTCCATCGCCGCGAACGAAATGACATCGACTATGTGCGCAGCTCGCCATCCGTTCCGTGGCAAGCGACAAATATCGACAATCTAAATTTCACCGGAGTAGAAGCGGCGCTGCGTTTCCGCCTGCCCAAGTCTCAAGAGCTCAATGTGTCCTACACGGCGCTGCACGGCAGCCAGGAGGCGCTGCCGGGACTAACCTCAAAGTACGTCTTTGAATATCCATCGCAGAATGCGGTGGTTTCCTGGATGGCAGAATTTAAGACCCAGTTCGCTCTACGTACGCGCCTTGGCGTGTTGCAGCGCATTGAGCAGGACCCGTATCCGCTCTGGGACTTTTCCTTCAGCCGCACCACGGGATGGTTGCGTCCTTACCTTCAGCTCTCGAATCTCAGCAACACCGAATACGAAGAAATTCCCGGAGTCGCCATGCCCGGCAGAAGCGTAATCGGCGGGCTGGAATTCATCCTTTCGCGCAGACCATAGAAGAACGCCTCGCTTCGAGTCGGCGGGCGTAGGATAACTGTCACTACGTGAGAGATTTTGCGACTAGTGTCGCTTTGCCATCAATTGCATGGTGAAGTCATCAAGGTCGAACAATGCTTCGTCACTGACTGCCCTAAGCCGTTCGCGACGCTTTTGCCGCAGCGATGCCTCGGTTACATTTAACGCTTTCACCCGCGATGCCGGATCAATTTTGCCTTTACGCTCGCTGTATTCTTTTGCGGTTTTGCGCGCGGTTTGTGGCTTGCTGTTATCGGCGGCGAAGGCGGAGATGGTCGCGTCTGACTCTTGCGTCTGGGCATAGAACAGAAGTCTCAGCAGGCTCTGTTGCGCGGTCGCATCCGTCTCGACTTTCAATCGGTCGATTGCTGGTTGAAGCCAATAATTCTGATCTGTCGGAAGCAGCATGTAGATCAATGCGTAGTCCTGACCGAGTGTCAGAGCGTGTTGGGGGATGATCACCTGGAACTTGGGTTGCTGCAAGATGAGGAACGCCGCGGCCGTGGTGTCTTCGTTCTGCGTGGCGAGGTAATGGACTTGCTCAAAGTAGTCCTTCCTCTGAACGTCTCGCAGATCGCAATGCGGTAGAGCGGCAAGGACGATCTTTCTGTCTCTAGATTCGTGCGACAAGCTCAACAGCAGCATGCTGCCGTCATACAGGAAGAATGATGGATTCTGAAAATTAGCGAGTTCCTTTCGAAGCGCAGGAAGGTAGCTCGATTGGTCCGCTTTTGCTTTGGACCAGAATTGGTCGAGCACGACGGATTTCTGTGATATTTCCTGACTACTCAAGAGATGCGGCTGAAAATTGTACGTCTGTAAAATCTGCTGGTGAATTAGGGCTGACTGGCCGAAGGCCAGACTCGCGAATATGAGAGCGGTCAGCAACACACCGCAGATGGCGATTAGTCTCATGGCCGATATTCTACATAGGGAGACTCGTTACGAGGCCATGGCAGAGTGGTGATAATGCAGACTATCGAGTAATATGCGAGTCCGGAAAATCTTCTGGTTATGAAATACCTTTGCACGCTTCCGCTGCTGCCGGTGCTCTGTGTGGTGCAATATCTGGCTGCCCAAACGCCGACCGTTCCCGCATGGTCGCAACCCGGTTCTGCAACCCACACTCAGGTAGCACCGCCGTCTGACTTCCATAGACCTAGTACAAACTTCAACACGCCGATCGGAGTTTTCCAAGGCCAATCTGACATCGGTAGTGCCGTCATTCCTGGCAGCGCGACGTATGATGCCAGGACCCGGCAATATACGATTCGTTCCGCCGGGTACAACGTCTGGT
This sequence comes from Terriglobales bacterium, assembly GCA_036271375.1. Classification (GTDB taxonomy): domain Bacteria; phylum Acidobacteriota; class Terriglobia; order Terriglobales; family Acidobacteriaceae; genus DATBAT01. The sequence continues at coordinate 19,910 of DATBAT010000170.1, forward strand.
ACACGCGCGACGAATTTCGCTTTCTCTGGAAGAAAATGTCCGGGGACGTCTCCCTGGCCGCCGACATCGCGTTTCCCGATCCAAATGGATACGGTGACCGCAAAGCCGTCCTCATCATTCGCCAGGATTTGGAAGACGATTCAAAGGAAGCGCTGGTTGCGTTGCATGGGGCGGGGATGATTCAGTTGGCGCAACGAACAGAGAAAAACACCCGCATCACCGACATGGAATATCGTGTCGGGGGCCGCGGACGATTAACTACCAGTCCCGATCATCTGGTCGATATCAACGCCAAACGAATAGGAATCGAAAAACGTGGGGACAAATTTTGGTTGCTCGTGAGCCTGGAAGGTGAACCGCTGCACCAGTTCGGCCCGCCAATTCATCTGCATATCGACAGGCCGTTCTACGTCGGGATAGGATTTTGCTCACACATGCCAGATAAATCAGACACGGCGGTGCTCTCCAATGTTGTGCTCAAACGGTAAGAGTGCCAGGCGCTAAAGCGCGAAGTAGCGCGCGGACTTTTCATACGGTTGCAGCCGGGATTCCACGTGACATCTGGCTCTAGTGATTGAAACCCGAAGGGTCTATTCCTCTTCCGCCACCAGTACTGGAAGCCTGACCTCTACACGCGTCCCTCCGCCGTCCGATTGGATATCGAGCCTTCCCGCGAACCGCTCAATGCGCTCCCGCATGCCGGCGATGCCCACCCCCGACCGTCGTTTGTGCTTGATCCCGTACAGTTTTTCTTCCGACATGCCTTGGCCGGTATCTTTGATCTCCAGCGCGACCGCTTCGGCGTCCCGCTCCAGCCGGATACTTGCGGTCTTGCTGCCCGAATGCCGGTGAATATTGGTCAGGCATTCCTGCACAATGCGGAATATGGTGAGTTCGATCTCGGGCGATAGCCGTCCGAAATTGTCGTCAATGTTCAAAACAATTTGCAAACCGCTCCGGTCGCTTAGGCCCTGTATGTACAAACTTAGCGCGGATTCCAGACCGCTCTCGTCCAACAGCGGTGGATGCAGCAAATAGGACGCAGTACGCAATTCGCGAGTTAGCTGTTGAATCAGTTCCTGACTTTCTTGAATTGCTTTTACAACGACCGGTCCTCCGCTGGCGGTTTGTGCAATCATTTCAAGATTGATGGCGAGCGCCACTACCAACTGCCCGGAACTATCATGCAGGTCGCGGGCGATGCTGCGGCGTTCATTGTCCTGTGCCTGTAGCAGGCGTTGTGATAGTTCCCGCACCTGGGTCGCCTGCTCAGTGATTTCCGTATTGCGCAATTCCAATTCGCGCGTGCGTTCGCGCACTTGAGAATCCAAGTCAGCGGCCAGCTCGCGAAGGCGTTCTTCGCTTTGGCGAACCTGGTCTTCCACGAGTTTGCGCTCGGTGATGTCGCGTGTGGCGCCGGCAATGAGTTCGACATTTCCGTGCGCATCAAAGACCGGCGAGAAAATGTATTCGTAGTAACCGCCTGCGCCGGTCGGACTGGTGTAGGGGGTTTCGTCCCTGACCGGATGCCGGGAGTCGATGACCTGCTGGATCTGAAGCTGTAAGCGCGAAGCCAGTTCAGCAGGGTATTGCAAGTCGAAGAAGTTCTTGCCCACCGCCTCTTCCAACTTCAGTCCCCATAAATCCAGCAACGCCTGGTTGATGTAAGTAAACCGCCCGTTACGGTCGAAGGTATAGACGAAATCGGTGATGGAAGAGAGAGTGGCGTTGAAGATCCGGGTTTGCCGCGCCAACTGCTCATCCAGTTCCTGCGTCTCCTGCTCGGCTTTTTTCCTCTTGCCGATGTCCCGGGCGACTTTGGAAGCGCCGGTAATCCTTCCTTCAGCGTCCTTAACCGGAGAGATGGTGACAGAGATGTCGAGCAACGTTCCATCTTTGTGTAGTCGGACGGTTTCAAAGTGGTCGATCTTCTCGCCCCGGCGGAGGCGGGCAATGATTTCGGTCTCTTCGGAACGGCGCTCCAATGGGATGATCAAAGTGATGGACTGCCCCACAGCCTCTTCTGAGCTATGGCCGAACATCCGCTCAGCGCCCTTGTTCCAACTGGTGATGATGCCGTCAAGGGTCTTGCTGATGATGGCATCGTCGGACGAGTCGACGATTGCAGCCAGCAGGCCGAAGGCTTCAGGGCCCTTTTTTTGCAGCGACTCGGAGTCGAGTTGAGTATGGCGTTCCACGGCTGTTTTTGCGGGGCAAAAGTTCTTCTGTTGAGGAGATCACATTGGCCAGAGCCCACGGCATTATGCCATCCCGCTAAGGGGAATGCCATCCCTCTAACACGTTTGTTTTCTATCTTACCGAAGGCCACCGCCAACTTGGGGGTGACGCGTGGAGATCGTGCCGGAATGAAAAGCGCGAGGGCGCCACCAGGGCGAAATTTGTCCAGCCATTGGACTAACCTCGGTCAACCCTAAATCCGGCCTGAGTAGGCTACCCGTCGTACTGAGAATCGGGAGAAATTAGCAGGAGGAAACATTGCCATCGCCCTGCTGGCGAATACAATCCCAACAGGTGCGGCTCTCGTCGCCCTCATACCCGTCTACATCGCTTAACCAAAAAATGTGCACCTCGAAGTGTCACCGGTCGAGCCTCGTCAGGATTGGCCCTAAGGCGTAAGCCACAAAGAAACCTCCCGCGTAGATTGCTGCCGACACCCACAACAGTATCTTCGCCATGCGGCTCGCGTCCCGGCAGGCTGACGGGTCATCGGGATCACACCCAACCTTAAGGCGCGGTGCAAGGTAGTACATGTTCATGAAGCTCAGAACAATCAAGGCGCCGGATATAGAGAATGTCCAGGCTTTGTGGCGGGAGAGCATCACCAGCCAAGGCATGACGGAAAGCATCGACGCGACCGATGCTCCCAGCCCAATCAACACCAGCAACGACGGCAGAGCACAGCACAACAATGTACTCAGGGACGTAAAGAGCGACAAATAGCTAAGCAGCGACCACCGTCTTGATGGTTTGGCGGTTAGAGCCATGTTCATTTCGATATGTCCTCCGTGATCGAGCGATAACGAATCGAGTCCGGCGTCCCACCCTTGCGCGGTTCGGGGATGATGCCTACCACGACAACGGCCTTGCCTTGCATCGACTCGGGATTGGGTAGTCCGTTCGACTCCGGCGAGAGGTCGAGAACATCGTTGGAGCCTGACACTTGCAGTCTTGGCTTACCGTTCTCGATGACGAGCTTCCCCGCGACGGTCGCAGTTGACTGCTTCATCGTGAATCCATTCTTCGTTATGGCACCCTGCAGCTGTTTCAATGTCGCTACGTTTCCCGGTTTCATCTTCACTGCTGCTAGGCCTTTTTCAAGGTTCACATCTACCGAGTCAACTCCAGAGACCGACTTCATGGACACGCGCACGGCGTGTGCACAAACCTCTCAATCCATTCCGAAAACAGTGATGTCAATGGAACGAACCTCTCCCATGGCGGACGCAGCGACTAACAACGTACTGATAAAAACGGCGATTTTCCTCATGACGATCTCCTAGTGGGAATGTTGGAACAGTAAGTAGCTGAAGTTAAATGCGAACCGAACGCGTTCTTTCGGAAATAGCGCTCCGACATCCTGGTAGATGGGAAATTGTGCGCCGAAACTGACGGTGTAGTTGCGGTAGATGCCGAGAGCAGTCGGACCCACGAAGACTTGGTGCGCCTGGGTTTCGGCGACGGAGGTGCTTGATTCCAGAAAGCGGTTTGACCGCTCACCAACCATTTCAGCGAACAAACGCCAGTCCCATTTGTTTGGTGGTCTGCGCCAGGCCGGTGGTCGATAGCCATACACCAGGCTGTAGTCCAGAACGTCGGGGTGACGGTCACCGTTCCGTGTGTAGAACTTCGTGAAGGTGCTCCCAATCCAAACGTAATGGCTGCGTGAAGCCATGCCCGTGACCGCACCGAACATTGTGCCCGGTAAATTGTTGGTGTGCGCTACAACACCGAAACCTGATTGAGAGCCCGGAACAATAAGCCCCGCAAACGCGGTGCTCTCGAACCGCGTTCCAACCTTTGTGGCGTTGTGCTGGAATCGCCATGCGACCGTGGACTCAAAGTCGTCGCCCGGCTGAATTCCGGTCGGCGGCAGAGTTGCATCGCTGAACACTACTGGAGCGGTAAATGAAAGCGTCAGGTGCGGAGTAAAGCCATACCCCACCAGCGCGCGTGCCGAGGTTTGAGTCCCGGGGCTGCTATTGCGACCGAATACGCCGAAATCAAAGCTGTATTCCCCTTGGGAGTTAGTCGGCGTGGCTAGTCCGAATAGCGGGCCGTGGCCCGATGCGGTGCATGGCAAAGGCACAGCCAGCACCGCGAGCAAGAGCATTGCTCGTTTCATTTTTCTGATCTCCGTTATACAGACGCAGTTGCGCTACTTCGCGCGGGCGACTCCGAACGAAGAATCAGATTCTCAGGATTGAGTTAAGAACGGGTGCGGCAGGAGGCGGTAGTCCGAGCCCGCTGGTGAATACAAGATCTTTCGACGACCCGGGCAATATAGGACCTTGAATAAACGTCACCGCAGAATACGGCAGGGCATGATGAACAGCGCTTTCTACTCTTGCGTCTGGCGCGACATTACTCTTCGCCGTCTTGCAACACGGATGCTGGCTTGCGCTCATACGGCAGTTACCAGCCATCTTCTTGCAGCATGCCATCTCTGCTTTTGACATGTTGTGTGCAGGAAGACACGCAAGCGCAGGCATCGCCGTCAACGCGGTCAGCAACGCAAACGCTAGGATGGAACGGATGCGCATGCGCTAAAGCGTATCACGGGTAACTAGTAAACGAGCGGTGAACATTTGGCAAAAAGCTCGTCAGCAAGTAGAAACTACAGAAATCGCCAAGTAGTTTCGCCGGATTCCCGATTCGGGAATTGGCTGTCAATAGGCAGGAATTACACGAATGGCTCTAATTCCATGAGAGCGTGGGAAATATAAAGTTGGCCGGAATGTCCCATTTTGGTGGGTCAAACTGCTACCATTGAATTAGAAGAGTGAGTTCTTCAAACGCGGCCCTTTGCGGGCCGCGTTTTCTATTTGGGGCAATTTGACAATCATGACGACAGAGGTTAGGGCCAAGCGGAAACCCTGCAAGCTACGGGGAGAGTGGGCGGAGCTACGCTTCATGGCGAGCGCGGCGGAAAGAGGCCTCGCCCGCCCCACCTGAGAACTAATACTTCGGCATGCTGGGGTCGACGCGGTCCGCCCAGGCCAGAATTCCTCCAGCCAGGTTGCGGACTTTTTTGAATCCCGCCTGCTTCAGGAAGTTCACCGCTTTCGCGCTGCGCACTCCGGAGCGGCAGTGGGCCACGATGTCGCGGCTCGAATCCAACTCGCTCACACGCTTCGGCAGGTCGCCTAGAGGAATCAGGTGTCCGCCGATGTTGCAGATCTGATACTCGTGGGGTTCGCGCACGTCGAGGATGTAGAGGTCTTCGCCGGCGTCCAGCTTCTGCTTCAGTTCTTCGACCTGTAGTTCGGGTACGGTTGCGTCCACTTCTTCCTCCTCGCCACGAATGCCGCAGAACTCATTGTAGTCGATGAGTTTGGTGATCGTGGGATGCGTGCCGCAAGCCGGGCAGTCGGGATTCTTGCGCAACTTGAGTTCGCGGAACTTCATGGCCAGCGCGTCGATGAGCAACAAGCGCCCGATCAGCGGCTCGCCGCTGCCCAGAATCAGCTTGATGGTCTCGGTGGCCTGAATCACTCCGACGAGGCCCGGCAGAATTCCCAGCACACCGCCTTCGGCGCAGGAGGGAACCAATCCCGGTGGTGGCGGCTCGGGATACAAGCAGCGGTAGCAAGGGCCGGCTTCGGTGCCGAAGATGCTGGCCTGGCCTTCAAAACGGAAAATCGAACCGTAGACATTAGGCTTCCCGGTCAGCACGCAGGCATCGTTCACCAGATAGCGCGTGGGAAAGTTATCGGTCCCGTCGACAATGATGTCGAAGTCTTTGAATATATCCAGCGCGTTTTCGCTGCTCAGGCGGGTATCGAATCTCTTGATGTTGAGATACGGATTGATCGCCTTCAGGCTGTCGGCCGCGGAGTCGAGCTTCTTGCGTCCCACGTCGGCAGTGGTGTGAATGATCTGCCGCTGCAAGTTGGTGTAGTCGACCACGTCGAAATCGACGATGCCGATGGTTCCCACGCCCGCCGCTCCCAGATAAAGAGCCAGTGGCGATCCCAGACCACCCGCGCCGATACACAACACCTTGGCCGCCTTCAGCTTTAACTGACCCTCCATGCCCACTTCGGGCATGATCAAATGCCGTGAATAGCGCAGGATTTCGTCATTATCCAAAGTCACGGTTTCGGGTTTGCTTTCAACTAGGGTAGCCATAAATAGCCTCTATTCAATTGATTTGGGATTTCGATGGATCGCGGAACGGACGATCTAGCGACAACAACAGGACGGACAACAGCAACAGGCGGGAGTGGCGCGGTGCATCGTGCTGTGGAAATCTGCAGAATACATAGGAATTACCGGCCCCCGGCGATGGAAGGCACTATCGAAATACTATCATTTTCCTGCACGCTGGTCGCGTCTTTATCGAGGTAACGGACGTCCTCGTCGTTCAGGTAAACGTTGACGAAAGCGCGTAATTTGCCCTCGTCGTTATAGAGGTGCCGGCGGAGGTCGGGGTGACTGGAAACCAGGCCGGTAAGGGCCTCCCCGATGGTCGACGCCTTAACGTCAACCGCCGACTGCTTGCCGGTGTACTGGCGGAGTGGAGTGGGTATGTGGATTTTGGGCATGCACCCATATGATTACACAAGATGGGTAGAAGATTCAGGCGGGAAGGCGGGTTTGGGCGGTTTTCCGGACGGGAGAGACGCGTGTCCGCCACGGCAAAGAGATTGTTGTTTAATCGCCGGAAATCACGACAAATGTTGGGTGTGGCTCTTTCTGGCCGACCGCCATCGTCGCGCGGCCACGATTGACCAGACTCCTTCCACCAATCCGAACGGCCAAGCTCCTTGCAGGAAGCCATAAATCGATCCCAACAGGCAGGAAAGGGCGAAGCCCAGGATGTACCAGGGGCTTCGCTTTTCCAGCGCGTAGAAAATCAGCATGGCGCTCACTGCGAACAGACCGAAAGCTGTCAGCAGGTTCATCTATGACTTGGGTCCAAACAAGGCGGCAATCCGTTTGTTCATCTCTTCCGGACTCACATCTTCGATGTGGGTAGAGATGGTCCACTTGTAGCCGAAGGGATCGACGACGGTACCGCTGCGGTCGCCGTAGAACTGGTCCTCTATGGGACGATCTACGGTGGCTCCGGCCGCGACGGCTTTAGCGAATACGTGGTCAGAGTTCTCGACATAAAGCATGATGCCTACGGGCGAGCCACCGATCGACTTGGGGCTGCGATTGCCCATCTGAGGCGACTCGTCGGCCATCATAAGAACCGAGTCTCCAATTCGAATTTCAGCGTGGCCGAGTTTGCCGTCAGGGCCGGGGAGGCGCAGCAGCTCGGTTGCGCCGAAGACTTTGGTATAGAACTCGATGGCCTTGGCAGCGCCGTCGATGGTGAGATAGGGAGTCATGGAATGGTAGCCGTCGGGAATGGGTTTTACTGACATGAAGACCTCCTGGAATGATTGCCTTCAGTATATGGAAATCGCGCGAAGGTCTGATCGATACGGGTGGAAAAAGGCGTGCCCACCTTTCATCGCGTCAATGCGATTCGAGTGGGCACGGCTGTTTCGCTTTTAGAGATTTTCCCCAAGGGGAGGAGGTGGCCCTTGGATTGGTCCTGGGTTTATTTGGCTGCTGCGGCCGCGCGCTTGGCCTGGCCGGCTTCGGTGAGTTTGGTGGCTGCGATCGGTTGGCGGGTCAGATAGTCGAGCAATTCTGCTCCGTTTCGGACCGATGCTGCGCACTTTTCGCACAGTATTACGTGGCCTTTTGCTTCCGCTGCCTGGCCGGTTTTAGCGCTATGTTTGCAAACCCATCCCCCGGGCTGGCCGTTCGGATTCTGTCTTACTGAGATTCTGGTTGCCATGGATCCTCCAGGGACAAGTGTGGAGGGCGGCGGGACTGGCGGGAAGATTACCGGGGGCCAGTCACGGATGGTGGGGCCTTGCGTAAGTGCTTATAAATAGTGGGCTTGATCGAAGGTTCAGCGGCTGTGGTGAGGCCGGAAGCACAAGGCCCCCTTCGACTTCGCTCAGGGCAGGCTCGGGACGACAGAGTTGGCAGACTACTGGTTCTGTGGCGCTTCCAGCTTTTTGACGGTGTCGAGGATGATTTCCAGCACTTTGTCTTCGCCCAAGGCGGTGTTGATCATCATGTTGTAGAGGGCTCTGGTGGGCCAGTCGGCGCGGAAGTAGTGGGCTATGAAGGTTATGCGGTCGCGGTCGACAGTGTCGACCAATTCCTCGGCTTCTTTCAGCGTTTTGCCCTGGGTCTGAACACGGCGGAGTTTTTCAGCTCTGGGAGCATAAAGGAAAACATGGAAGACGTCGGGGCGGTTGCGGAGGACGTAGGGAGCGCCGCGTCCTACGATTACGCTGTTGCCTTCGTCGGCAAGTTTAGTGAGAACGTCGCGGACCATCTCGACCATGGTGTCGGCGTCGAAGTGCTGGGTGCCGTGAAGCGACATACTGGATTCGTAGCTGCCCCGCCAGAAGATTTTTGCCAGACGGTGAAAGCGTCCGTCGAGACGCTCATCACATTTGCGGACTGCGGCGGGCTCAACGTTGGCGCGTTTGGCGATTTCTTCGGTGAGAGATTGGTCCCAGAGTTTCCAGCCGAGGTGTTCAGCGAGGCGGCGGGAAATTTCGGCGGCGCCGGATCCGTATTCGCGCTCGACGGTGATGGTCCTGAACATAGGGCCGAGTTTATTCTTTGATCCAGACTTTGGGATCAACCGACATTCCCGGACGCAGAAGATGGTCGTTGTTCTGGCCGGGGTTAAGCGTGATCTTCACCGGAATTCTTTGTACCACTTTCACGTAGTTTCCGGTCGCATTTTCTGGAGGCAGCAAACTGAAACGCGCCCCGCTGGCTCCGGCAATGCTCTGCACCTTTCCCTTGTATTCACGGTCGTAGGCATCGACGCTAACGGTGACGTCCTGGCCGGGGCGCATGTGGTGAAGCTGCGTTTCTTTAAAGTTGGCGGTGACCCAGATTTCGTCGACCGAGACGATCTTCATGAGTTCCTGTCCGGGCTGAACGTTCTGTCCGGCTTCGACGGTGCGGTTGCTGACGACGCCGTTGAATGTCGCGATAACGGTGGTGTAGCTGAGATCAAGCTCGGCTTTATCGACTTCGGCTTTGGCGCGGGCGACCAGGGCTTCCGCGGCTTCAGCGCGGGCGCGGCTTACGGCGATCTGCTGCGGCCCAGTGTTGGCGGTGCGCAAGTTGGCCTCGGCTTCGGCCAGTTTGCTTTGCGCAACCGTCACCTGATGGTCGGCGGCGGAGGCGTTGGCGTGCGCCGCTTGCACTCCGGCGTCGCTTGATTTGGCGACGGCCACGGCTTGGTCATATTGCTGGCGAGAGATTTCCTGCTTCTCAACTAATTGTCCGTAGCGCGCGAGATCGGTTTGCGCTTTGATGTCATTGGCTTCGGCTTGCTGGACCTGTGCGCGAGCTGCGTCGAGTTGCTGGCGGGCGACGGAGATTCCGGCGCGGGCAGCGTTGACGTCGGCTTCGGCGGTAGACATCTGTCCGCCGGTGTTGATGGAAGTGATGGGAACGTTGACCTGCGCGCCTTTAAGCGAAGCAACCGCGTCAGCGTAATTTGCACGCGCACGTTCGACGGCTACCTGAAGATCCTTGGGATCGATTTCCAATAACGGAGTTCCAGTCGTGACGTACTGATTGTCTTCCACTAAAAGCTTTTGCACGTGGCCCGAGACGCGAGCGCTCACCGAAGTTAGATGGCCATCGATCTGTGCGTCGTCAGTGCCTTCGTAGCTGCTTAGATAACGCCACACGAGAACCAGCACCACCAGCAGCGCTACCGTGCCAACAATGGCGAACATACGCAGGCGCGGGTTGCGCTTGGTGAACTGGCGCCACTTTAGATCGCGGTCCGGCGGATCTTCGGGGCGGTGAGAGGGATGCTGGGCCGGTTGTTCCTTCTCTGGAATGTCAGTTGTTTGTGCCATAAAATTACTTACTCTTTAAATATAGCTTCACGCCTTCTTCGGCGTAGCCGATGGCGCGGGCCAACGCAACCTTGGAGACGTTGTGCGAATAGAGACTCGAAATATAACTCTCGTTGGCGGAAGCGACTGTCTCTTGCGCTTGCACGACCTCGAGATTGTCGGTAACGCCGGCGTTGAATCGGTCGCGGGCCTGTTCGAGAGTGCGGGCCGCAAGATCGACGGAGACTCTAGCTACTTCGACCTGTTGGGCCGAGGACTGCAAATCCAAGAGCGCGCTGCGGACTTCGTAGTCAATTTTTCCGCGCAGATCTTCCAGTTGCGACTTCGTTTGACGCAACGTAGCCTCGGCCTGCAATGCGTCGGCGTGGGCCTTTCCGCCTTCGAAAATTGGAATCTTCAGCGTTCCGGTTAATTGATAGACGCTGTGGGAATTTCCCGGGTTCACGCCCAGGTCGCCGAAGTTTCCATCGATGCCGAGAGTTGGAAGATGCTCCGCCGCCGCGGCCTTGCGATAGTATCCGGCGGCTTCGGCCTGCGCGAGCGCCGCCTGGTAGTCGGGGCGCGACGCGAAAGCTCGTTGCAATGCCTGGTCCATCCCCATGGCCGCGAGCGGTTCGTAGGGAGCTGTATCGGAAAGAGAGAATTCCTGTCCGGCGGGAAGTCCGATGATGCGCGCCAGGCTCAGTTTCTGTTTTGCGTAGTTATTGCGGGCGGCGATCAATTGCTGCTGCCGGGCCTGCAACTCGACTTGGGCGCGATAGGCGTCGATCGCGGGTAGCACTCCCGCGTTAAGTTGGTCGGTGGATTTATCGGATAGCGCCTGTGCCGTCTGCACCTGCGCTGTACTGGTTTCAACTCGAGCGGCCGAGGCCAGTGTCATCAGATAAGAATTTCCCACCGCAAGCACCACCATCTCGCGGGCTTCTTTGTAAGAAAATTCCGCGGCCTTAACTCCGGCGGTGGCGCCACGTTCGCGCTGCAAAGCATGCCAGTCGAAAACGTTTTGCGAGAGATTGATTCCCGCCTGGAAATAGTTGTAAGGCCCGATGACGTTGGGGATGCCGGGGAAGCGGAATCCGAAAGCCGCGAGATCCTGCTGGGCGACAGTTTCGCCGATGGTCGCGTCGACGTTCGGCAGCAATTCGCTGAGTTCCTTCCATCGCGTCCCGCGGGCTGAAAGCATGCTGTCGCTTTGCAGCAGCAATCCAAGATTGTTGCGCAGCCCGCGGTCGATGGCCTCTTTGAAGGAAAGTGGAATGGTTCCGTCAGTCGCTTTGCCCTCGGGAACGCTACCCGCGAAGGGACTTTGATTTGCCGAAAACGATGGCGCCGAGTTGTTATTAGAACTGTTGCTTTGTCGGGCGGAAGTTGGGGAGGCCAATTGCGCGCTGGCGCCAGCGCCTAGCAGCAGGAAGGCGCACCAGGTTCGAAGTGCGCTCTTTCGTCCTTGATTGCCTGAGATCCAGTGCATATGAGGTGATGCGAGGCGGCGTGGAAATATATTGGATTTCCTTTGCCGCCTTATAGATGCAATCCATTTGGATCGCGCTGTAATGAAGCTTACCCACATTAAGGATATCAGGTTGACGCTGCGGCAAAAGAAAACGGGGCCAGCGAGCGGCCCCGTTTCTGTTTCACGTCTTGCGGGAGTGTATCTCTAGGCGGAATGACGCTGCTTGAACTCGTCGATTTTCTCGTTCACTTTGTTCTTGGCGTCTTCGACCGATTGGCTGATCTTGCCCCGGGTGTCGTTGGCCTTCTCAGCGCTGGCATCTTTGTGGGTGTCGTATGCTTTCTCTGCGGCATCTTTGGCGTTGCCCCAGGTTTCTTTGGCAGCGCCCTTAGCTTGGTCAACCACGCCTTTGTTGGCTAGATCCTGATTGCCAACGGCTTCGCCAACCCCTTGTTTCGCCTTGCCGATTGCCTGGTCTACTTTGCCGGATACTTGTTCTTTATTCATGATTTCCTCCACTTTGAGGTGGTTTGATGATTGATTGCTTTCTACCGACACTTTGAATGCTAGGCTCTGGGGAGACTGGTGGGTATCGGGGGAAGACGGTAGAAAATGGGATTTCGTGCTGGGGCTAAGGCACCCGGGAACCAATGATTTAGAGCTTCAAAAATCGCCTGGTGGTTTGGCGGGTCGTTTCGATGGACGATACCAAGAACAACCCCTACCAGCATCCCGAGTAACCCCAATGGCGAGCGTAACGAAATAGTCGCCCGACACAAGTGAAAGCAACCAGCCCATCACGACACCGCATGCTATTCCGGTAACCGTAAACCTCAAGAAATTTCGCATGGTGTCCGGAAATGCGATGACAAAATGTCCTAGCCGAGTGAGTCAGCGCGGGGTACGCTGTGGGCATGGCCGAAGACAGATTTGCCACTCTGATAGACCTCTTGATTGGCGTCGAGCCAGACGAAGAGAAGCACGACAGGAAGTATCCGACCGTCATACCCCGCTACTGGCGCTCAGGCCGTTCCCCTCTCCATGAATGCGTGGATCGACCGGAACTGCCATGCCCGGCGTGCGAAGCAGGCACCCAGCGTCGATCGCGCAGAGCCTAGGCTAGGCACCAGAGAAGCACACGACATACACTTTTCGTTTTCTGCCGACGATCCTGCCGGCAATCAGAAGCTTTAGATGGAATTTGGTCGGGGCGATAGGATTCGAACCTACGACCCCCTGCGCCCAAGGCAGGTGCGCTACCAGGCTGCGCTACGCCCCGACTCTGGTGGTAGTGCTCTTGAATTATACAGGCGAACATCCGCGAAGATTGCCGTTGAAGTCCGCAAATCGCTCAACCGTCGCAGGTTACCCCGGATAGATCCAGCCAGCCCCGCGCTCGCGAGCCACAGCGTATAATTTTCAGGCAATGGTCCAGCCCCGCCGGTATGCCCTGGTTGCTTACGTAAAGAATTCGGTGGGGCAATTTGTCGAACAGTTGCGGCGCGACCTGCATCCTTCCTTGCCGCACATGGCGGCCCATCTTACGGTGCTTCCTCCGCGATGTCTGGTTGGGACCGAAGACGAAGCCCGCGCCAGCCTGGAAAAAATTTGCAGCGAGGTTGAACCCTTCGAAGTTTCCCTGGACGAGGTCGAGACTTTTATTCCAGTTACGCCGACAGTATTTATCCGGGTGGGATGCGAGGCACGGCATCTGCGGGATTTGCATGACCGTTTGAACTGCCGCGCGCTGGCCACTCCCGAGGATTGGCCTTACATGCCACACGTGACCATTGCGAAACTTGGCGCTGAGCAAGACGCGCAGCAGGCTTATTTAATGGCCCGCAAGCGCTGGGCAAAATTCGCGGGTAGCCGATGTATTCCGGTGCGTGAGCTGACCTTCGTCCGCGAAGAAGCCCAAAACCATTGGGTAGATTTAGCGGAAGTGCCCCTAGGGGGCGGTCTGGTTTCGAAAAGCATCCGTTGATCTTCTGGTTTTCTCCTCGTTTTACCTTGCCAACGCCGTCCCTCTTTGAATCGATTCCCTTCCACGGAAGTACATGTATTGCGGTGCGTTGCTAACCGTTCCCGGCCAGCGTAAACAAGAGACTGGATTGCTGGTGCTTTCGGCGAAAAGCCGCTCCCCGCACTGCGTTCCGGCAGTCCTAACCAAGAGAAAACATATGCAAATTGGGGTCTATGGATCTGGCTACCTGGGTACGGTTGTGTCAGCTTGCCTTGCCGATTTCGGCACCCCCGTTACATGCTGCCACCCTGACAGCTCGAGCATGGTCGAGATGGCACAGGGCAACGTTCCGTTCTACGAAAAGAATCTCAACGAAATAATTCGCCGCAACGTGCGTTGCGGGCGACTGGTTTATTCCACCGATATCGAAGCGTTTGCCCGCAAGTCGCAGTTCATTTTTCTGGCGGAAGACACGCCCGACCGTCTGGTCGATATCGCGGTGCGCATTGCGCGGCTGGCGGCAAAGCCTCCGATTTTATCGATTATCACTCCGGTATCCGTCGGCACCGCTAAGCAAATCGAAACTCGCCTGACCGAGTTGGAACTCACGGCCACCATTGTTTCGCAGCCCATGTTCTTTACTCCAGGATGCGCGGTGGAAGACTTCAACTGGCCTGACCGGATTCTGCTGGGAACGAAGTCGAACGATGCGGTGTTGATCGTGAAGCAGGTTTTCCATCCGCTGGTGATGCGCGGCGTGCCAGTGATCGTTACCAGCCACGAAACGGCGGAACTGGTGCGCGAAGCGGCTACGGCGTTCGTCGCCACCAAGATTTCTTTCATCAATGAAGTGTCGGCGTTGTGCGAGAAAGTCGGCGCCGATGCCGTGAACCTTTCGCTGGCTTTAGGACTGGATAAGAAAATCGGACCTCGCTGTTTGCAGCCCGGCGCCGGCATGGGCGGACTTTTCGCTGAGTCCGATATGGATTCTCTGGCGGAGTTAGCTCAGCAGAATGGGGTTTCGCTGAGAGTGCTCGGCGCGGCGCGCGAGGTCAACCTTGGGATGGCCGATCGCATGGCCGACAAGATTTCCGAGGTGGTGAATCCGCTTCACAACAAGAATGTTGGAATTCTAGGGCTGGCATTCAAGCCGAACACGAATTCGGTCGCCGGGTCAGGATCCTTGCGTCTGGCGCAGAACCTGATCGCCAAGGGCGCCAAGGTTCGGGCCTATGATCCGGTGGCGATTCCCGATGCCAAGTTGGAGTTGAATGGCACGGTTCAATACTGCGAGTCAGCCTACGCTGCGGCAGAAGGTGTCGATGCTCTCGTAGTCGGCACGGCGTGGCCGGAGTTCCGCGGGCTGGATTTTGATCGCATCAAGCATTTGCTGAAGCGGCCGCTGATTGTCGATACCAAGAACCATCTCGATTTCAATCGGTTGCGCGCCATGGGATTTGAGTATGTAGGCGTGGGCCGCGGATAGTTCACCACGAAAACACTGAGCCACGGAGAAAAAACACTTCGTATTGGAAGTTCCTCCCTGTGGGTCTCCGTGCCTCGGTGTTCGCGTGGTGCGTCGGACGAGTTTCGCTTCCATTGCTATAATCGAAGACGCGCGGTGGGAGTAGCTCAATCGGTAGAGCACCGGACTGTGGCTCCGGACGTTGCGGGTTCAATCCCCGTCTCCCACCCCAATTCATTGCACGGCAAAGTTGCGTGTGGTCGCCGCAAGGTGTTTATCTTCCGAATCCCTTACAACTTGACGGATTCGGTAGTTGCCCGGTTTAACCGTCAACGTTATCTTCACGTCCACCCCACTCGCCAGCAGGTTCGCCAGGTCCGCATCGGAAAGGTCGATCTTCGCCCGTTGTTCCTGCCCGCCGGCGTATTTCCCCGCCTGATCGAAAACTGCCGTGGTAAAGGTCAACGTGTTCTGATGGCGGCCCGCCTCCTGATGAAAATGCAGCGCTTTGGCGTCAACATGGATGAGCAGCGCCAACTCTCTCTTTCCTCCATCGACCTCCGAGGCCCCAGCTTTGATCTCAATGGGTAATTGCTGCAGTTCTACAGGGGAAAGAATGGCGTCGCGAATGGCATTAGCGTCGTCGTCGACGGCAGCGACAGAATTCTCCTGCTTGGCCGCCTTGGACGCAAAGTAGCCGCGCCTGGATTTTACGGTGAATCCTTTGCGCTCTCCGTTAAGCGTGAGTTTTAGAGAGTGGAAATGCCCGTCCTGCTTGGCATTTGTCGGAGAGAAGGCCAGCGTGTAGTGGCCGCGCGGCCCGGCCAACAGGTCGAACCCCGCCTCCAAGTCATTATTGTCGTGGATGAATTGTCCTCCGGTTCCTTCCGCGACCTGAGCCAGAACACTCGCTGCGGCGCTCTCGCGGGAAAAATCACTGGTGTGCGTGATGCCGATCAGGGGGCCGGTTGGCGGGGTATAGCCGCGGGTAACATCAGCCTCCCGCATCAGCAAAGCGAGGCCCTTCGGATCCATGGAATCAATGAGCACTTCAGAACGAATCGCCCGGTCGATAGTGCGGTCGAGATATTCCTGTTCTTCCAGAAGCATGAATCCTCGGGACACCACAACCACCGACCTCCTTCCCGGCATCTGCGCGATGAGATCGACTAACTGATTCAGGCCTTCCAGCGCCAACCGTGTTTGTATCTCCGACTGCTCGACGATCCTGCGCGCGAGCGAGCGGATGAAGTCGATAGTCGCGGCAGAAGTTGGCTCCCCTGGCTGTTTGGGACTGAGGTCTTTCATCTGACAGCGGTTTTCCGCTTCGGAGATCGCCATTGTCCATGCGTTCGAACTGTTTGGATTGTCACTGAGCGTAATTTCGCGCGCCTGATAGTCGGTAAGGTCGGGACAATTGTTTTTTCCATCCACTCTCGGGCTGGCGTGGAGCTTTAACAAGGCGGCTTGTAGTTGCGGAAGATTTCCCGTGAAGTTGGAAAGAGTCTGGCCCGACGAAGTCACTATAGCCACCCGCTCGGAGGGGACAAGGTTTCGTTCCAAATATCCGTTCGCAGCATCGCGTACAGCAATCGCGTCGGCGTCCGCCATATTTAGATCGTCCAAATAGAGCGCGAGGTAGTTGTTTGGAGCCGCGGCAGTTTGTGGTTCGGCGGCTTGGTTCCCGGATGTTGGCTTTACGTCCAGCGATGCCGATTCAAATTCGATGATCGATTGCGGCTTTCCATTGTCCAGCAGTTTGAAGTCCTCCTTCGTCAGTCCATCGATCGGCTTACCTTCCCGATTTCGCACCGTGGCCTGCACAACCACCAGATTGCTTTCAGCGTGCAATCTGAATTGCGCTTGAGCGGCGGTCTCCTCTGGAGGAGCGGTTTGAGAGTGCGCCGAAACAAGAAGAGCGAGGAAAGCGAAGGCAGAAGCTTTGGACTTCCAGCAGCGAAGGGCCCTGATTGGAGTTCTCCCGGTTCGCAAGGGATTGTACTGTAAGGGACAGCCAACAAGGCCGTCCAGTCGTCGAGGCGGTAGACTGGCGGTCACTTTTTAGGCTATTACCAACGGGCCACCCAGTCCCACGGACGGGCCATTTGCGGATTTTGGCTTCGGGGCTACTCTGTTCTTGAGCAGTTTTCGGGGGAGGGCTGTTCGGCAGGCGCCTCGTGACTCGTAAGAGTCCGGGGCGTTTTGCTTTTGTGCGTTAGTTTTTGTTCGCGCCTGCCGGAGCATCCGGTTTGAGCAGAATTCGCGCGTAGTCAGCAACCCGCACCATGCTTTCCTCTTTAGACAGCACCAGGCTTACCCCCGCCCTATAGGCGCGCTCTTCCAGAAATTTATCTTTAAACATGGTAAGCATCACGATGGGTACGCGGGGGCTGTCCTTCTTCAGCTGCGTAGCCGCGTCCAGCCCATTCATCAGGGGCATGGAGAAATCCATGAGGATGAGATCGGGTTTAAGTTTGTGAGCTTTCTCGATAGCCTGCACCCCGTTCTCGGCTTCGCCGCAGACGGTAAGTCCGGTCTGGGTACCGATCAGGTTGCGCAGGCTGCGTCGAATTACTTCACTGTCGTCGGCGATCAGAATTGAATTGTTCACGCGACACCTCACATTCTTCAATCAGTGTGAGCTTCGCATGAGAGGAGCACAATCGGGTCGAGTGGGTATTACCTTAGATGTTGCCCGGAGGAACTGAGGGTTTGATAGGAAGAATTCCGAGAGTGTTGCCGGTTTAGCTGGGTTTCTTACCGGTCCATTGGGGATCATTTTCCGGCGCCACGATTTGGCCGTCTCGCATGTGCACAATTCGGTCGCCGTAGGCGGCAGCTTCGGGATTGTGCGTGATCATCAGCACGGTCTGGCCCAGTTCTTCCTTCGATTGGCGCAACATAGCGAGCACTACGTCGGAATTCTTGGAGTCGAGATTTCCGGTGGGTTCGTCCGCCAGCACGATTGCGGGTTTGTTAATCAGGGCGCGGGCCAAGGCCACACGTTGCTGCTCGCCTCCCGACATTTCGGATGGACGGTGATCGAGGCGCTTGTCGATGCCCAGCAACTTCACGATCTTGTCGAAGTACGCCTGATCTTTCTTGTCGACGGAACCAGCGATGTCGAGCGCGATATCGATGTTGGCGCCGGCGCTCAGCGTGGGAAGCAAATTGAATTTCTGAAATACGAAACCGATTTTGCGCTTGCGCATGTCGGTGCGCTGCGCGTCAGACATTTGGGCGAAGTCGTCGCCGTCGATAATCACGTGGCCTGAGTTCGGACGAGTCAGGCCGCCAAGCATGTAAAACAAAGTCGACTTGCCGCTGCCGGAGGGGCCGACAATGCTGACGAACTCTCCGCGGTTCACGTTCAGGGAAACCCCGCGCAGGGCTTCCACGTCGATCTTGCCTACGCGGTAAGTCTTGCGCAGATCCTTGGCTTCGATAAAGGCGCTCACGCCTTCGATCTTACATGAAGGGTTCGCGGGAGAGGATCGGGGAACCCCTGACTTTAGGCTGCGCCGATTTGCGATCCCGGATAGGCACGCATTTCCGCGCGCTTCGGTCCGCGTTTGCGGATCAGCAAGACGCGAATACGCTCCAACAAGTCCGCGGGCGCATACATGTTCTTGCTGAGGAAGACGTCGGCCTGGCTGTTGTGATCGTGCAGGCGATTTTTTCCGGAGAGAAGAATCGCCGGAGTCTGCGGAGAAATTTCTTTCGCCGCCTGAATTAATTTTGCGCCGTCCATGCCGGGCATGTTGAGGTCGGTGAGCAGAAGGTCAATGCCGCCCTTTTTGAAACGATCGAGGGCTTCTTCGGCCTTGGAGAAAGTCAGCACGCGGTATCCGCGCGTTTCGAGGAGAACTTTTCGAATGGAAAGGGATTGATCGTTGTCGTCAACGCAGAGAATCGTTCGTTTTGGCTTCATTGCTCGTTTCCGAAGTGGCGTGCCGTACAGCGAAGCCGCCCGGGGGAACCACGAAAACACTTTCAGAGATTTTTATTTTTTGTGTGAGAGCGAAATGAATCCTACCGGGAGGAATGCAACCTGTAAAGTAGCGCGGATGTTAATGGGACGATAGTGCTATACCGCAAAATTTCGTTCCGCGTGTGTGCCAATGTTTTCGCGCCACACGGCGGAAGCGGGAGGGCGAAATAATTTTGATCGCGAAGACTGCACACGAGATTTTCTCATCGAGTGGGTTTACTGATCGGTCATCTTCTCAAAAAACAGCACTCAGCATTCAGTACTTGGCATTCAGTCCTTCTCGATTACGAGGTGCGAGCCGTGGCGACGGCCGCTTTGCAATCGCATCCGCGTGTGGCAAGCTGACAGCGGAGGGAAGCGCATGTAGTCCGGTGATTGCCCCGGTCTTCAAAACCGGTGATCGCTATCCTTGCGATGGCGATGATGGGTTCGACTCCCATTCGCTTCCGCCATTTTCGATGACCGAGAGGAGGCGAATATGATGAAAAACCACATCTTGGTACTATCGCTCCTGCTACTGAACTTCACCGTCGGCCAGGCGGTTTCTCAGAACATGAAAAATGAAGAATGCCACATCGCCTTGCCAGGAATCACCTTTACCCGCTCACTCAACGGAGCCGTTGCTCATGCCAAAGTTCAAGATGGCGGGCTGACTCTTGCTGCTGAAGCGAAGCAGGACAATTTTCGTGATCCCGACGGGAAGCTTTCCAACCACACCGCGCCTGTCCTCCTGACTGAGGTCGACAACAAGAAGCCCTTCACGCTGACTGCAAAGGTCACCCCGACTTTTCTGAAGACGTACGATGCCGGAACCCTTTATATCTACGTAAAAGAGGATCTCTGGCTGAAGATGGCGATGGAAATGGATGAGCGCCAGAAGATCAGAGTCGTCAGCGTTCGCACGATTGGGACTTCTGACGATAACAATCATGACGTGGTCACCTCGAAGAGCGTCTACATGAAGATCTCATCGGACACGAAGACAGTCGGGTTCTACTACTCGCAGAACAATAAGATGTGGCAGTTGATTCGACTCTTTAGGAACGACTACCCCGCCTCGATCTGGCTGGGGATCAGCACGCAGTCGCCGTTGGGCAACGGGACATCCGCGACGTTCGAAGAGCTTTCGTTGACTGCGAAGAGCATTTCCGATTTCCGCTTGGGGAACTGAAGCCTGTTGCACGCCGGAACTCGCCTGCTTGCGATGGCCGATGATAGGAACGTATCCTGTCTGGCATGAAGTTCGCCGGCGATGAACTCGTCGCCCTACTGGTCACGATCAGCTTCGCGGCCGGATTGAATCTCTACGCGACCGTCGCCACACTCGGCCTGCTGACCCACGCCGGAGTGTTCTCGTTACCTCCGGCTCTGCATCCTTTGGCCAGTTGGTATGTGATCGCGGCGAGCGTTGTGCTCTTCGCGGTCGAGTTCTTCGCCGATAAGATCCCCGTCTTCGACCTCATCTGGAATGCGCTGCACACTTTTATTCGCGTCCCGGTCGCGGGGCTGCTGGCTTATCGCGCTACTGCATCGCTATCCCCTGAGAAACAAATCCTAGCCGCGGTCGCAGGCGCGGCCATTGCGCTGGCGGCCCACGGGGGAAAAACGGCGGTGCGCGCTGCGGTCACTCCTTCCCCAGAGCCGTTTTCGAATACGGCGCTCAGCCTGGGAGAAGATGTTTTGGCCGTGTCCCTCACTTGGTTTGCCACTCGCCACCCGTACGTATCCGCGACTGTCGTCGCGGTGCTGGTGGTGATTACGGTTCTACTGGTGCGCTGGGTACTGCGGGCTTTCCGGGCCCTGTTCCGGGGAGCGGAGCAGTCGATGGCGGGGGATTCGCCGACTCCATGACTCTTTCAAGAGGACACTACTTCTACGCCATATCAAACGATACGCCTATCTTTCGAGACTCCATTTCAGTCGCCGATGCGCAAGTTTCGCCGAATAATACTGGCCGTTGCGCTCTTTGCAACGGTCCAAATGCGCACTTAGGCTCCGGGCGGCAATAAATCAATCCCCCCTGATTCTTGGGATGCGTTAGAGACCGAAAGGAACGCAAAAAAATGACATCAACAGAAATCATGAATGTCATCGCTATGGCAGCGATTCTCCTGGATCATTTCAAGAATTATCGGGAGCAGAAGCCGCTGACAGCCGGGAAATCGCACCAGGTAAGGTGGCTCCCCCTGTTGTGCCTCGCCGCCCTTCTGGCAAGTCTGGTGCAACAAGCCTGGTCTCTGCAATTTCACCAGCTGGCAACCAAATTAACCACCCGGATGACGAGCGGGGCTTTCGGGCGATTCTACAGGGGAGAGAAGATTCCGCAATCCGCCCCACTCGCAGGTGAAGGCGCCTACTCATGGGTGGGAAACGATGGCTTTTTGCCGATTGCGCATGGGCTGGGGCCACAAATCTTCTCTGGGGCAAACCAGATCGAGACGCTGCAAGAGGGAACCAAGCGGGGGTTCCGCGTATTCGAAGTGGACCTAGCAGTCACGGCAGACGACCATCTAATTTGCTTTCACGGAGACTCCGAAGCCGACTTAGATCGAATGTCCTACGTGGACTACGTCGAGATCGTGCATCGACAGCATCTCGAGACTTGTGAATTTCGCGACCTGGTGCGGAT
>DATBAT010000171.1:0-2675 GCA_036271375.1 Terriglobales bacterium
GCCGGTCGGCCGCGGCCGGATGGCGATCACTCGAGGGAGGAACGGATGTTTACCAAGAGTTTTGTGGGTTCTCGACGGGCGTCGCGAGGACAATCTTTCCGGTTCCAGGCAAAAGCCTTGGCCGGCAGTATTTTATCGAAACTGGCTTTTTCCGTTGTCCTTTGCACGCCATTGTTCGCGCAGAACGTGGCTGCCATATCGGGGACAGTACAGGATCCGTCTGGTTCGCTTATCGCCGGTGCGGAGGTCAAACTTACGCAGACGGACACGAGCTATTCGCGGACGGTGCGCACCGACACAACCGGCGCTTTTTCGGCCGTAAATTTACCGTTGGGCCCGTACACGCTGGATGCCACGCAGGCAGGTTTCGGCCCCTATCATCAAACGGGGATCGTGCTGGAGGTAAACAGCAACCCGAAATTTAGCGTCGTCATGGCGCTGGGAAACGTAAGCGCGGAGGTCACGGTGGAAGCAAGCAGCGCAATGGTCGAGGCGGTCAGTAACGCGATCGGTCAGGTGATGGATAACAAGAGCGTGCTCGATCTGCCGCTGGCCGGCCGCCAAGTTACCGATTTGCTTCTTCTGTCAGCGGGCGCCGTCCAATCGGGTACAGTAAGCAACCGCGGCTACCCGGTCATTCCCATTGCGATCGCAGGCGGAGGAGTGGGCAACAATCTTTATTTGCTCGATGGGGCGACACACAACGATCCCGCCACCAGCATCAACATCCCGGTTCCCTTCCCGGACGCGCTGCAAGAATTCAAAGTGGAAGACAGTTCTTTGCCGGCGCGATACGGACAGCACGCCGCCGCTGCGGTCAGCCTCGTAACAAGATCCGGCACGAATCAATTTCACTGGACCGCATTCGAGTTCGTCAGAAATCGAGACTTCAACGCGCGCAATTATTTCGCTCTCACGAGAGATCCGCTCAAGCGCAACCAGTATGGCGGTGCGATCGGCGGCCCCATTCTCCGTAACAAACTGTTCTTTTTTGCCGGTTTTCAAGGAACAATCACACGCACAGACCCAACGACGAACATCGATTTCGTGCCGACGCAAGCGATGCTGCAAGGCAACTTCATCGCGGCGGCATCTGCGGCTTGCAACAGCAATAAACCGTTGACGCTCAAGACGCCGGTAGGCACCTCGATTCCCATCACCAACAACATGGTCGACCCGGCAAATTTCGATCCCGTCGCACTGGCCTACTTGAAATTCATTCCCGTCTCCACCGACCCTTGCGGCAGGATCCAATACGGATATCCGCAGCCCAGCACGGAACGGCAATTGGTGGGCAAAGTGGACTATCAGAAGAGCGATCGCCACAGCCTTTTCGGGCGGTACTTCTGGCCGCACTATATCGCTCCCGCGTACTTCAACGGCACCAATGCGTTGACAACTCCGAGCTACGCGTTGAATAACCGCATCCACAGCCTGGTGGGAGGGGATACGATTGCAATCAATCCCACCACGATCAACACGCTCCGTGGGACTTATTTGCTCTCGAATAACACACGAGCGGTCGCCCCCTTCGTGACGCCCACTGATGAAGGTGCCCTCACCACATCCACGGAGGCCGCGAAGGGATTCACGAATTTAAGCATCACCGGCGGCTTCAATCTAGGCGGCGGTGGCAACACTCCGGCGGAATACGACTACACGATGGTTGAGCTTTCCGACAGCGTAGATATGATTCGTGGACCGCATCAGATCGCGTTCGGCGTGGATTTTATCCACGGGAATGCCGTTTATTACAATACCCAGTACTCCAACGGCCAGTTCGCGTTCGACGGTAGCCAGACCGGATATGGCCTGCTCGACTTCCTGTTAGGGCGTGTAGCGACCTTGCAGCAGGGCGCTGACGTGAACCGGCACGAGAGATCGTCGTACATAGGATTCTTCGCACAGGACACCTGGAAAGTGAATCGCCGGCTGACCTTGAACGTGGGCTTGCGGTGGGATCCTTTCCTGCCCATTAACAACCAGGACGGTCAGGTTCTGCAATTCAATCCCGCAAACTTCGCCGCGGGTAAAGTGAGCAGCGTGTTCACATCGGCACCGGCAGGCCTCATTTTTCCCGGCGACTCGCAATACCCGGACGGCAACAGCGAGACCAGCTCCCATCTAGCGAACTTCGCGCCCCGTGTCGGACTGGTGATCGACCCACGGGGCCAAGGCAAAGAGACCATTCGAGCCGGATACGGCGTCTTCTTCGATTCGCCGCCGATGTTCGACTATGTTCGCATCGCTAGCGTAGCCCCATGGGGAACGCTGGTGACTCTGAATAGCATTCAGTTTTCGAACCCTTACTCGAACTATGCCGGAGGCAATCCCTTTCCCGTAAAGGTCTCGCCGACTGAGAGCTTCCCGACACAGGCGACTTACTGGGAAGAACCCGCAAAGGTGTCCCCCACGTATATGCAGCAGTGGAACATCTCGTTCCAGAAGCAATTCTTCACGAGTTTCCTGGCGACCATTTCCTACCTCGGAAACAAGACCACGCATTTATGGGACGGCCAGGAAAGCAATCCAGCGATTTACTTCCCCGGTACCTGCGGCGCGGGACAGTATGGACTCACAACAGCCGGCACTTGTTCCACCACCGCGAATACAAATCAGCGACGCCAGCTTTATCTACAGAACCCAACTATTGGGCAGTATTACGCGCAGTTGAC
>DATBAT010000172.1:0-2871 GCA_036271375.1 Terriglobales bacterium
TGAAATATCCCGCGGATAGCGTGAACGGTATTCTGGCGTGGGACTTGTTCGACTATTTCGATCCAGCGGTGGGATCGAAAGTCATGGAGCGACTCTACAGCATCCTGCAACCGGGCGGCGCAGTGCTGGCGCTATTCCACAGCCGTGCGCCGGAAAAGTACCACCGGTATCGGATCCTGGACACGCAAACGGTGGAACTGGTGGACGCTGCTACACTCGCAGTGCACACGCGAGTGTTCCATAACCGCGAGATTCTAGAGCTGTTCGAGAAGTTTCGTTCATCGAAGACCTTCGTTGGCCGCGACCAAGTGCGCGAAGGCCTTTTTCTTAAGTAAGTCATCCTCCGGAAAGTTGAGTCGGTACTAAGCACGAATACAGGATTTTTGTGCTTGCGTGGAAACACGCGCGGGCGTATTTGTTGGGTGTTGAGCAATCGCAGCACGGAGGAAATAAATAGAAATGAATCCACCGCGCTATGAGGGCTAACAACCTCCGAGACACACCGCTCTTGCGGTGCGAAACCGCCTGCAATGTTTCAGGACATTTCAGACGGTAACGATAAGATCAAAAAAGGGAGCCGCTAGGCTCCCTTTTTTGTTTTTGTGGCATGTACGTTCGCTGACCGTCGAGATCCGCGAATATGGCGGGCTAAAGTCCCTCCGCTACGATTCCTGCTCAGGTTCGGCCCGCTTCAAAATCGGCGAAGAAGTATTGGCGTTCGCACTCGAGCGCGAGTGTGACTTCCAGAAATGATACGCAGCGGGCAAGAAGGAAAGCACGATCACTCCGGCAATAACGTAATGAATGCGCTTATCGATGTTGGGGATGGTGCGCCCCAAGGTGTAGCCGAGGAGAATCATGCCCCAAACCCATAGAAAACCGCCAATGATGTCGTAGGTCAGGTAGTGCCGGTAATTCATTTTCGCGGCGCCAGCAACGGGTGGGCAGAAGGTGCGGATGATGGGCACAAAGCGCGCGAGGATGATGGTCTTCCCGCCATAGGTCTCGTAAAACTCATGGGCGCGCTCGAGATGCTTCTTCTTGAAGAAACGGGAATCGGGACGCTCATAGAGCATTTTGCCGGCGCGCCATCCGATAAAGTAGCCAACCTGGTCGCCCGCAATGGCGCACAGGGTCACCAGCGAAAGCAAAGACGCGAGCTTCAACTGTCCCGCACCAGCGAAAACTCCCGCGGTAACCAACAGCGAGTCGCCCGGCAGAAAGAACCCCACGAACATGCCGGTCTCGACGAACACGATGAGGCAGACGAGAACGGTGCCGCCCCATTCGATCAGGCCGCGAACGTCGGTGAGATAAGTGAGAAGGTGGTGCAGGTCGGCCATGTGCGAAAGTTCCTTTGCCAGCGCTGGTTAACGATGCTCGATTCCGGTCAAAAACCACAATAGCAGAAGTGAGCGGTACGACTCGATCCATCGGGAGGCTCATTTCAGAGTAGTACTTTCATCCCACTCAGTTTTGGCCCTCTGTACCATTGGCCCGTTCGCAGCCAGCCAGCACAATCGCATTGTTCGAGAGCACTGGAAACCAAGCCCAACAAGAGAGGGACCTTTATGGAAGGCGGCTACGCAGTCTGGATGGGACAACCGGTGATTCTGAGAGTAGTGACCGGCAATCTGCGCGTACCTCTCCGCGGAAGGCTGGTGTCCGAGACGAACAAGTCGGTGCGGCTGCGCATCTCCGACAGCTGGGATGTGGACATTTTCAAGTCAATGGTAGCGGCCGTGGAGCACGATGTTCCGGTTTTTGTGGTGAATTAACGAGATTTGGAATGCGGTGGTTGGCATGGCGGTTGAGCCAGCGAAGGATGGCCGGCGAAGGCCGCCAGCAAGAGGATCGGCGATGAAAGAAAAGCTCACGTTGATCTTGGACACTCTGGTGGTGCTGTCGTTTCAACTGGTTTTCCGCGCGATGAACGAAGCGCGGCGCTGGAATTACTAGCGTCAAGTTTTTAAAGTGTTTCCCTCTACCCCCCGACCCGGGCCCGCCTCCCCCAGCGGACTCGGGTTTCTCCTTTTTCGAGCTCGTTCTACCGAACCCGCTTCGGCTTCATGGAATTTACGGTACGGCGATTCCTTAGCCTATCCGTGTGGGCCAACGTGATAGAGTGCATGGCTGCGATTGGCGCCGGGCAGGATGCCCGCGCCAAAAGGGGTTTTATATGTTTGCCAGCGGACTGATTACCAGGCGTGCCGGCCCCAGGAACCTCTTCGTAACTCTCGCCTCGATTCTACTTTTCGCACTGCCGGTATTTGGCGGCGCCGCGGATGCCGCGCCAGACGAAGGGACGGCAGACCAAGCATCGGTTCAAAGCAGTTCTCTGGATACAAGCGGCAGCCCTGCGCAAGCTACCGATGAAAAGCCGTTCCGGAAGAAGAACGAACGTATGTTCTTCATAATGCCTAACTATTTCACGGTGCAGAAGGAATTGCAGATAGATCCGCTCTCGTGGAAACAAAAGTTTGCGATAACAACGAAGAGCGCATTCGATCCCTACGAGTTCGCAATCGCGGGAGCGCTGGCGGGTGTCCGGCAGGCAGAGAATACTTATCCCGGATTCGGGCAAGGAATGGAAGGTTACGGAAAGCGTTATGTGACGGCGTTCGCCGACCAAGTGGACAGCAATATTATGGTGGGCGGCGTATTTCCGACGATCTTCAAAACGGACCCGCGCTACTTTCAAATGGGCAAGGGCCGGACAATGGTTCGTATCGTGTATGCGTTCACGCGAATACTTGTGACGCGCACGGACTCGGGGCATCGTCTGTTTAATTTTCCGGAGTTTCTCGGCAATGCCACCACGAGCGCCATATCGAATGTTTATTATCCGGCTTCCGACCGGGGATTCTCGGC
>DATBAT010000173.1:0-2617 GCA_036271375.1 Terriglobales bacterium
GTGGTTGAGACTGAGAAAGCCTGCCTGGCGGTCGATTTGAGACGGCCACGGCATTAGAGTCAGGTCCGAAGCCTGCGAACATAACGGCAAGAACATCAAGAACAGTGATAGCTTCTTCATGGAATTTGATCGAGCGTTTTCTCCACTTCGCCATCCTCCACGAAAGAAGACTTAATTCCACCTTTAGGCACCTTCCCGTGGGCCGTCCAGACGATAGCGTTCAGAATCAGGGTTCGGTAGTCGTTCAATCGCCAATTATCGTAATAGTGTCCGAAAGTCATGCCTACACTGCGGCCACCGTTTTTTCTCTGGAAAGCCCACGCCACAGTCTGTTGATCGGGAACCGAAGAAAGTGCCGGCACGCGCACTAGCGGCGTGATATTTCCGCCGGGCAGAAAGTCGATCTTGTAATAAAACTCGTCTTTGTAGCGGTAAGGCGACACGCCCCGCACAATCGGGTGTTTTAGCGAAGGCAGCACGACATCGGCTTCGAGGGTCTTCAGATCAGATCGCCGGGCCGGGTCGCCATCGTAATTAAAATAACCGCCGTTCCACTCCAGCGCTTGCTTCGAATATCTTTCCGTCACATAGGTTGAAAAGTGCAACGTCATGAACCCGCATCCGCGATCTATCTGCCGCTGGATGGCACGCACCCTCTCGTCAGACGCAGTCAACGGGTGCCATTCCATGCCGTCCGAGATCACTACGATGGAATCGGCCGAATCAAGAGCGGAAGCATCCTGCGGCCATCCATCGAAGTAGATTTCCGTTTTGATTCCGTGCAGATTAGGAGAGCGGTCCAACAAAACGTTGAGCAGCCGGACCGATTTCACGTATTCGTGTTCGCCAGGACCGTGCGACTTCTTTCCCGCGATGAGCACGATCTTACGCGTCTTGGCCTGCGCCGCACCGAGCAGGCAAAGCGTGATCAGCAGACAACCAACCAGCCCACGTCTCACTTCGCCGCCCAATATTGATTGAAGCCGATGTAATCAGAAGGAAAGCTGGCAAGAAGCGTCCGGCGCAATTCGAGGATATCGATGGAGCCTTGCTTCTGGTAAAGCACTTTGCCGTCCGGCGCGATCACCACCGTGTAGGGCACCGCCGACTCCCACTTGGGATCGAACGCCTTTTGCAGCGCAGCCGTGTCCTGGGAATTGAAAAGCAAATTGCGGCTGGTGGCGTGCATTTTCTCCAACATCCGCGTCACACTGGGCTTTTCATCCGGCATGTTGGCCGATACCGTCACCAGTTCGAGGTCTCTCACGCCGTACATGCGATAGGTATCTTCCAGGTCAGGAAACTCGTGAATGCACGAGCCGCACCAGGTCGCCCAGAAACTGATCAGTAACGTCTTCCCAGTCGGATTTGATCTCAGCTTCTTCAAATCGTCCGCCGAGGCCATCTCCAGCTTTACGGGCTGCGCTTCGATTTTTTTGATTGCCTCCAGCCGCGACGCTTCTTTTTCCTTCCACTTGGTCGAGCAGCCGAATACTCCGGTGTGCTTGACCGCTACCTCTTGGTGCGCCAGCAGGGCTTCGATGGCATCGCGAGCGTCCTGGTTCTTGACCAACTCCTCACGATAACTGTTATCCATGTGGCCTTCGTAGCGAAGGCGCCGGTCCTGATCGAAGACGAACACATGCGGAGTGGCTTGCGGACCGAATGCCCGCGTCACCGACTGTGTTTCTCCGTCATACAAATATGGATAGTTGAAGTGCTTGTATTCGGCCCGGATTTTCATCTCCTCCAAGCTGTCGCTCACGTCGGAAGAGTCGAGTTCGTCGATGCGAATGGCCTCGGGTGCATTGGGCTGGATGGCAACTACTGCGACCCCGCGATCGCGATATTCGGCCTCCAGTTTCGCAATGCGGGTTTCGTACATCTGCGCAATGGGGCAGTGGTTGCAGGTGAAGACGACGACAAGAATGGGGCTGGCGGCGTAGTCGCTCAGGCGGTGGATGTTTCCGTCGGTTCCGGGGAGCACAAAGTCAGGAGCAGACGCTCCAATGGCAAGGATGGGGTGGGCTTCGGAGGCGCCGGCGAAAGTGGTCGCGAAGAGGAAGAGCACAACTTTCAGCATCCATTTCATGGGGCAGCTCCATTGTCAGGGCACGACAACTTACTAACTACTATTAATAATGTATACCGGTCAGCAGCGCGAAACAACAATTCCAGAGCCGGATTGCGGCACGAATGAAGCGGTGCCCTTTCAAAAAGTAAACAACCACCTTCATGGCGGAAACGATTCGTGCGAGTGTCCCATAATCTCATGACAAAAAACTGAGGTGCAACCGCAGATCCTTCGACTGCGATTGGCGCAAAAAACGTGCCAATCTATGCTCAGGATGACAACGCATTTATGGTGCGAACTTCAGACGCGCCGCACGAATTTCTCGGCGTCGCTGCGCAACGTAGAGCAGAGGCTCATTTGTGGCAAAAGGAAAAGAATACGGTCCTTTTATTGATAGGGCGCCAAAGAGTGATGAGAGGCCAAAGAGTGATGAGAGAAGGTGCGATCACGCGCCCGCCATCCCCAACGCCTGTGCGGCCATCAGGCCGCTGCTCGCCTGGGGCGAAAGAGTTCTCTTGCCACTTTGCGTGCAACTGGGAGATG
>DATBAT010000174.1:0-7006 GCA_036271375.1 Terriglobales bacterium
AGCTGTCGAGAGTTCGCCAGCGCGAATCTCTTACTAGCGTGTCGGCGAATAGCTCGGGCGATCCGCCAATCCATAGGGCGACAGACCTCGGCGTCTTCCGCGCAATCTGGCGCAATTCGTTGAGCGTCGCGTCGTCGGCCGTGGTGCTGAGGCTGAGCAGTACAGCGTCTGCACCGCTCTTGCGCGCTGCCATTACGATTTCATCGGCAGGAAGATCTGTTCCCAAGTGAATGACGCCCAATCCGCCAGCGGCTGTCAGCATGGCGGCCGCCAGGTTTGGGAATCCGTGGCGCTCGTTGCAAGTCGTCGCGAAAAGAACTTTTGCCGGTGGTTGAGACGCGGCGTGAACTCGAATGAAAGACGCCAGCAAACCAGTAAGAATCGAACTGATCATGTGCTCTTGCGCGATGCTGTAGCGCCCCTCATGCAATCTTTCGCCGGCAACCCTCATCAAGGGAAGCGCCACCTGATGCACTAGTTCACGCGGACTTGCAATCGCGGTTGCCAGACGATTGAGCTCGCGTTCGGCTTTGGCGTAGTCGTAACTCTCCATCGCCTGCAAAACCGGGGAAATTGTCGCATCCGGAACAGAGCTCGCTGTATTAGCCGCGCCGCCAACCGACTCCAGAATGTTTTCGAGACTTTGATCTTCTGATGTTGCCACCTGGCCGATGGCATAGCCGTGATCGACAGCTCTTCGCAGCAGGATCAGCCTACGGACCTGTTTTTCCGTGTAGACGCGTCCACGGGGGGAACGCTTGGGCGTCACCACTCGGTGACGGCGCTCCCAGGCTCGAAGGGTGTCGAGGGAAATGCCCGTCATCCGGGTCACGGCACTAATTGGATACGAGACCGCCACGTCACAAGACTAGCGTTCGGCTGTCATTATGTCAATGAATTGTCATGGACAATGGTTTGACAAGTCTTTTGAATACGGCGTACAACTAAATCCGAAGCCCTCCCTCCCTCCGTACTTGGTTAGGTGGCAGACCAGCATTTTTCCGACTGAATTACTCCAATGGCAATGACCGCAGCGACGGAGAAGTTTCACGACTATCGTCTCGGAACGGTAGTCCCGTTCGTTCTGCTGCACGTCGGTGCATTGGCGGCGTTTTTTTTGCCGTTTCGCTGGCAATGGTTCTGGCTTGCGGTGGGTCTTTACGTGCTTCGCATGTTCGGAATCACCGCGGGCTATCACCGCTACTTCAGCCACCGAACGTACCGTCTAAATCGTTTCTGGCAGTTCTGCGTGGCATTTCTGGCGGAAACATCAGGACAAAAGGGCGTGCTCTGGTGGGCGGCGCATCATCGAGTGCATCATCGTCATGCCGACCACGAGAAGGACATTCATCCTCCCAGCTTGCGGGGCTTCTGGTGGGCGCACGTCGGTTGGGTTCTGTCGAATGAGTTCGACGATTACGATCCACGGCTGATCGGCGACTACGGCAAATTCTCTGAATTGCGTTGGCTCGACAAGCATTACGTTGTGCCTCCGACGATTCTTGCGGCAGCAATTCTGCTGATTGGCGGGCCGGGCGCTCTCGTTTGGGGATTTCTCGTCTCGACCGTGGTTCTTTTCCATGCGACGTTCACCATCAATTCGGTGGCGCATTTGTGGGGAACTCGCCGCTTCGCCACCCCTGACGACAGCCGTAACAATTTTCTATTGGCCGTCGTCACCATGGGCGAGGGCTGGCACAACAATCATCATCAGTTCATGTATGCGTGCCGGCAGGGAATCCGCTGGTGGGAATTTGATCCAACCTACTATGCGCTACGCATCTTAAGTTGGCTTGGCATTGCGCGTGACCTTCGCGATATTCGCTTGTCGGACCTGCCCGAGGTGCGCGCGGCATGAGTCGAATTGCGGTGATTGGCTCAGGCATTTCCGGCATGGCGGTGGCTCATCTGCTGAGCCAGAAACATGAAGTCTGGCTCTTTGAGAAAGAAAATCGCCTCGGTGGGCACACGCACACCCACCGAGTCGAGACCAGCAGGGGCGTGCTGCCCATCGATACCGGCTTTATAGTCCACAACGACCGGACTTATCCCAACCTGGTTCGGTTGTTCAGCAAGCTGGGAGTGCAGCGCCAGGAGAGTGACATGTCGTTTGGCGTGTCTTGCCGGGAGACGGGGTTCGAATACAGCAGCCGCGGCCTGAGCGGATTTTTCGGCCGCGAAAACTTTCTGCGAGTGCGGCAGTATCGTCTGCTTGCGGAAATCATTCGATTCAATCGCCAGGCGCGTTTGCTGTTGCGGGATCCGTCGAATAGTGACGTGACGCTGGGAGACTACCTGCGGGCCAATTCTTTTTCGCAAGACTTTTCACGCTACTACTTGAACCCCATGGCGGCGTCAGTCTGGTCGACATCTCTGGATGAAATCCAGGGTTTTCCAGCTTTTACGTTGATTCGTTTTTTCGAGAATCACGGTTTTCTTGGACTGACGACCCAAGCCAAGTGGTATTCGGTGAAAGGCGGGAGCAGTTCGTATGTTGAGCCGCTGGTAGCGCCGTTCAAAGAAAAAATCAGACTAGGGGCAAAAATTGTTAGCGTCACCCGAATAGCTCCTAACGTCCAGATCGAGTTCGAAAATGCACCCAGCGAAAAATTTGACGAAGTGGTATTTGCCTGCCATGCTCCGCAAACCGTCGCTCTTCTGAAGGACGCAACTCCCGATGAAGACCGTGTTCTCAGTAAGTTCCGCACCTCTCGGAATGACACGGTGTTGCACACCGATTCGCGACTCTTGCCCAAAAGGCCCAACGCACGGGCTTCGTGGAACTATCACCTCGGATCGGAACGCCAGTCGGCGACTTTGACCTACCACATGAATCGACTGCAACGCCTTCCGGTTGGGGAAGATTACTGTGTGACCTTGAATGATAGGTCGTCGGTCGAGCCATCCCGGGTCGTGCGGGAGATGACCTATTTCCATCCGCTCTATACCGCCGATGCGGTACGTGCGCAAACCAGATGGTCTGAAATCAGCGGCCTAAACCACACGCATTTTTGCGGCGCCTATTGGTTTTACGGTTTTCACGAAGACGGTCTTAATTCCGCCATCCGCGTTGCCGAAAAGCTCGGGGCCAGCTGGCAGGCGGCCATCTGATGGAATCTTCGCTTTATGTCGGACATTTGCGGCATCGAAGGTTTAACCCCGCGAAGCACGAATTTACCTATCCGCTATTCATGGCATTCCTCGACATAGATCGTCTGCCGGAATTGATGAAAGTCTCGCCGTTCACCGGTTATGACCGTTGGAATTGGGCCTCGTTTCACGAGGCCGATCATTTTGGAGAAGCTTCAAAGACGCTACGGGAGCGAGTTTCACGAAGCGCATGGCAGAGCGGGCTGGAACTTCCCGATGGCCCAATTTTTCTACTCACGCATCTTCGCTACCTTGGTTACAACTTCAATCCAGTTTCGTTTTTCTACTGTTATGACTCCGATAAGCATCTTCAGCTAATCCTTGCTGAGGTGCATAACACCTTCGGAGAATACGAAAACTACTGGCTGAATCCCATGTGCGAAGAAGCCGCGGGAGCGAACAAGAAATATCGCTTTCCGAAATCCTTTCACGTGTCGCCATTCATGGAGCAGCGCCAGGAATACGAATGGACGTTTACGCCGCCGTCCGAACGTTTAGTCGCTGAATGCGTCACCCACGAAAATGGTCATTCCATTTTCGATTCCACTTTGAAGCTCGAGCAACGGCAATGGTCACGCGTAGAACTTCACCGGACTCTAGCGAGGTTTCCGTGGGTAACTGGCAAAGTGGTCGCGGGCATTTACTGGCAGGCGCTGAAGTTGATGATGAAGAGGGTGCCGGTCGTGCCGCATCCTGGCGCAGGGAAGTTCAAGCGATCAACCACGCAACACATGGGGGCATCATGGCGAACCGAGCAGCATCGCTAGCAAAGAAACTCTTCCTGAAAAGTTTGACTAGCCTGGATATCGGCTTTCTGGAAATCGTCTGTCCCGAAGACACCTATCGTTTTGGCCACGCAGACGACCCGTTGCGCGCCACGATTGCCGTCCACGATGAGCGGTTCTTCCGTCGGGCGGTTCTCGGCGGAGATGTAGGCATCGGAGAATCCTACATGCAGGGCGAATGGTCGACACCCGACCTGATTGCGGTTGTGCAATTGGGCGTCCGCAATCTCGACCGTTTGGAGCAGGGAAGCCGGCTGCTTGGAATTGTAAGCAGGGCGGTGGATTTTTTCTCTCACCGGCGCAACGCCAACACTCTGGACGGCAGCCGCCGAAATATTTCTTATCACTACGATCTCGGTAACGATTTCTATCGCCTCTTTCTTGACCGCAATCTGATGTATTCGTGTGCCTACTATGAGGACGAACAAGACTCGCTGGAGTCGGCGCAGATCCAGAAATTGGATCTCATTTGCCAGAAGCTGAAGCTCTCGAGCGCAGACCATGTTCTCGAAATCGGTACTGGATGGGGCGGGTTTGCCGTACATGCGGCCAAGAACTACGGATGCAAAATCACCACCACGACCATCAGCCGGCAACAACACGACTACGCGCAACAGGTTTTCTCCGCGGCGGATACGGACAGAGGTGAGATCACCCTGCTGTTCGAGGACTATCGCAAACTGCGCGGACAGTTCGACAAGATCGTCAGCATCGAAATGTTCGAAGCTGTGGGCCTCGATCACTACGACGATTTTTTCGGAAAGTGCAACGAACTGCTCAAACCAGATGGATCGATGCTGTTACAAACCATAACCATACAGGAATCCAAATTTGCGCAATATAAGAGACGAAGCGACTGGATCAAAAAATATATCTTCCCGGGCGCGGAACTGGCTTCGGTCGTCGAGATCCAGCAATCGCTGAAGCGATCGACCAAGATGCAGCTCTTCCACATGGAAGATATCGGAATGCACTACGCCCTGACTCTTCACGAATGGCGTCGCCGCTTCCTGGAGCGGGTCGGCGAAGTGACCCAAATGGGTTTCGACTCCATCTTCTGCCGCATGTGGGATTACTACCTGGGATATTGCGAAGGGGCGTTCAAGGAACGCTACATCAGCGACGTTCAACTGGTATTGAGCAAGACCGCGACTGGCAGGCGTTTGTTAAATGAACCTGAGCAAACCGCAGATTTTGCAACGACCAGACCTCTGAGCGCACCGCAAGATGCATTGTGAAATAGAACTGGGTTTTATCACATTGCGAGAACGATCTTGCCTCTCTGAGGCGGTGCGGCGGCCAGCATTTCGAGAGCTCTTCGAGCGTCTTTCAGCGGAAGAAGAGCCCGTCGGTACCCCGAGGGCGCTGTTCGGCTACGCCAAAGGCTTTCTCCAACGCCAAACCAGCGCTGCCCAAAGTTCCCTCATCGAATATTCGCGTAAGACACGAGACATCAAGGAATTCTTAGAGCGCGGAACTTGGGAAAAGGTCCGGCTACCTCCGAGTGTTTTGAAGAATGATCACTTCCGAAGTGACTGGACCAGCCAGGGAAATGCTGATTCCCTTGGAGAGCAAATCGCCGGCATCGATCGATGCCGTTCGATTCTCGTTTGCGAAGGTAAATTCGTAGCGAGCATCCTTCCGAAGTGCACGAAGCGGGAGCTGCAATGTGTCTTCCTTACTCTCTGCTTTAAACACAAGTACCACCGATTCATCGCCGAGAGCTGAAACAAACTGGATGGCATGTGGCCGCTTTTCTTTTCCATCGAGCAGGTGATAGCAATCCGCTTGCAGCAAATGGCGATAACGCTTGTAGACCGCCATGTTTCGCCGTGCCGCATCAAGGATGGGAGCGGGGAAAAGAGAAATTCGTTCTTTCAGCTGTCCGAGAATCGTGCCGAAGCCAAACAATCCCAACATGCGGCTGCGATATATAGTGTCGAGCGCCGGCGAGTCGTTGACGCTTTCAAAGAGTGCCTTGTCTTCCACCACGATCCATCCGCCGTTGTCCGCACTGGGATAGAGATAACTCGCCAGCATGGCATTTTGGCGTACGTGCTCCGATGGATAGCTCGCATCACTCAACCAGTTGGAGCGAATGGTGCGGGCGAGCCCATAGTCCAGCCGGCTGCCATAGCCGCACTGCTCCAACACCAGTTCAGGATAGGTGGCGTGAAGATGCGCGAATATTTCATACTGCCCAACCAGTGAGGCGTAGCTGGCGTCGCCTCCCTGGTGGCCATGATCGGTACGGTTGCAATTCGCTGGGCTTCCGGGAATGCCGGAATTGTCCCACTTGAGCCAATCGATGCTGAACTCGCGCACTACTCGAGTCAACTCTTTCTTCAGGAACGCAATATATTCCGGGCATGCAAGGCACACCTGGTGGACCGAACTCTCCCAACCCTCGGGATGCAACGTCTGTTCTTTGCCGTCGATGTGTCCGGTCCACTGTTTCGGGATTGTTGAGCCGACAATCCGGCTGTCCACCACGTTCGGGCCCACCCATAGTCCAAACTTCATTCCCGCCGTGTGCACGCGTTTAGAAATGGCGGCGAGGCCCATGGGGAACTTTTCTTTGTCTTCCTGATAGTTGCCGAGTCCGCAACCCCAGTCGCCGGTGCCCTTCTTGGAGGAATTGAGATACCACGAGGCGTCGTGCACAAAAACATCCACGCCGAGTTTGGCTGAGAGTTCGACCTCCTCAAGCAGGGCCGCTTCCACGCCGGTGGCGTCCGTGGCCCAAAAGTCATAGACCACCCAAGGCCAATTTTTCAGCGGCGCAGGGAAGACATGGCGTTGCAGATAATGTCTGGCGGTTAGAAATGCCTGTTCGCGATCGCCGTGTGCCAGTGCCAGGAACACCCGTGGAGCGTCGATCTTTTCGCCGGCTGCCAGGTCATGCGTCAAGTCTGCAAGGTCGACGCTCAACCATGTGCCTTCAGAATTCTTCTCGATGCGGTAATGCCATCCGCGTTCCCATTCAATGCCGACCAGCAGGAATTCATCCTTGCCTACTGCTTCCAGCAGCAACAGTCCGCCGTGTTGTGGAGCATTCCACCCGCCTCCGG
>DATBAT010000175.1:0-15917 GCA_036271375.1 Terriglobales bacterium
GTAGGGTACCGGCAAAATCACTTCGTCGCCGTGGTCGACCAGCACCTGGATCGCATTGAACAGCACATGCTTACCTCCAGTCGACGACATGGTCTCTTCGCGGCGATAATTCGATCCGAAATCGGCCGCATGCCGTTTCACGATCGCATCGCGCAATTCGGCCGAGCCGCCCACCGCCGTATACTTGGTGAAATTATTCTGAATGGCCAGGATCGCCGCATCCTTAATGTGCTGCGGCGTCGCGAAATGCGGCTCGCCCGCGCCAAAGTCGACCACGTCCACGCCTGACTGGCGCAGCTTGTCGGCCTCGGCAACCACCGCCATGGTCGAGGAGGGTTCAATACGGTTGATGCGTGCGCTCAACTTCAGCGCGGGGACAGCTTCGGTCACTGGGGTCATGCTCTGCGTCCTGCTTTCCGTCTATGGTGATGTACTTTTGCTGGGTCGAGCAACTTGCCTTTCAATCTTCGTTCCACAAGTTCTGGAACTAATCCTTTAATCGGGCCGCCAAGGTGGGCGATCTCCCGCACCAGCCGCGAGCTCAAATATGAATACTTGCCCGCCGGGATCATGAAAACCGTTTCCAGTTCGGGATGCAGCTTTCGGTTCATCAACGCCATCTGCAATTCGTACTCGTAATCGCTGATGGCGCGGATGCCACGCAACACCGCTTTGGCCTTCACTTTCAGCGCATAATCTACGGTCAGCCCGCCAAATGTATCCACCCGCACATTGCGGAAATGAGAGGTTAAGGACTCCAGCATCTCGCGCCGCTCATCTAGCGAAAACAGCGGGTGCTTGTCGGGATTCTGAAGAATCGCAACGATCAGTTCGTCGAAAATCTTGCTGCCGCGTTCCACCAAGTCGAGATGCCCATTGGTCGGCGGGTCGAACGACCCGGGATAGATGGCAATCTTCTTCATGGGCCTGTCTAGCAATCCTCGGGGAACCGGCCTACGGCGTCAGACTTGGACACGGAGCCAATAAAGATTCTATTAGGCGGGAGTAATGAATGGCAACCAGCGTACTCTCAGGTTGTTAAATCTCGCCGGAACTGTCTCCGGCAACCGCCTCTAACTCCGCAGCCTCAACTTCTGCAGGTGAGGGCGCGGGAGGCTTCTTCGCCAGAAACTTCGCCGTATTCAACAGCGGCCTTCCCATCGAAGGGTTATATCCCGACCACGCTCCCTCCGCTCCAACCTCCCGCTCAAAGTGGGCGCGCATGCTCTCCATCTTCGAATCCAGGTCGTCGAGGTAGTGCAGCATCAGCGCCTCGGGAAACATCGGCAGCTTGGGAGAGCCGAAATCATACTGTCCGTGATGGCTGATGATCAGGTGTTCCAGCAGGGTCTTCATCTCATCGGGAAATCCCGGGAATAAAGCGAGCTTCTTCTGCAACATTTCCAGCTCGATGATCATGTGACCGAGCAGCTGTCCGCGCGTGGAGTACGAGAACGAGCGGTTGTAGGTAAGCTCGTGAATCTTGCCAATGTCGTGAAGGAACGCTCCCGTCAACAAGAGGTCGCGGTTTATGGAAGGGTAATTCCGGCACATCAAGTCGCACGACTTGCACAGCGACACCACGTGATCGAGCAGTCCGCCGATGTAAGCATGATGCAGACTCTTGGCAGCCGGAGCCAGACGATAAGCCTCGGCGATTTCCGGGTCGCTCATAAAAGCCTCCACCAGCGCCTTTAGATGAGGATTCTGAAAACTGGCCACAAATCCCGCCAGCGTCTGCCAAAGTTCGCCAATATCTTTGCTGGTCTTGGGCAAGTAGTCGGCGAAGTCGACTTCCGAATCGCCCAGCCGCCGTACTTTGTGAATCGTGATTTGAAAGCGGTTTTTATATTTATTGAGCAGGCCTTTGATCTTGATGAAGTCTTCCTGCTCGAAGGCGTTGAGTGCGTCTTCAACGTTGTCCCACATCTTGGCTTCGAGTTGGCCGGTGCGATCGCCGAGGGTCAGCGCGAGATAGGGCTCGCCAGTTTTCTTGGGCTTCACCTGCTTGGATACAACTACAAAGCTCGAAACGATGATCTCGTTCTCGTGCCGCACGCAATCGCCGATCAGGAATTCCTTCATGCGGCTCCGTTAGAACAGCAGAAACTTTTTCTTCTTCTTCAACTCTTTCGCCGCTTTCACTTTCGCTTGGGTCTCCACCGGCTTGGTTTCGTCTGAGCTGGCGCCGGTATCGATGTAACCTTCTTTTACGTCGATATAGGCCTCAGTGCGCAGCTTCGCCAGATACACACGCAACGCCGGTTGCAGCTTCTGCATGTACATCGCGTCCTGAACTTTGGGCTCGATATCTTTCAGTTCAGGAATGCCTTCCTGCTGGTGCTCGGTCACCGCGAGAATGACGAATCCCTGCTTGGTCTGCGTCACTTCGGAGAAATCGCCCGCCTTCATTGCGAAGGTCTTGTCTTCCAAAGTCTTGTCCAGCACTCCGCGTTTGAAGAATCCCAGATCGCCGCCCTGCGCCGCCGTTGGGCCATTGGAGTTTTTCTTGGCGATATCCTCGAACTTCGCACCCTTGTGGAGATCGGCTAACAATCCTTCCGCTTTTGCCTTGGCGGCTGCCACCACCTGGGGATCTCCCGCCTCGCCTTCCTTCACTGCCGGCGTCGCCACCAGAATTTCGCTCAAGCGGATTTGCTCGGGCTGCCGCAAATCTTCTTTGTGCTCGTCGTAGAACTTCTGCTCATCGTCCTTGGACAGCTGCATGTGAGAGCCGACTTCTTTCCCGATTACCTGCTGGGTGATGATCTGCTCCTTCATCTGCTGTTTGAAATCTTCGAAGGCGACGCCCTGCGCCGTAGCCGCCTTCTCCAGATCTTCCATGCTGTCCATTTTCATCTGTTTGCGCATCTCGTCCAGGCGCTTGATCACTTCGGTCTCAGCGGTGATCCCCAGATCTTTGCCTTTTTCGAGCAGCAGCTGGCGGTCGATCAAATCGCGCAGCACGTCTTTTTCGCGCTCGGCGAAAGCCTTGTCAGGGTTGGTCGCCTGCTGGCTTTCCTGCTTGAGTGTCTCCCGGCTGCGCTCGTATTCGGTGCGGGTGATGATCTG
Source organism: Terriglobales bacterium (assembly GCA_036271375.1). Lineage (GTDB taxonomy): Bacteria > Acidobacteriota > Terriglobia > Terriglobales > Acidobacteriaceae > DATBAT01. The sequence goes on from DATBAT010000175.1 coordinate 3,073, forward strand.
GTCGTTGACGCGTGCGGCAATCTTTTCGATGACGGCGTCGGCGCTGAATGCGGGAACGGTGGCGAGGCAAAACAATACGGCTGAAGCAATCAATTTACGCATTGGAAAATCCTGAGGCCGGGTCGCAGCCTGATTTGATGCGGACAATATAAAGAGATTGTAACGCCGGAAGCGCCTCTTATTCCACCGTCAGCAGGCGACGGTGGCCGATTTGGCGGCTGCATTTCGATATAGCGACAGGGCAGTTACGTCGTTGTGGGTAGGCGGAGTTTTCATGAACTGTTTGACCTGGTCGATCACGTTCATGCAAATCTCTTTCGCGGATTCGGCGGACGAGTTCTGCAAACTGTGTTTGACCCGGTCCATGCCGAATTCCTCGTGCTTGGATTTGCCTTCCACTACACCCCGCGACACCAGCAACACCGAGGCGCCGGGTTGAAGCGCCGCCATGGCGGCGTCCGGGGCAAGATGAGAGAACAGTCCGAGGGGCAAGCCAGTGGCAGGCAACTCGCTGATTCCCGTCTTGTCGCGCAGCAGCGCCGGCAAGTGGCCGGAGTTTACGTAGGAAAGAATCCCCATCTCTTCGTTGTAACAAGCGGCAAACGCGGGGCAGGGATGCACGCCTTTTGCTTCCTTCAGAATCGTCTTATTGAGTTGCACTCCGAGGTCGATCATAGCCTCGTTTTCATTGATGCCATCGCGCGAGAGCAGGTCCATGGCGACCGTGCGGAACGTAGTTTGAGTCGCGGTGATAATCGACCGGCAATCTTCCAGGCGGCCTGCAACATCGAGTAGTCCGAACACCACCCGGCAGGGACTCACGCGGATGAAGTCGTAAAAATCTCCGCCCATGCGCTGGCCGTAGTAGAGCGCGGCCAGTTCCGCGTCCTGAAGCTCGGGAACTTCCGCCTGCACCGGCACCGGTAGCGGCCCAGACCTCTCGGTATGAGAAAAGAAGCTCATGGAGTGGTTGCGAAAAAGGCTAGCACAGAGTTCTGTATATCGCACGACCCGTTCCTCAATTTCCGTACCTGCTGATCAGATATTTGCCCACTTCGGTTTCGAGTTGCCCGTAGTCGGTATGAATGGTCGCGCGCAACGCCGCTTCGGTTGAACTGCCCTGTCCCAACCGCTCCAGCACCCGTCGCAGGTCGCTCAGGCCGTAGGTCTCGTTGATGTACTGCACTGCGGCCAGCGACTCGTCATACGCCAGGGTGGCTTCTACGCCACTAAAGCGCATGAAACTGCCTTCGAGCGCGTTGAAGGGAATTTCATGCTGCGTCGCGAAAAGTTGGGCCAGGCGGCGTCCGTTGCCGGAAATCAATTTTGGCTCGACCGCCTGCGCGATCCCTTCATGGAGCCACTGTGGGCAGCGTCCGCCCGAAACGTAGTTGATAAAAGAGTGGGCCAACTCGTGCTTCAGTACTCGCGTCAACTCCGGCGTCACCGAGGTCAACCCTTCGATCGGGATGCGTAGCTTCCCATCATTGACGGCACCGCTCCAGGACGGGGCCTGGGTCACATCGAAGAAAGCCTGTCCGGTGTAGAGGACCACGGGAATGCTGTTGCGCGGCGCGACTCCCAGTTCGCGAACCAGATCTTCGTAAGAAGCCTCGAGCGTCGTGATCAGGTCGCGGCGCAGGGTTTCGGAAGTCTGCGCGCCTTCGTAGCGCAAGGTGAAGTGGCTGCTCGCCTTTTCGGAAAAGTCAGCCTCCGCGGTGGCGTCGCGTTCCGCCTTTGCCAGGTAAGCCTGCAATGCCGTATCCGGACGCAGCGCCAGCGAATGCTTCCAGGTGCGGACCGCATCACGCGTGCGGTCTGCCCCAAATTGCGCGTAGCCGAGAACGGCCAAAGCATCAGGAGATTCCGGCGCGATTCGCACCGCCCGCTCCGCGTAGGGAATTCCCTCTTTGGCGTTGCCGGTTCGAACCAGCAGCGCGGCGTAATAATTCAGCAGGCTGGGGTTATCGGGATCCATCCGCAATGCGGAATCGAAATAGCTCTTCGATTTGGCGAAGTTGCCGTGGTCAAACTCAAACTTGCCAGCGGTGAAGAAAGCCGCGGCAGACATCTTGGGGTTATTTTGTTTCTCGATCCGGTCGAGCGCGTCCGGGTCGATCTGTCCCTGAACGATGATTTTGTCGGCTACTTCCGCGTTCATGTCGAGCGAAGGAGAAAATACGGGAACTTCCGCCGCGCCCTTGGTGTCCGAAGAAGAGGGCGAGGCATACTGCGGGCGGATGCCGCCCGCTTCGATGTGGTCGACCGACGCCTTGGGAATGCCGTAAGTGTCGTCGCCCAGGTCGTATTCAATGCGGCTGCCGTTTTCGTGGACGTGGTCGGCCCAGATGGTGCGTCCATTCTTTAAATGGATGACCTCGGCGGAGGCGGCCAGCGCGCCCGGCAGGGTGAAACAAAAGAAGATGACAAAGGCGCGCACTGGGCGCATTCTAACAACGGGCCAACAGCCAACCTAGGTGACAAAGGTAATTGCCAGAGTGCGTATTGGTGCAGTAACGGCAGCGTGTCTGGCTCTGGCAATGGCTGCCTTGTGCCAGTCGCCGCCGGAAAAGCCCGCCGAGTCTCTTTATCTTCAGTTAAGAAGCGTGGCGCTCGATCCCGAGCGCGTCTACCGCGTGCGCGATGTGTCGATCGATCGCACTGCGATTCACATCACCCTGGAAGACGGGACCCTGGCCTTCACCAAAGATGTTGCCGGACACGTTACCGGCGCTTTCTTCGAGGGCGAAGGCGAAATCCTGCTTGCCCCTCCGAACCAGGTGGAGCGCTCCTCGATGGCGCTGCTCACCGGCGCAGCAATCCTCGAAGAGCGTTTCGTGACCGGATACTTCCGCTTCAACGACGATACCTACGGCGAATTGAAACCCTCGCTACGTCCAGCAGAAAACGGCAAGGAATTCGTCGGCGAATGGAATGAGACCGCGCAAAATCTTGCCAACATTGATGCTCTGCGTCTCTTGATGACCTTCAGCCGGGAGCTTCCGGCAAGCGACGGCGTCCAGGCTGCCACTCACCCGGAACGCATGTGGCACGCGCGCCTGCAAGGAGTAAGGCTGGGCCCGTTCGATGCCTATTACGACTCCGACGCCTTCGAGCAAGTGTGGGCAGGCCAGACAAGACAAGTGGAGAACGAGAACTTCTACGATATGTGGACGTCGTTTTCTTTGCTGCCGCCGGGGAAGCCGACATCGTTAGTTTCCAGTGCCGGCAAAATGGATGCGATTAGCATTCCTAACTACAAGATCCGTTCCAGTATTAAACTCCCGAAGGGGTTGAGCGCCGAAGCGTGGCTTCAGATGGAGGTGCACGAGGGCGGACAGCGCGCCGTGCTGTTCGAGTTGTCGCGTTATTTAAATTTGAAAAGCGTCGAGGCCGACGGCAAGCCCATCGAGTTTATTCACAATCAAGCCGTCGAGGGCACGCAATTATCGCGGAGCGGCAACGATCTGGTGGCAGCCATCTTTCCTCGCGCACTGCGTAGCGGAGAGAAAATCGAGCTGCATTTTGTCTACTCGGGTGACGTTCTCTCCGAGGCCGGAGGCGGTCTGCTTTATGTCGGCGCGCGCGGCACCTGGTTCCCCAATCGGCGTCTGGCTATGTCGAACTACGATCTGGAATTCCAATATCCGGTTGGCTGGACGTTAGTCGCAACCGGCAAGCGCGTGAATGAACCATCCACCAAACAAGGAGAACAATCCGCCCGCTGGGTCTCCGAGCGTCCCATGCCTCTGGCCGGGTTCAACCTGGGGAAATATAAGAGCGTCTCGGCGCACGCGGGCGATACTGTTGTGGAGGCCTACGCTGCAACTGGCGTTGAAGAAGTTTTCCCCAGAAGTACGATGGAAGTGTCGTCGCCCGCACCTAACCTCCCGCCAAACCTGCGGTTACGCGATCAGACTATGCGCGTCCCTCTCCCTCCACCCTCCCCGGCGCGGAACGCGCAAAGCGTTGCCGACCTCTCGGCCCGTGCCATCGCCTATTACAGCCGCCTGTTTGGGCCGTATCCCTATAGTTCGCTTTCCCTCACCCAGCAGCCGGGCGCGGTGAATCAGGGCTGGCCGGGTCTGATTTTTCTCTCCAGCTTTTCGTTTCTCAGCGAAGCCGACAAGATGCAGCTGAACGTCAGCCCCAGCCTGTTGCGCGTGAGTTCGGGAATCATCGCCCATGAGACCGCCCATCAGTGGTGGGGAGACCTGCTGGTCTGGGGCACTTATCGCGATCAATGGGTGGCCGAGGCATTGGCCGACTACAGTTCGTTGATGTTCACCGAATCGACTGACCCAAAGAAATTCCGCGCCGTGCTCGACCGCTACCGCAACGATCTGCTGGAAAAAAATAAAGACGGACGCCAGCAGATGGACGCCGGCCCCGTCACGCTGGGAGCGCGCCTCTCGTCGTCGCAATTTCCCGACGGCTACACCTTCAGCAGTTACGAGCGCGGCGCATGGCTGTTTCACATGCTGCGCACTATGATGCAAGACGCCGAAGCCACCTCGGCAAAATCAAAAAACAAACATTCGCATGTCACGGAGGACGAAGCTTTCGTACGCGCTCTGGGCAAGGCCCGCCAGCAATTCGAAGGCAAGGCCATCACCACTGCCGATTTGTTAAAAGTTTTCGAAAGCGAACTGCCGCCGTCGCTCTGGCACGATGGGAAAAAGTCTCTCGACTGGTTTTATGAAGGATGGGTAAACGGTACCGCCATCCCGCGCTTCGAGTTGGAAGGCGTCAAGTACGCACCGAAAGATGCGACCGTACAGGTCACGGGCAAGATCGTCGAGAAGGATGCGCCCAAGGGACTGGTCACACCGGTCCCCATCTATGCCTCGATCGCCGGCAGAAGCGTGCTGCTAGGCCGCGTCTTCGTCGAGGACAGCGAAACCTCTTTCCATCTGACCGCGCCTGCTGGTACCCGAAAGGTCGTACTCGATCCCGAGCAGACATTGCTCTCGCGCGTCCACTGAGCTTCCCGTTCCCGGCAACTTTCCCATGTTCAGCTCCCGTATTGACCCTTCACCCGATCCCCAATCCCTAACTCGTTTCGATGTCCCACGACCTTTCGCACTTTTTCACGGCCCCAAATCTGCAGCTTTCCATCCCATGCACACCACTGCCCTCAGACCTTCGAAGTCGCCGCGACAACACGCCGCCATTGCCATCAAGCCCTTCAACATCCTGTTAGTGGAAGACGAACGTTTCGTGCGTGAGGTCGCCGCCGAAATCCTCATCAACGCCGGCTACCGGGTACTGAAAGCCCGCAACGCCGGCGAAGCCATCAAAGTCTTCCGCCGCGCCCACGAACCTATCGATCTCTTGATAACCGATGTAGTGCTGCCAGGAAAGAACGGCTGCGGGCTAAGCGATGAGTTGGAAATGGAATGCCCGGAGCTGAAAACCATCTTCATTTCCGGCTATCCGGAAAATGCAGTGAATGTGAACATCAAATCCAAGCGGGTAGCCTATCTGGCCAAGCCATTCTCGGTAGGCTCATTGACAGAAAAAGTCCGCGAAGCCCTGGAAAGCAGGCCACAGATCTTCACGGATTTGCACCGATAGACCGAACTCAAGAAGGTTTTTGTTGAAATCGGATGAGATCTCGGGCGCGACGAGTTCTTGCAAATATTTGTTTTTGATCTATCGGGGAAGATCCGCGAAAATCCGTGGCAAAAGATTTTAGGCTCTTCGCTTGTAGTGGGTAATCTGCATGATCTGCTCTGGCACCTGTTGCAGCGGCACCACTCTCTGCACCACGCCCATCTCCGCTGCCGACCGCGGCATGCCATAAACCGTGCACGAAGCTTCGTCCTGCCCCACGGTGATCCCACCCTCTTTCTGGATTGCTCCCATCCCTTTCGCGCCATCCGCTCCCATCCCGGTGAGAATCACGCCCATGCACAGCGACTTGAAAGTCTCGGCCGCGGAAAGCATCATCACGTCCACCGACGGCATGTGCAGAGAATTCTCCGGCAACGGGCCCAGGCGAATCGTGGCTTTCGAGTTGGCGCTGCGGCGCGCGAAGGTCAAATGCTGTCCCGCGGGCGCAATGTAAACCGTGCCCGCCTCAAGCTGGTCATTTTGTTCTGCTTCGCGGACGGTGACTTTGCACAAGGTATCGAGGCGCCGCGCGAACGGACCGGTAAATCCCTTCGGCATGTGCTGCACAATTACCACCGGCACCGCCAGATCTCCCGGCAGCATGGGAAGGATTTCCTGCAATGCCTTCGGCCCGCCAGTGGACGTCCCCAACGCCACCATGGTCGCCGGAACATGATGCGCAGTTTTCGCCGGCACCGCCGTCTTGGCTGCACCCGGCGCAACCTTGGGCATCATCTTGCGGCGCTTGCCGCTCTCCGCTGCGGCTTTCACTTTCGCGATGAGGTCGTCGCGAATCTTTACGATGTCCAGCGACACGAACGAACTTTGTTTGGGCAGATAGTCGAAGGCGCCCAGCTCCAGCGCTTCGAGCGTGGTCTCCGCGCCTTCCTGGGTCAGCGAACTCACCATGATCACCGGCCGCGGTGAGTCCCGCATAATGCGTTTCAACGTCTCAAGCCCGTTGAGTCCGGGCATTTCGACGTCCAGCGTCACCACGTCCGGTTGCAGCTTGCCGATTTTGTCGAGCGCTTCCTGCCCGCTCTGCGCGCTGCCGCACACCATCATCGTCGGATCGGAATCGATCATCCGTCCCAGCGCCGTGCGCATGAAGGCGCTGTCGTCCGCGATGAATACTTTGATCTTGCCCGAGATTGCGTTGCCCGCGCTCATGCAGGCCGGTACATCAACGCCACCAGACGGCGAACTTCTTCGAGATAGCCTTCCAGCTCAAAGGTGAAACGCGCCCAGTCAAACGTATTCAGCGTAGGACATTCCTTCAGCAGCGTCTCAAATCCCGGCTCCTCCACGAAATCGATTTGCCGGTCTTCCACCGATCCATGCCCGATGCCGCCCATGCGGCAAAGCAAATCGCTCAACGAAACTACCGCCACCAGATCGCGATTCACCGTAGCGCTTGCCGGATCATGGTGCGCGCGGATCACCTCCGTGATGTCGGCCGGCATGTGCCACTTCTCGGCCACCATCTTTCCGGTTTCCGTGTGGCTGATTCCGAAGCTGCGCAACTCCGCTTCATGCAACGGAATGTGTTCTTCCCGTGCCAGTTCGACCGCTTTCTTAAACTCATCGGGAATCAACCAGAGATGCACGACGATCCCAATATCGTGCAACAGCCCGCCCAGATAGGCTTTCCCGGGATCGCTGAATCCAATCTTGCGGGCAAATTGCCGGCATACCAGCGCACAACCTAGCGAGTGTTCCCAGAACACAATGGGATCAATCCCCGTCTGCTCCTTTGGCATAAGCTTCAGCACGGAGCACGACGTCGCAATGTCACGCATGCGCTGCAGCCCCAGCGCGATCACCGCTTCGCGAATTCCTTCCACCGGCTGCCATCGTCCGAAGATGTAGACGTCGACCACGTTAGTGCAGGTGTCGAAGGAGAGATTCCACACGTGCTCGATGATCATGGCGCGGGTGATGCGGCGCCCGGCATTGCGCATCAGGTATTCGAGCAGCGCAAATTCCTTGGAGGTAAGCTCGATCCGCCGGCCGGCGCGCTCTACACGCCGTTCCACGCGATCCAGTTTCAAGTCATCGACCGCCAGCACGGACTCTGCCGGCAGATGACTGCGCCGCAACAAGGCGCGGATACGCGCCGAAAGCTCGGTGAAAGAAAACGGCTTGATCAAGTAATCGTCGGCCCCGAGATCGAGGCACTGCACCCGGTCTTCGACGCGGCTGCGCCCAGTCAGGACCAGCAACGGCATAGTCGGCTTGCGCGTTCGCAGATAGCGCAGAATGGCGATGCCATCCAACCGCGGCAGGTTGAGGTCGAGCACCACCAGGTCGTAGTCGAATTCACTGGCCATGGCGCGCGACTGTTCGCCGTCTCCAGAAACGTCGACCGCATAGTGTTCCGATTCCAGGCCCTTGCGGACAAACCCGGCTAGCGCCGCATCGTCTTCGGCGATGAGAATTCGCATAAGTTGGCTTTAATGAACACTCCGATTCTAGCCAGTCACGGCGCGAATTGGGTCCGCCACCGTACAGCACAAAAGGCTCGCATTCCCGCGCTGGGAGCCGGTTCGAGACCGGGAAGCGTGTTTTTTCGATTGGAACCCGCGCCGTCACTGACGTAGCCTTGCCCTGACAGTGATAATTAAGGAAGTGGACTGGCCCAATCAAAAATCGGTAAAGGCTCTGCTGGTCCCTGGCGGCCTGATATTCTTCGCCGCCTGGATCGCGTTTGGGACCAAACTGATCTCGGTTTCACCCTCGGCGGTGACCTTTTATTACTACGCCGCCTTCGCCGCCGGTATGGTGCTGGCCTGGCGCTTCCACTCCAGCAAAATATCGTTCGCGATTTTATTTTTGCTGTTAGGCCATCGCGCCGCCGAATTCTTTTCTGCCGGACACGTCGTGGCTTCGGGCCCGGGCCGAATCGCCTTCGAAGCCGTATGCTTCCTGCTGCCCGTAAATTTCATCGTGTTGTCGGTGATGCGAGAACGCGGTCTGGGCCTGAACCTCATCGCGCCGCGCCTGGGAATACTGTTCTTTGAGTCGGTATTCGTTGCCGTCATCTGCCGTGCCGGCGAGACCACGGCGCCCGGGCTATTCCACCTTGGCATGTTCCCCAAAGATTGGTTTGCCTGGACTAAAATTCCGCAGATCTCGGTTCTGCTCTTCATTGCGGCGCTAATAGTTCTGGCAGTGCGGTTCTTCCTCTATCGCAAACCTGCCGAGAGTGGAATGTTCTGGTCTCTGGCAGCGTTCGGGCTGGCCATGCAATACGGCGGAGTCACCGCGCTGGCCGGGGCTTTCATGGCAACTGCCGGAGTAATTCTCTCCAGTTCGATCGTCGAAACTTCTTACGCACTGGCTTACAACGATGAACTTACATCGCTGCCTTCGCGGCGTTCGTTCAACGAGAGTTCGCTGCGATTGAACTATCCATTTGCGCTGGCGGTGGTCGACATCGACCATTTCAAAAACTTCAACGACACCTACGGACACGACACCGGCGACCAAGTCCTGCGCATGGTGGCGACGAAACTGGCGGAAGTAACCGGCGGCGGCAAAGCTTTCCGCACCGGCGGGGAAGAGTTCTGCATTCTGTTTCCGGGAAAGCACGCACCAGAGATTGTGCCGCACCTGGATCTATTAAGGAAGGTAATCGAGGGATCCAGCTTTCAGCTGAGAACGTCGCCGATTCTGGTGCCGCCCAGCGAAGAGCGCCGCAAACCGTCGAAGAAAAAACCGTCCACCAGAGTTAAGGCTGCTGTTCCTCGCGGAGGAGAGCTCTCGGTTACGGTCAGCATTGGAGTTGCCGAATCGAGGACCGCCACGCAGCAGTTCGACCAGATTCTGCGCGCCGCCGATAAGGCACTCTATCGCGCTAAACAAGCCGGAAGAAATCGGGTCGAAGTCGCGACTCCCGCAAAACCTCGCGCGGTGCGTGCACCCAAGCGCAGCATCGCCTAATGCTTGGCGACTACTTTGTCGGAAATCTTGCCGTACTCCGTTTCAGTTACGATACGCCGCGTCACCAGTTGATGCGGATCGTCATAAGGCCGTCCAGCAATAATCTGGTCCGCTTGGGCGCTGTTGATTCCCGGCAAATCCTGTAGCTGGTCCTTGGCCGCTTTATTGATGTCGAGCGGCTTGTCCCGGCTCCACCCTTCGCGCACGCCCTGCGCCACGGCTTTCGCGTTCTGCTTGAGTTCCGCGGTCGCCGCGGCAGTCTTCTCTCGAATCTCCTGCGGACTATCGTTCTTGCCGCATCCCACACAACCAATGAGAAAAACCGTCCCCAGCGCCGCACGTCCGATCATCGCTGAAATTTGCATGGAATTAGGATGCCGCTCGGCCTAAGCGGTTGGCCTAGGCTTCCCGTTTCCTTTGCCTTTCCACATCCCGGTGAACAGCGGCGAACCCCAGGCGCTGGCCGCCAGAAACGATCCGAACAGGACGACCGCGTCGATACTGGAGCGTCCTTCCTTGGCCCAATAGACGTCGCGAAGATTCAGCCACAGGGCGAATTCATCGAGCGTCAGGGCGGCGCCGATTCCGTAAAGCAACGACATCAGCCAACTGGCCAGCAGGGAAGAGGAGTCACTGCCGGTGCCAACTTCGGCCAGCCATCCGTAGCCAACCACCAACAATATAACGATGCCAAACACCAGATGATGAACGTGCCGGCCTTCGAGGATGACAAAGTGAAACGGCGGAATCTGATGAACGATGCAATAGACCATGCCGCGCACGGTAGCGAAGGTAAGAAAGAAGCTGACCGAAGCCAGAAACAGCCGCCGCCGCGGACGGTCCGGGATATGCTCATGCAGCATCCGGCCGAGCGGTGTATGACGCAATAATAGAAGAGAGGCAACAACGCCAGCTAGTAAGAGGATGAGGAGAACCCATGCAGCAGTCCAGTGCATGGCAAACATTAGAGCAGATAGCCGGGGAGGCATCCCGCCCCAACTGTGTTAATCTACTGAAAATCAACGCCGGAGAGGTGGCCGAGTGGCTGAAGGCGGCGGTTTGCTAAACGAGCTGTAAGAACGTCCCTCCTTGTGTTTTCAATGCTCTAACCTGCTGAAGACTGCTCCGATTGTTGTGCAGATACGTCCCTTGTGTCAGTTGTGGGCACTAACGGGCACTAGAATTCCCCCTTCAAAAGTCGCCGCGATGGTGCTACCCTCCAAGTGGTTCCTTCCCGCATCGAATGCCGCGAAATCGGCGGCCAGCGCGGGTTAAGGACGTTCGTAGCGGAATCGGGCCTAAGGCTGCTGAGCTCCGCGAATCCTAGGGCAACCCAGTAGCGCCCGCCACCGTGCACAGCTAGCTGGAAGTAAGGCTTGCCTCCTGAAAAATCAACTTCAGGAGGAAGTGTGTCTAAACAATCACAAAAAAAACTTTACTGGAACTTGGTCATGCATGACCTAGAGCGCATCACCACGTTCGTTGGCCGACTGCACCAAGATTTAGCCCAACTAGCTGCTGTGCACAGCCCAAAACAGAGGATTCCAAAAGTCACAGTTCGAAAAGGAGAATTGAAATGTTCCTAACCTCAGACCCTGACCGACTGTTGCGTTCGGAGGAGCGCGAATTTGTAGACGCGCTCAATGCTGGGCGGTTGCCCTCAGTTGAGTGCCGCATCGCGGTGATGGAAGACCCTGGGATAGTCGGGAGCTTCGTTGCCATGGTGGTCTCAAAAACTACTGGCTGCGGGATCTCAGACGTAGGCACTTGGGGGAATGCCGTTTGCCTCGTGGAACGGTTTTTTGCTTCTCAGAAGTGCGGTGGACGGATTTAGTCGCGTTGATTGGGGGCTGCTTTCTTAGTGGCCCCCAGTCCACGTCATTGCAATCATCTGGCAGTGCCATCCTTGGCATTTTCATGATTCACAACCTAGAAAGAAAAGGGGAGAGGAAACGCGGGCGGCGTCATCCCTCCCCTCCGTGGCACGTAGCTGAATGACCCTTCAGCCGCCCGCGCCGTGGCGTTTGTCCGCGCAGGCCGCCGAGCCTCGCAGACAAAATTGAATTGCTATCGCCATTCCACTGCTTCTGGTTCAATCGTCACGGTGCCCACGATCTTCTCCGCGGCGCGGACCGCGGTGGTGATGAGCCGCGCTTGGAGAATCTCGCGTCCCATTTGGCGGTTCACCTGCGTGAGAAGTCCGTTGCGGTAGATCAGGTCGCTGCACCTGTTGAGCGTGGCCGTGTGCTGGCGTAACGTTACCGCGTGCTCGGCCAACGTCGTCTTCACCAGCTCCGTTTGCTGCTTTAGCAGGTCCGCCACTTGTACGCACATCTTGCCGTACCGTTGAGAGCGGCGGTAGTAAGAGACCGCGCCACTGGTGGCGACCGCCAATGCCGCCACCAAGCCAATGAGTGCGATGGTCGCGGTCATCGCGTGTACGTACTGAAACTAGCGTTCAGTCCCCGTTGCAACTTGTGCTGGCGCTGCAACTTTTTCAACTCAGCCATCGGGAAATCCTTGAGTTCCTGCTGATACTTCACCAGCAGGCCCCGGTTCTGCGCCAGTCGTTTCTCGTAGCCTGCCTGGCGTTCCCCCAGCGTATCGAGCTTGCGCTGGACGTGCTGCCGTTCCACCTTGGCGCTGCGAAGGTCGCCCACGACGGATGCGAGCAACTTGGTGCCTGCCGCGGCGGCGTCGGTAGTGTCCCTGAGCGCGTCGGTCAACTCTCCAATCTTCTGGGTGTGCCGTTCAATATTCCCCTCGATGATGGTGAGCCGACCCTCAAGGTCGCCAAGCTGATACTCTGGCCGCCTCGGTTCGCTTGCTCGCTGCTTTGCCAGCATCTCGCGGGCGTTGTCCGTTGCCTGTTGAGATACGTTGCTGTACAGCCCGCCAATTGGGAAGCTGAGGTCAACTTGTTGGGTAGTGGGCATGATTTCTCCTTTGGGTTTACTCGACTTCTCTGATGATTTCGCCGCGCAGAAATGCTTCGTGGGATTTCACGCTGGCCTTGCGCTGTTCAGCCAGCCAGGTGCGCGACGCGTCCACTTCGTTCTCCAGCACAGTTTGCTGTGTCGCGGTGCTTGGCAACTCATTCGCGTTTTGCTGACGCCAGCGACGCATCTCGACTTTCAAGGCGACCTCGACTTCCTTTTCATTGAGACCGATGGACTCGAGCCAGACTCTGGCGGTGTCGCGCGCTTCTTCAAAAGTGACTGCCATGACGAATTACCTCCACTTCGATCACACACTGGTTGACTTTTTAGCGCAAACGAACTCACGCT
>DATBAT010000176.1:0-7746 GCA_036271375.1 Terriglobales bacterium
CGTCAGCGAGTCGATCTCGGAAATGACGGAGATCGTCCTCCCCAATGACGCGAATCCTCTCAACGCCCTGCTTGGCGGACGCCTGATGCACTGGATCGACCTCGCCGGCGCACTCGCCGCGCACCGCCACTCGCGCAGCTACGTCGTTACAGCTTCCATCGACCATCTCGATTTCGTCACACCGGTGCATGTCGGCGACCTGGTGGTGCTGCGCGCCACAGTGAATCGCGCTTTCAACACCTCGATGGAGGTAGGCGTGAAGGTGTTCGTCGAAAACTATATTTCCGGCGCGCATCGCGTGGTGAGCACGGCGTATCTCACCTTCGTAGCGGTCGATCGCCAGGGAAAACATCTGCCGGTGCCGCAAGTAGTTCCCGAGACGGAGGACGAAAAACGCCGCTACGAAGATGCCGGACGCCGCCGCGAACATCGCATGACCGAGATGGCCAGAAAGAACGCCGGAACCAATCCGTAGCTTCACATCTCTTTGCAGCGCGGAAATTAATGGTCCTTTCTCTCGCGCTGAGTAGAATTCCCAAGCATGAGATTGAAAGGCAAGACCGCGATCGTCACCGGCGCGGGCAGTGGCATTGGACAGGCATGCGCGCAGGCGTTCGCGCGCGAAGGATCCCGCGTGGTGTTGGTGGGCCGTCGCCGCGAATACCTTAAGCAGACTGCAGCGAACATTCAACGCGACGTTCTGATCTGCGAAGGCGACGTCAGCAAGATCACCGACGTGCGTCGCGTGTACAGCCAGGCCATGGAGCGTTTCGGAGGCATCGAAATTCTGGTGAACTGCGCCGCCGTGCTACATGCCGGCACCGCCGAAACGCAGACCGAAGAAGAGTGGGATGAAACCTTTAACATCAACGTGCGAGGATTATGGTTGATGTCGCGCGAAGCGATTCTGCCGATGCGCAAAGCGGGCGGCGGATCAATCGTGAACCTGTCTTCGGTGCTGGGACTGATGGGCGCGCGAAGCCGCGCTGCATATTCCGCTTCGAAAGGCGCGGTCACCTCGCTCACGAAATCCATGGCGCTCGACCTCGCTCACGAGCAAATCCGCGTGAACTGCATCTGCCCAGGCATCGTCGAGACCGAGTTGGTCGCCGATTTCATCCGCAACTCGCCTGATCCCGAATTGACCAGGAAGCGCCGCACCGAACTCCATCCGCTAGGACGCTTCGGCCAGCCGTCAGACATCGCAAACATGGCGGTTTATCTGGCGAGTGATGAATCCATCTGGGTCACCGGCGCGGCGATGCCGGTAGATGGCGGATATCTCGCGGGCAAAGCGTAAAGTGTCTGAAGATCAGGTCGCTTCCGCCGCATCAGCTTGGGTGTAGTTGAGGTCCTCATGCCGCGTCTCCCGAATCATCATCAATCCCATGAATGTGAGCACCGCTGAAGCCGTCAAGTAATAACCGACATACTGCAATCCATAATTCTGCGCCAGCCAAGTCGCGATATACGGGGCGAGAGACGCCCCTAAAATTCCCGCCATGCTGAACGCAACCGAGCTGCCCGTGTACCGCACAGGAGTGGGAAACAACTCCGAAACCACAGTGCCGAGAGGTCCGTACGTCAACCCCATCAGTGCCAGTCCGAGCGCCAGCATTACGGTTGCGCCGGCAGTACCTGCGGTAAACAGCGGCGCCAGAAAGACTCCAAAGACTGCGATCAGTGCCGTAACGCCAAGCATCACTGGCTTTCTGCCCCGTTCCGCCAGCAATGCCGAAATCGGAATGGTTGCCGCGAAGAATAAAATCCCGAACAACTGGATCACCAGGAACTTCGCGCGACTGTAGTGCAGCGCCGTAGTTCCCCACGAAAGCGCAAACACCGTCATCAGGTAGAAGAGCACGAACGTCGCCAGGCACGACACGATGCCGGCAAGCAACGCTCGCGTGTGCCGCCGAATGACGTGCGATATCGGAAAACCGACCTGCTCGCCGCGCGCCAGCGACTCCTGAAATACCGGCGTCTCCGTGATCGTCAGGCGAACGTAAAGCCCCAGCAGCACCAGCACCGCGCTGGCGAGGAATGGCAGCCGCCATCCGAAGACAAAAAATTGCTGGTCGCTGAGATAGCGCGACAGCAGCAGAAACGTTCCTCCCGAAAGCAGGAAACCCAGCGGAGCGCCCAGTTGCGGAAACATCCCATAGAGTGCGCGCTTGTTCGGCGGAGCGTTTTCCACCGCAAGCAGCACCGCTCCTCCCCATTCGCCGCCGAGTCCAATGCCCTGCCCGAAGCGGCACAATGCCAGCAGCAGCGGCGCGGCAATTCCGATTGCCGCATACGAAGGCAATGCGCCGATGGCGAACGTTGAAAATCCCATGGTGCCGAGCGCGAGCACCAGTGTCTTCTTGCGCCCGATGCGATCGCCGAAGTGGCCGAACAACGCCGAGCCGATCGGCCGCGCAAGAAACGCAATCCCAAAGGTCGCGAGCGATGCCAGCCTCGATGAAGCCGGGTCCGTCGCTGGAAAGAACAGCCGCGGAAATACCAGCACCGCCGCCGTCGCGTAAATGTAGAAGTCGAAAAACTCGACAGTTGTTCCCACCAGGCTCGCAAACAGGACCTGGCGCGGAGTGTTGATGCCCTTAACTTGCGCGGCTGCGGTATCCATCCTTGGTGACGGCATTCTATCGGATTGACTTTAGCTATCGAGGGACCGCTTTTCCATTCCGATATAATCGAAGGTTGCAGTTCCTCCAAGGAGCCTTTCAGTGGGACACATGCATTCTCAGCCGCCGCAGCCGCAAGGGCCGCAGCCGATTCCCGGCGTTGATGCCGTCGTGGCCGTGGGCAGCGGCAAGGGCGGAGTCGGAAAAACCACGCTGGCGGTAAATCTCGCGCTCGGCTTGGCGAAGCTTGGCTATCAGGTCGGGCTGCTCGATGCTGATGTATATGGGCCCAACGTCCCGCTGATGCTCGGCTCGAGTGCGGTGCCGAAGATTGTTGCCGATAACCGCATTGAGCCTCCGACGCGCTACGGGCTCAAAGTCATTTCCGTTGGGTTCCTCAATCCCGGCGACAAGCCTCTCGTTTGGCGCGGACCGATGCTGCACCAGATGATCCGCGAATTCATCCAGCGTGTCGAGTGGGGTAAGCTCGACTATCTCATCGTCGATCTGCCTCCGGGTACCGGCGACGTTGCCATTTCCCTCATCCAGACCGTGCCGCTCACCGGCGCTGTCGTCGTCACCACGCCGAGCGACGTTTCTCTGCAGGACGGGCGCAAAGCTATCGAAATGTTCCGGCAGGTGAAAGTCGATCTCATCGGCATCGCCGAGAACATGGCGGCGTTCACTTGTCCGCATTGCCATCACGAGATCGACATCTTCTCCAAAGGCGGAGGCCAGCGCACCGCCGACCAGTTCGGCATTCCCTTCCTGGGCTCAATCGAACTCGACCCGGAAATCCGCCGCGGCGGAGACCAGGGCAATCCGGTGTCGCTCGCCGGAGAAGACTCGCCGCATGCCAAGTCGCTTTACGCAGTCACCCACAAGGTGATTGACCGCGTAAAGGAACTGCAGGCGACTAACGAAAACGTGATTTCCATCCAATAGGCAGCCCGCAGCTTTGGTGATACTCGCGCGCGCCGCCAGTCTCGCCGAAAATATCGGCATGCAAGCCATATCGCGGCGGTTACAGCTGGAACTGATTGGGGCAGGTTATGCCTTAATCTTTCTGTTTGCGGCAGCCGAATATTTTCAGCGCTATCTCTACACCCTGCGCGAGCCTGTCGATTCCGCCGGAGGCATGGCCGCCTTCGGCGACGAGCTGCTCTCGATCTTCGTCTTCCTGCTGCTGCTGGTGCCGACGTTTTTCCTGCTGCGGCTGCTGGCGAATCCGCAACGTGTGGCGCAATCCGACCAGTTTTACTTCATCTATGCGAAAGTGCTGCTGGTTTTGAGCATTACCAACCCGCTGGCGCTCGGGCTGCTGGCGCTGTTCCATAACTCCGTTCTGGCCCAGAACATTTGCGGGACGAGGCTGTGGCGCTCGCCGATGGTGCTGGTGGTGATGGTGATGAGCCGCGTGCTCGGCCGCCGCAGCCCGAGAAAACGGCTGATCACGTGGGCGATCCTGGTTGAGGGCGGGACGCTGGTGGCATCGGTGGCGGTGTTCGTGATGATGGCGCGTTAGAAATGGTTTCGAGTTTCCAGTTCGTCGTTACGCGAGTTTCGTTCTGCTCGAAGAGATTGCCAAGGAGCAAAGAGCGCAGGGTCTGTTCCGAAAACGGAACAAGCGATATTTTTTCTTAGAAACTCACTCGCAATGCGATATGGTTCCGATGCTTGACCTCACATAAAAAGGACCTATGCGTAAACTTTCGACCCTGTTTGTTCTTCTTCTAGCGGTTGGGCTAACCAGCTGTGGCGGTGGCGGAGGTATGTCCTTAGGCACTCAGGGTTCGGGAGGGTCTTCCTCAACCGCGTTAACAAGCGGGAACTGGTCGTTGGTAGCTTCATCGGTCGTGGTCTCGGGCACTACTTATATTGGCGGCAGCCTCACCCTCTCGGGTTCGAGCCTGAATGCCATCATGCATATCGACAACTCGAGTTGCTACGACCTTTCCACCGACGTACCGTTCAGCGGCAGCATCAGCGGCACAAATGCCACGCTGACTTCCTCCAGCATCAGCGGCCAGGTGATCACGGTAACCGGCACTGTTTCCAACAGCACGCTCTTGCAAGGGTCGTACACCATAGCCGGAGGATGCGCTACGGGCGATCATGGAAGCGTGACCGGAACGCTGGTTCCTTCCATCAGTGCAACGTGGAAAGCGATTGACAACAGCAGCGGCACGACGGTGACGATTACCGGAGCGATCACCGAAAGCTCTACCTCAGCCACCGACGGCATCTATGGATTGTCGGGAAACATCACCTACAGCGGATCGTCGTGTTCGACCGGCGGATCGATTACAAACATCTCTTTCATCTCCGGAGACATTGTTGCGATCGACGCGCAGACCACCGATACGAACGGGACCACCGGCGAAACACAGTTCGTGGGAATCTTAAACAATGCAGCGTCTCCGACGGCGTTCACCGGGAATTACGAAATACTTTCGGGTGCGTGTACCGGGAGGACAGGGACACTGACGTTTAATAAGCAGTGAAACCCAAGCATTAAGTGGGTGATGGAACCCCAAGTCGGTGCAAAAGAAGGCGCCGCTTCAGAAAGATTAGCTTGCGTCCACGACCCGGCACTTCACCGCCCACTGCCGTAAAAAGTCACTCGTAGTGCGATATTTTGCACCGGCAAAGAAAAAGTTTCTCTCTCCCAAGAACAAATTGCGCGGTTTGGGGTACCCTGTCGGAAGACTTCCACGGGATTTCCTCCTTCAGGAGGCTTCGAGGGATTCATTCCAAAGTGAAGGTTCAACAGAGGACATATTTAAATGCTCCGTTGCCGGCATGCCAAGCTGTTATTTGCGATTACCCTTCTATGCTCGCTCTCTTCCTTTCTTTCCGCACAGGGCGGCTTTCAGCAAACCTCAACTGGCGATCAATATGTGGTTCCCGATCCGGACTATGGCGCCGAGACCCTGCTTCTTCGCAAGCAGGCGCAGCTGGCTACTGAAAATCAGTTCAAGGTTTTTTACGGCTTTCAATTCACCAACGAATTGAAGGCAAGCGGCATCACCTTCCGGCACCACGCCGTGGCAGACCAGCTACAGAGCGCAAAAGCTTCGCACTACGACCACGGTACCGCCGTTGCCGTTGCCGACGTGGACGGGGATGGTTTGTACGACCTTCTTTTCGTGAATCAGAGCGGAAAGAATGAATTGTGGAAGAACCTTGGCAACGGTAAGTTCAAGGACATTACCGAGGAATCGGGAATCGTCGTGCCGGCCGGCATTGTAAGCGTGGGCGCGGCCTTCGGCGATATTGAAAACGATGGATCGCAGGACGTGGTGATCACAACTGTCCGCGGCGGAGCTTTCCTTTTTAAGAACGACGGCCACGGCCACTTCAAGGATATCTCGGCGGATTCGGGAATCACTACCGCGGGTCACGGTTCGGGAGCGTTTTTCGTCGATTACGACAACGACGGATTGATTGACCTGGTGATCTGCAACGTGGGCAAATACACCACCGACGAAAAGGGTCCCGACGGCGCCTACATTGCCGTGAATGACGCCTTTTCAGGACACATGTATCCCGAGCGCTTCGAGCATCCTGTCCTTTATAAGAACCTGGGGAAGGGAAAGTTTCGCGATGTGACCGCTGAAGTGGGCCTCGACATGGCCAGTTGGACCGGAGACGCCAGTTTCGCCGACGTGAACGGCGATGGCTTTCCCGATCTCTACTTCCTGAACATGCAGGGCGATAACCACTTCTTTGAAAATGAAGGTGGCAAGAAGTTCGTCGATAAAACCGACCAGTACTTCCCGAAGACTCCGTGGGGAGCAATGGGCATCAAGTTTTTCGATTTCGACAACGATGGATTGCCGGACCTGCTGATTACCGACATGCACTCGGACATGAGCGCGGAAATCGGTCCCGATCGGGAAAAGCTGAAGTCCAATATCAAATTTCCGCACAGCTATTTGCGGGGCGGAATGCCGCACGATATGGGCCGCATGGGCGGAGACAAGAGTGTTTTCGGGAACGCTTTTTATCACAACCTGGGGAACGGGAAATTCGAGGAGATTTCGGACCGTCTCGGCCTTGAAACCTATTGGCCCTGGGGAGTGAGCGTCGCCGATATTAACGCCGATGGTTGGGAGGATGTGTTCTTTACCGGAGGTATGGGTTTTCCCTTCCGCTATGGCATCAACTCCATGTTGCTGAACAATGCGGGAAAAGGCTTCCTCGATTCCGAGTTCATTCTCGGCATTGAGCCCAGGCTCGATAACGACACTCACACCTTCTGGTTTTCCTTCGACTGCGCCGCGGCCAAAGAGTCGATGCAGGCGAGACTGGCGTGCGGAGAACGCACTTCAGGACCCATGAGCGTCATGGGCGCCCGCTCCAGCCGCTCGTCGGTCATGTTCGACCTCGATAACGATGGCGACCTGGATATTGTGACCAACGATTACAACTCCGAGCCGATGGTGTTGATCAGCAACCTCGCCCAGGTAAAGCAGATTCACTGGGTAAAGATTGCGCTCCAGGGCACGAAATCAAACCGCAATGGGTTGGGAGCGACGGTCCGCGTGAAAGTTGGGGACAGAACGCTCACGAAATATAACGACGGCAAAGCCGGATACCTAGCCCAGAGCGTTCTGCCGCTCTATTTCGGATTGGGCGATGCGACCAAGATCGGGAGCATCGAAGTTGACTGGCCTTCCGGATTGAAACAGGTTGTGACGAAGGACCTGCACGACAATCAGCTGATAAAGATTGCCGAGGCAGCTCAGTAAGTCTGGTGGCCCGTCGCTGTCTTTTTCTTCTTGTTTACTGTGGGGTTATCACCGACTCTCGACGAAGCGGTGGTACCCCCCTCCCCCTCCATATGTGAAAACAAAGACTTTATCGAACATTTCCCGCTAAATATGACAAAACCAATGGCTTATAGCTAAATATGACATAACGCAGGAGTTAGCGGCGAAATTCGCTGTCTCCGGCGGGTTGGCGGTCCCTTTTCGAGAACTTGTGGCTGTGGGCCGTCGTTGCGGTTTGTTAACCCTATAGTTAAGTCTCTGCAATTTCTCTCTGTACGTTCTAATTTCAGCATAGCCTGTGATGGTAGGGTCCAGTGCCAAATTGCGGAACTTTCTATTTCGTT
>DATBAT010000177.1:0-2939 GCA_036271375.1 Terriglobales bacterium
GGCTGGCGCGCCTTACCGACGATCTGCTCAAGCTGGCGCGCATCGAAGCAGGGAAGCTCGAATTGCAATTGCTTCCGGTGAATGTCACAGACGTGGTGGAACCCGGGATCGATACCGCCCTGCTCAAAGCCAACCAGAAACAGATCACGCTCACAGTCGACATCCCCGCGGATCTTCCGCCAATTCGTGGTGATGCCACGCTGTTGCGCGATGTGCTCCAAAACCTCACCGACAACGCTATTCAGTACACTCCGCCAGGCGGCAAGATTCGCGTGAGCGCGGAATCCAGGAAGCGCGAGATAATTGTTAGCGTCGCCGATACCGGCATCGGCATCCCCCTTTCTGATCAGGAGCGCATCTTCGAGCGCTTCTATCGCGTGGATGCGGCCCGTTCGCGCGAAGCTGGCGGTACAGGACTCGGCTTGTCGATCGCCAAGCACATCGTGGAGGTCCACGGTGGCCGCTTGTGGGTCGAAAGCGAAGTGGGCGCCGGCTCGAAGTTTTCGTTTTCTGTTCCCATCGCCGCCTAGCCGTCATCCCGCCCTGTTTCGGAGAATTCACGCGAGGTTCAACTCATTGCAATCCTGCGGCCTCACTGTGTACAAAGCCGTTTTTAGGGTTTTCGTGAGGTCCCATGCCGGTAAAAAATAGTTCCGATGGCATTTTGCAGAACGTCTTGGTGAATTATCTCGTCTCGCAGGCACGCACGGTCGAGGCCTCCATCAACCGCGCGCTTTGTGCCGTGCTTGAAAGAAACGAACGTGTCGCGGGCGAAGTATTCCTCAACGAACCCCGTATCAATGAGATGGAAATTCTCATCGACGAGCACGCCATCCGCTTGCTGCGCCAGGCCAATCTTAGCGATGCCGACCTGCGCTTAGTGGTAGCCACACTCAAGATCAACAATGACCTCGAGCGCATGGGCGACCTCGCCGTGAACCTCAGCGAACGCGCTATTTCGCTGGCTGCCGTGAAAGCTGTGCCGAATCCGCCCGAACTTGAGCCCATGACCACTGCGGTGCGCGCCATGGTCTCCAAATGCCTCGGCGCTCTCATTTATCAGAACGTTGACTTAGCGGCCCAAGTGCTCGAGAGCGACGATGTGGTGGATCAGTACCGCGACCGCATTTTCGAGGCGCTGCTTTCTTCGACGACCGCCGAACCCGCCCAAGTCGGCCCGAACATGCACTTCATTCTCGTTTCGCGGCATCTCGAACGTATCGCCGACCACGCCACCAACATCGCGGAAGACATCCTGTTTTGGATCCGCGGTCTCGAAGTGCGTCATGGGCGGGCTCGCCAGGCCGAAACCAATGACGCCAAGGCGACCGCCAACGCCTAACCCTAGTCACGGAGTTTTCACAGTGTGCTCATCGCCGGTTCAAGAGCTGAGCATACTTTGCTCGCTCACAAAGTCTTACGCGTTTGCCGCCAGGTCGCATGCGAAGCAGCCTCGGACCTACCCGGTCTGGCGATTCTTGGGGAATTCATGGCCTGGGGAGGCTTGAATTCCGGGAACAGGCAAACGGCAGGTTTGTAAACTCCTCGGCACATGTAACACGGTTGTAACAATTCTGAAGAATAATGAGGTGCATTCGCGAGATATGAATATGAAAAAGACGCTGTTTTTCGCCTTGTTGGTGCTCGGTCTGGCGGGAGCTTCTCACGCGCAGTCCGGCAACGTGCTGATCAACGCCGCTGGGGCCACCTTCCCTTATCCGATTTACTCGAAATGGTTTGACGTCTATCACACCGCCCATCCTAACGTTCAGATCAACTATCAATCGATTGGATCGGGTGGTGGAATTCGTCAGCTTCAGGCTGGCACGGTTGACTTTGGCGCCTCCGACGGCCCGATGACCGACGAGCAGCTTGCACAATCCAAAGTAAAGATCCTGCATTTCCCGACAGTGCTTGGCGCCGTGGTGCCCACCTACAACATTGCCGGCGTAACCGGCGATTTGAATTTTACCCAGAAGGCGCTCGCGGCAATTTACCTCGGCCAGATCACCAAGTGGAACGATCCGGAAATTGCGAAAGCGAATCCCGGCGTGAAGCTGCCGAACGATGACATCGTCGTCGTCCATCGCTCCGACGGCAGCGGAACCTCCTACATCTTCACCGACTTTCTCTCCAAGGCCAGCTCGGACTGGAAATCGAAAGTCGGCACCAACACCTCGGTGAACTGGCCTGTTGGCTTGGGCGGCAAGGGTAACGAAGGCGTATCGGGACTGGTGAAGCAGACTCCCGATGCCATCGGCTACATTGAATTGATCTACGCCGTTCAGAACAACATTCCCTACGGCAAAGTGCAGAACGCCGCTGGCAAGTTTGTAAAGGCCGATCTGGCCGGTGTCACAGCCGCTGCCGCTGGGGCTGCCAAGGACATGCCGGATGATTTCCGCGTTTCGATCACCAATGCTCCCGGAGCGGCAGCCTATCCCATCTCCAGCTTCACCTGGCTGCTGATTCCGGCGCAAATCCAGGATGGCGCGAAGAAAGCGGCCATCAAGGATTTTTTGAAGTGGATGCTTGCCGAGGGCCAGAACTATAACGAAGGCCTCTCTTACGCAAAGCTTCCGAAACCGGTAATCGCCAAGGAAGAAAAAGCAATCGCCATGGTGCAGTAGCTTTTTCTCAGGTGAAAAATGGTCGCAACCGCCACAACTTTGGACAACGCAGCCCCGCCCGAATCGGGGCTGCGTTCATTCCTTCAAAGACTCCGTAATGGCGACGAAATCGCGCACGTCATCACCCTGATTTTCGCTGCCGGCATCCTGCTGATCACTTCGCTGCTGGTGTACGAACTGTGGATTACCTCCAGTTTGTCGCGATCGAAGTTTGGCTTGATGTTCTTCTGGACGCGCGTGTGGGATCCCGTCTCCGGCGATTTCGGAGCGGCGCCCTTTATTTATGGCACTCTCGTTACTGCGGTGGTT
>DATBAT010000178.1:0-4440 GCA_036271375.1 Terriglobales bacterium
GGTAGCACCACCATTTCCGCCTGGGAGCCCGGTAAGCATTTCGGCACTTGCGGCGAACGTTCCATCACCTACGGCCGCCAGGGCCCGGTGGACACAGGCGTTGTACAAAAAATGTGCGTCGATTATTACATCGAATCGCTGGGTGGAGGAATCACGCGCCTCCGTCTGGTTCAGTCCGGCTTCGGACCCGAAGCAGTCTGGGACGACGAGTTCGCCGACACGAAATCCGGCTGGGCGGACTTCCTGAAAAAACTCAAAGGGCTGTTCGAAAAATAGGGTTGTTCGAAAAAATAACACATGCAACGAATTCCCTGAGTTGCATCCGCACCGAATTGGACGCCTTTTCGTCGGTAGTGCCTGAAAGGTGCGTTTGCGGGAGAATTTGGCTATGCGCTGGTCTTCTTGGCCACTTTCATGCCCATGCGCGACAGCATCTCCCGCGCCAGTCCCTCAAATTCGCTGGCCGCTTCTTCTACTTGCGCATAGTAGCCACCGTTCACGTGTCCTTTAAGTTTTCCGATTGCAAGACCATTCTTTTGCGCCTGCGGTGCGAGGCTGTGAAAATCCTTGATAGCGCCAATTTTGTTGCCGCCATGTGGGATCAGGGCCGGGTTTGCTTTGCGCAGGTCTTCAACGATGCGATCTCGCACGCGGGGGGCGATTTTTGCTTCCCAATATTCGTGGGGGTGCGTGGCTGTTTGCCCTGATGCCACCTTGTAAGCCGATGTGATATAGCCTAAATACACCGGCTTTCCTTGCAATAGAGATGCCCGTGCTGAAGGGGACGCGAGTTGCCGTACGGTGGCCCAATCTGTGATCCACCGGGCTAGAGCGCGTCCCACCGTTGAGAGCGCCCGCAATGAAAAAAGATCAGCGGCTACAGGGGTTGCAAAAAAGTCCATATCCAACAAAATGGCGCGATTCAAAGGCCCGACGTTCGGGCCAACATCAAACATGATGAGGTCCACATCAAATTTTGCTCCGAGTGCGCGGGCCGCTCGCGACAGTGAACACATTACATCGTAGTCACGTTCTTTTCGTGCAAATGAGCCAGTCCAGGCTGCTGGAAGCTCTTCTTCGTAGTCTGCGAGCAAGACGTCGCCCGCGCAGAGGAAAAGATCATTGCGTAGCTTAAAAAGTTTGACGTCTTTGATCGGGCCTTTGCCGTCCACAACTGGTTTGATCGCAGACCAGAGAGTAGTGCCGTTGTCGTCGTCGGACTCCCCAAGAAGTTCATCCAATTGCTTCTCCTTGAGGTAAAACGACGTCAGGTTGCATTGGGGGTCTGCATCGACAAGCAGTACTCGAAACCCAAGATCGACGAATGCGTCGGCCAGGTTCACCGTTAGGGTGGTTTTCCCCACACCGCCTTTGTGGTTGAAAAGGGAAAGTGTGCGGACTTTATCTTTCGGGGCCATAACAGCCTGAAGGGTATCACTTCGTGGCGATAACGTATTAAATTTTAGGCTCAAAATCCAGCTTATCGGACGCACGGATCAGGACGTGAGTAATTCTGAAATATTCCATACATGGTCCGTGGCCAGATTCCATTGCGGGCGTCACGCGTAGGCTCTTGTGAATCCGGCAGAAGTTGTAATACGTATACCAGAGCGTCACGGCGGCCCGGTGGTTCTCCCACTTCTTAGAGAAGCCATTCGTCAGGCGCGTGAAGCGGCCGGCAACCCATGCGGACGCTCAGGTTGGAGCGTTCGACTATCGAAGTGCAGATGCGATCAGGATCAGGATTACCGCAGACTGGGACCACCTCCACGGACGATACTTCGGCGGGGGAATACTTGCGCTCGCCTTCCAGCGTAGCGCGGTAGACCTTGATGAGCATCGCGTAATCGACGCTCCCGAAGGTGTCCGGAATTGCATGTTTGTACGGGGCGAATCCATCGCTGGTGATCTGGAAGTGCTGGCCCGGTTTGATTGCATCCCGTAGCCCTTCGATGAAAGCGTACGTGGTCTGCTGATCGTGCTTGCCCATCGCAATATTCAAGACCAATTTCGAGTTTCTTTCGATCCCCACGAAAACGTACGCATCGCTCAGGTTCTGATCGTCTTCGGGGCGAACGCGCTTTTCCTTCTTGCCAATGAATGACCAGAGTTCGTCTACCTCAACGTCCTTAACCGGCACATTGCGAACGTAGCGGCCCATGATCTTTTCGCATTTCTCGCCAGCGACCACTAGAAGCTTCATGATCGTGTTCTGGTCAACTCCTGTGATGCGCTGTTTGCTGCGAATGCTATTGCCTTCCAGAAGAAGCTGAAGGGCCAATACAGCGCGATCCATCGGAACCGTCATCGCACCAAGCGGCTTAGTGTGTGATTCGGTGTATGTCTTGCCACAGGGATACACCGAAATCTGCGCAGACCATTACAGTGCTTCCCGAAACTACGGCAACATAATCCGCATTTCTCGCAAACCGTTGATTTCGTTTGGCCGGCTTCTTTGAGTGCCTGTTCCATCTGTTTAAATTATAAGCTTAGACGCGTAAGCATGCACAGAGAATTATGTGACTCACGGAAAAAAAGATGGAAATACGGTGGACTTATGCGAGTTATGCGGTATGATCAGATCAGTCCTTAGTAAAGGAGTTCCAGATGGCGGCAGAAAATGCAATCCAGGAAGAACAATCACAGCAACCCCCGGTCAAGACAGCGAGGGAGCGATCTACGATTGAGTTCCCGTACGGTGATTTAAATGATGCACTCGAAGTCGCCCGTGGTGTTCGGCACTTAGGTGGTTCTGGTTGCGAATGGGAGCAATTGGCAGCCCAGCTAAATCAAGCGGCGAATGGTGGCGGATTTCGTCAGAAGATGATCACGGCGAAGTTGTTCGGGGCTGTTACTTATTCAACGGGGAAAGTTTCACTCTCTGCGCTCGGCGCTCGGCTATGCGATCCACAGCAGGAGCGAATTGCAAAGGCCGACGCATTTCTCTCAGTGCCGTTGTATCGTGCAGTTTATGACAAATACAAAGGCAATACGCTCCCGCCACCGAACGGGTTAGAGGGAGAGATGGTTTCGCTTGGCGTATCGTTCAAGCAGAAAGACAAGGCTCGCCAGTACTTTCAGCGCTCCGCAGCGCAAGCGGATTTTTTCTGGTCAGGACAAGATCGACTTGTAATGCCGGTAGCCGGGAATCACCAAAAGCCGCCAGCGTCGCACCATGAAGACCCTCCGCCAAAACCGAAGGGCGACGGTGGAAGTGGAGATGGTGGCGACTACCACCCGTTCATCCAAGGTCTACTGAAGACCTTACCGAAGAATCCAGAAGATTTGTGGCCCTTAGAGAAACAGGCTAAATGGCTTCAGACGGCATCTGGTTTTTTTGATTTAATCTACACGCGCGACGCAGATGGCAGATCTATAAAAGTCAGCATCACAAAGGATGCCGAATGATGGAACCGTAAATCCGAATTCGCGGGCCACCATCTCCCCGATGGGTCACGCAAACAACTTCTGCCTTCCAAAAGCAGAAACCCCGCCATCGCTCCAGGGTCCAAACCGTAGCGGTGGCGGGGCTGCACTTCAACATGCGGGTGTGGTGAAACGGCAAACACAGCGGTCTTTAAAACCGCCATCCCTGGGAAGATTTGTGGGTTCGAGTCCCACCGCCCGCACCATTGAATCCTATATCATTCGAGTTTTCGTTTTCGCCCATCGCGCCTCCGCGCCCTTCTTAGCGATGGCCTTCTTCTGCTCCGTAGTCAAATTCTCCGCACGCTTTTTGCCGCCCTTCGATCCGCCCAGTTTCCCCAACGCGACCGCCGCTGGATTCTTGACCCTTACTGGAGCCGGGAACTCTACCAGATTTACCTTGATTGGATCCGGTTCTGTAACCTTCGGCTTTGCTGCGATGCTTAGGCGGCTAGGCACTCTCTCTGAATTATGACACGTTCGAACGATATTTTCCAGATGCTTGACCGATCAGATCGTCAGACAGGGCGATGGCGGAGCGGAGTAACTCCCTGGTACGTCCCGTGGGATTCTCTGGTAGTGGCGGGCATGTTTCCAGAATGAGGCCCGCCTGCTCGATCATGTTCTTCAGCGCCTGCAACGAATCTCGATCAATGGGCG
Source organism: Terriglobales bacterium (assembly GCA_036271375.1). GTDB lineage: Bacteria > Acidobacteriota > Terriglobia > Terriglobales > Acidobacteriaceae > DATBAT01. The sequence continues at coordinate 4,087 of DATBAT010000178.1, forward strand.
TGTTTCTATGGTTGCGGAGGCGGCCCGGGAAAAGCAACGGATCAAGATTTTTCCGCAACGCACCTTTCAGGCACTACCCAACGTTGGAGCCGATGCGCATTCTACGTACGGATGAGTGAACGCAAAAGCTAAAAACAATCGTGCCCCGAGATTATCCTTCTGACGGACGCCCGCGCTGCGGCGGACTACAGCGTCTTGATTGATCGAACAGGGACCAGCGCCGGATCGGTCTTGATCTGCGCTGGCGGGGATATGGTGCATTCCATCAAGCCAGGGAACCAACGGCTCTACGGACATGAGCGAAGGACCGGAAGCGCGGACGCGATTCAAAGCGATCCTTCGACGTCATTTGGA
>DATBAT010000179.1:0-5221 GCA_036271375.1 Terriglobales bacterium
ACTTCAAACCTCGGCGCCAGCGAAATGACCAACCTGGTGCAGGGCAAGTTAGGCTTCGTTTCGAAACCTACCGAAGTCGACAACTCGCTGGATGAAAAAATTGGACGCACCGCTGTTGACGCCGCCCGTAAAAAGTTCAGCCCGGAATTCATGAACCGGATCGACAAAGTCGTGGTCTTCAAGACCCTCCGTCCTGAGCACCTGACGCAGATTCTGGAGATTGAACTCGGCATGGTCCAGCAGCGCGTGCTGGCCGCTGCCGCTGCGAACCAGTTCGTGTTCAACTGCACCAGCAAAGTGAAAAGCTTCCTGCTGCACGAAGGCACCGACCCTAAATACGGTGCCCGTCACCTGAAGCGCGCCATCGAACGCCACCTGGTCTTCCCGCTGGCGAACCTGGTCGCGACCAACCAGGTGAAGCTGGGAGACTTCATCCGCGTCGACCTCGATGTAGAAGGCCGCGTCACCTTCGTCAAAGAAGCCGAAGGCGCAATGGTCCCCATGCTGCTCGAACGTTACGGGGCCGCTGCCGGTGCCCCTCCTGCTCTAGCTGCCCGGGCAAGAACCATCGCCCCGCGGCGCGAGTTCGGAGCGATTCCCGAACCGAAATAAGATTTCAAGTTTCTGGCAGGTAACTGGCGCCGCTGACCCCGGCGCCTTTTTTATTGGCCGGAAACGCAGCCACGGATTTTCACCGACATGCACGGATAGACCTAGATCCTTTATCAGCGTTGATCCGTGAAAATCCGTGGCAAGCTTTTGACCTGACTAGGCGATGCCGTATACTTACTCCCCGCGATGAAGGTTTTCGTAATTATTCCGGCTGCTGGTTTAGGCACGCGCATGGCGTCCGCTCCGGCTTCGAAAGGGAAGAAGTCCGGTCCCTCCAAACAATTCGCTGCGATCGGCGGCACACCCATCCTGATCCATACGTTGAGAAAATTTGCCGCCGCTCCACAAGTTACGGAAATATTCGTTGCGCTTCGCAAAGAGGAAATTGCCGGCTTCCGTGCAGGCCTCGAGCAGGAATCCAAAGACATCCTGAACAAGAAGAAAGTTGAATTAGTGGTGGGCGGAGAGCACCGCCAGGAATCGGTGGCCAACGCGCTGGCTTCGATCAAGGCCGCCCCTGATGACATCGTGTTGGTACACGACGCGGTTCGTCCGTTCGTGACCGGAGAAATTATCAAAGAAGTAATCGCCGCCGCAGAGAAATACGGCGCCGCCATAGCCGGCATGCCTGCGGTGGATACGGTCAAACAAGTGGAACGCACCGCGGATGGCGCCCTGATCAAGACCACGATCCCGCGCGAACGCGTGGTAATGGCGCAAACCCCGCAGGGCTTCCGTTACGAAGTGCTGAAAAAAGCCTTCGACGAAGCCACGACCGACGGCTTCACCGGGACAGACGAAGCATCTTTGGTAGAACGCTCAGGTGGAAAAGTGGGGGTCGTGATGGGATCGCCTAAGAATATCAAGATCACAACGCCCGACGATCTGGAACTCGCCGAATTTTTCCTGAAACGCTAGAGGCATTCATGTTCCCCAAGAAATCCGTGGCAAGGTTTTCCGCATGAGAATCGGCTATGGCTGGGATTCGCATGAATTTAAACGCGGCATCCCGCTGAAAATCGGCGGTATTACGCTCGATCACCCCAAAGGATTAGGCGGGCACTCCGACGGCGACGTTCTGCTTCACGCCATTACTGACGCTCTGCTTGGCGCTATCGCTGGCCCTGATATCGGAGCGCTATTCCCTCCGTCCGATCCGCAGTGGAAGGGCGCAGACTCGGTGGTGTTCTTAAAAGAAGCCCTGCGTCGTATCGACGAAGCCGGCTTCACCCTGGTCAATCTCGATTCCACGCTCATTCTGCTAAAGCCAAAAATCGGTCCGCACGCTGTCGCCATTCGTGAGCGCGTCGCCGAACTGGTAAACATCCCTCTCGACTGCGTCGGACTAAAAGCCAAGACCCCAGAAGGCATGGGCACGGACAACGCAGCCATCGCCCACGTCGCAGTTCTGCTTACCGAAAAGAAAGTCAAAAAAAGAAAAGTCTAGAGCACCCGGTGTATTCTTACTCCCTTGGAACCTCCGCAATACAGCATCATCATCCCTGCCTATAACGAGGGAGAGCGCATTGCCACCACGCTGGAGCGCGTGCTTCGCTATGCCGGCGAACAGCGCTGGAATGCGGAAATCATCATCGTCGATGACGGCTCCCACGACACCACCACCGATATCGTTCGCCAGCAAATGCAGCAAAATCCCGCGGTGAAGTTACTGCAAAATCCCGGAAACCGCGGCAAGGGTTACAGCGTTCGCAATGGAATGCTGAACGCTATAGGCAACGTCTTGCTGTTTTCCGATGCTGATCTTTCCTCGCCCATCGAAGAAGCCAACAAATTATTCGATGCCATTACCAATGGAGCGAACATTGCGATCGGCTCCCGTTGGTTGAGGACCGAACTTCAAACCCGCCGTCAACCCGGACACCGCCAGCTCTTCGGCCGCATATTCAATCTTCTGCTGCGAATAGTTTTGGGGTTGAACTACAAAGACACGCAGTGCGGCTTCAAAGCTTTCTCGCGGAAGTCGGCCGAGGTTCTGTTCCCGTTGCAGCAAATCGAACGCTGGGGATTCGACCCCGAATTGCTCTTTCTCGCTCGGCGCTTCGGATTCAAAGTGGAGGAAGTCCCGGTGCTCTGGGCGCACCGCGAGGGCACGCGCATCAACCCGCTGCGCGACGGCATCCGCATGTTTGGAGAGATGTTGAGAATTCGCTGGAACGCCTGGACCGGCAAATACAAACGCTAGGCAGCATTCCTGCCGCGGTTACGGACTTGCTCCACAACCTTTGCGCCCATCACGCTGGTGGTAACGGTTGCTTCCCCGGCCTTCGCTAAATCCTTGGTACGAATTCCCGCGTTCAGAACGTTCGCTACCGCAGTCTCAATGGTCTTTGCTTCCGTTTCCAGCTTGAACGAGAAGCGCAGCATCATCGCCACCGAAAGAATCGTTCCCAAAGGATTTGCCGCGCCCGTCCCGGCTATGTCCGGTGCAGAGCCGTGAATCGGCTCATAAAGAGCAACCGGGCCGCCAACGCTGGCCGAAGCCAGCATTCCGAGCGAACCAACAATCGCTCCCGCCTGGTCGGAGAGAATGTCGCCGAACATGTTCTCCGTCAGGATTACATCGAAGCTGCTGGGGCGCGCCACCAGTGCCATTGCCGCCGAATCGACATACATGTGAGAAAGTTCCACGTCGGAATAAAGCTTGGAAACGCGATTGACCACGTCGCGCCACAGTCGCGAGCAATCCAGGACGTTAGCTTTATCGACGGAGAGCACTTTGCGGCGACGGGTGCGCGCGAGGTCAAACGCAACCCGCGTGATTCGCTCTATTTCAGGTTCGGTGTAGCGCATGGTGTCGGTGGCGGAGCGCTCGCCGACCGCGCCGTGTATCAGGCGTGGCTCACCGAAATAAATTCCACCAAGAAGCTCGCGCACGATAAGCATGTCCGTGCCGTGCACAATTTCTTTTTTCAGCGGCGAGCCGTCTTCGAGTGCCTCGAAAACCGCCGCTGGACGCAGGTTGGCAAAGACTCCCAACTGCTGGCGCAACTTGAGCAACCCGCGTTCAGGGCGCAAATGTGAAGGATAGCTATCGAACGCCGGACCGCCCACCGCTCCCAGCAACACCGCATTGGAAGAGATACATGCCTGCAACGAATCGTTGGGAAATGGATCGTTGCTCTTCACCAGCGCCGCGCCGCCGATGTCCTTGTGAGTAACTCGTACCTCATGGCCGAACACCTCGGCCACGGACTGAAGCACACGCAGGCCCTCTTCCGTGACTTCTGGGCCAATGCCGTCCCCTGGCAGCGCAGTAATTTTAAAAAGCATGAGAGTTTAGGTTTACCAGGAGACAGAATTCCCGGAAGTAAATCGTTTCAATCCGGCGAAGACTTATGCCGGACCAACGGAAAGCGCAGGTGTGATTCTACTCCAGACACACATGCGGATTGTTAATTTTCTGAAGTCGTTTGGCGGAGCGAGGCTAGACGCCCCAGAGATAATCTTCCTCGTGATGCTCTCCCCCCCGGCGCGGCAGAGGAACCGCGCTGCCATCCAGGGGAACAGCCGGAAATGGTTTCATGTGCTCGGGCGGAGCCGCTGCGGCGGTCTTGGCGGGAGTGACTGCTACAGCGGGTTTCGCTTCTCCCTTGGCTTCGCGGATCAACTCGACCAAATGGTGGTCTTCCACGTTTTTGATCTTGTCGGCAAGGACCACAAAGCGACGATAGACCTCGTCCAACTCGCGGCGATCGAACTGATGTCCGAGCTTTTCGCAGCGCTGTGCCAATGCGTGGCGGCCGGAATGCTTTCCTAGGACCAATGTCGAATCCGGAACTCCCACTGATTTTGGAGTAATGATTTCGTAGGTTAACGGATTCTTCAACATGCCGTCCTGATGGATTCCGGCAGCGTGGGCGAACGCGTTGCGTCCAATGATGGCTTTGTTGGGTTGCACTGCGACTCCGGTAATTTCGCTGAGAAGCTGGCTGGCGGGATAAAGCTGTTCGCTTACTACTCCGGTTTCGTAAGGGTACTGATCCGGCCGTACTCGCAACGCCATTACGATTTCTTCGAGAGCAGCGTTGCCGGCGCGTTCCCCGATGCCGTTGATGGCGCATTCTACTTGCCGCGCTCCATTGGCTACGGCTGCCAAAGTGTTGGCTACCGCTACGCCGAGGTCGTTATGGCAATGCGCGGAGATTACCGCCTTCTCAATGCCTTTTACGCGCTGCGTCAACATCTTGATCAACGCGCCGAAGTCTTCGGGTACAGAGAAACCTACTGTGTCGGGAATATTCAATGTGGTCGCGCCGGCTTCGATCACCGCGCCCAGCACCTGGCAAAGGAAGTCATGGTCGGTACGCGTCGCATCTTCCGGAGAGAACTCGACGTCGTCGACAAACGACTTGGCGAGCGCAACGGCCTGAACTGCTTGCTCAAGGCATTTCTCGCGCGAGATCTTAAGCTTGTATTGAAGGTGAATATCGGAGGTCGCCAAAAATACATGGATACGCGGCCGGGCAGCGCCGTTAAGCGCATCAGCGGCACGTTGAATGTCTTTGTCGCAGGCCCGGGCCAGTCCGCAAATAATCGGACGCCGGATTTCTGCGGCAATCGAGCGCACCGCGCCGAAATCGCCATCGGA
>DATBAT010000180.1:0-34783 GCA_036271375.1 Terriglobales bacterium
CTTTCCCAAGGAAGACCCGATTGGACACCACTTCGGCGTGTACGACCACAAGTATTCCAGCGCGTTTGAAATTGTTGGCGTGCTGGCGGACGCGAAGTATTCAAATCCACGGGATGAGGTTCGTCCCATGTATTTCCGGCCGCTGGACCAAAAGCTGGAAGTTGCGGAACCGAATGGCGCGATGGCCGAAGGGCGGTCGCTGTACATCAACTCGGTGACTTTGCGGTTTCGTGGACAGCCGCAAAATATCGATGCGATGGTGCGGCGCACGTTGCAGGACATCGATCCGAATTTGACGGTGATCGATTTACGTTCGCTGGAATATCAGGTGAGCGGCAACTTTAACCAGGAGCGATTGATTGCGCGGTTGACGATGCTGTTTGGGCTCCTCGCGCTGGTACTGGCTTCGGTGGGGCTGTATGGCATTACTTCCTACTCGGTGGCGCGGCGGACGAGCGAGATTGGAGTGCGCATGGCGCTGGGAGCTACGCGGGGCAACGTTGTGGGGATGGTCTTGCGCAGTGCGTTTGCACAGGTGGGGTTGGGATTGGCGCTGGGGATTCTGATCGCGGTTGCCGCCGGTCGGTATATGGCCGACCAGCTTTATGGAGTGAAGTCGTACGATCCGGTGAGCATGGTGATTGCGGTGGCGGTGCTTTCGACCGCCGCGGCTTTGGCGGCCTTTATTCCGGCGCGGCGGGCAGCGAGTATTGAGCCTATGAAGGCCTTGCGGATTGAGTAGTGCGGGATTTGGCGGTCTTTCCGTCTTCCAATGCGTTCGCCTGGGTGTCGTAAGGTCCCTCCGCGCAAAGAACGCGCGTTCGGGATGACACGGTTATTTTTATTGCGCCAGCAGAGAACTGGTGATTTCTTTCCACTCTTGATCCAGAGAGACTTTGCACTCTGGTTTTCCGGCGCGGGCGTACCAGTAGTTGGCGTTTGGTATGTCGCCTTCTTTGCGGTGGAGGTAGGCGTGTACCCAGGCACCGGGCTGGCCTTTGTCTTCCTGGGCACGGTCGTGAGCTTTTTCCCAGTTGCCTTTGGCGTCCCACCAGAGGGCGGCGAGGGCAGGGCCCACCGAAACTGGCGGGTTTTCGTCTTCGATTGATTGCTGGAATTCTTGTTGGGTCATGAGCGGGTCTATTTTACGGCAAGATCTTTCGGACGGGTCTGTGATGAAAGACGTAGCTAGCTACGTCTCTACGCCAAGGATTGGTTGGGAATTTAGTTTCTAATTTTTGGTTCTTAGTTCTCAGGCTTTTTGTTGCCGGTAGCGGTTACGCGCACGTGGGAGACTGGCTTTTCGTGGAGTAAGAGTTCCGTGGCCTGGACTCTGGGATCGCTGTGGAACCAGTTCTGGACTACGCCGTCGTGGAGGAAGTTGGCGATGGAGAGAAGAATCATGCCTTGGTGGTGGGCCATCCAGCAGCGAATGATTTCGCACTTTGGCCGCCACGAGCGTTTGGTTGAAGCGCTGTAGTCGGCGGATTCGTAGAAGCCGTAGGGGCCGAACCATCCGTCCTGGGTCATTCGGCGCAGGTTCTCGACCGAGGCTGGCGCGTCCACGTGCATGGCGAGGAATGTTGAGTAAGGCGAGATGACCAGCTTGTTGGAATCTTCGCTGCGCAGCGCGAGGCTGGGAATTCCGAAGGCATGGTACTGGTAGTTGCCTTGCGGATCGGTTTCGGAGTGCGCTGATTCGGAAATGCCCCAGGGAATTCTTTTAGCCGCAGTGTAGGCCTGCTGCGATTTCACGACTGCGATGCGCGAACGGTCGAGAAGCGTGTTCGCATAGGTACGCATCCAGATGGCGGGCATCAGGTATTCGAACATGGTGCCGGTCCAGGAAAGAAGGACGGGGCGGCCTTTGTCGAGGGTATGGGCACGGCCCAGCATGAACCAGGTTTCCTGCGGGAGATCTTCCTTGGCGATGGCGGCGAACATCGCAGTGCGGCATTCGCTGGCCAGCAGGTCGTAGCAGGCGGAGTGCAATTCCTGAAGATCCAGATCGTAGCCGATGGACAATAATTTGCGGCGGCGATTAAGCAGGAAGCGGAAGTCCATAGCGTTGGCGAAGCGGCGGGCTTCGGCGGCGATGCCGCGAAGATCGTCAGTGAGTTGCAGCACGTTGGCACGGGCATGGGGCAGCAATGCCTGAAGATTCTGGCAAAGGACTTTGTGGCTCTCGGAATCGGTCGAGCCGCGAACGAACGACAGATGCTGGTCAAGCTTGTCGATGAACTGCGGCAAACGATCGAGTCCCAGGGTGTGCGAAGCCAATTCCAGCTTGACCGCTGGGTCACTCCACAACGGGGCGAATTCCATAGACAGCCAGGGCAAATATGACTGCACGGTTTGCTTGATCATCTTGAGGCGAACGACGGCCTCAGCGGCGAACCACTCGACGTCTTTGGCTGGCTTCGATTTGCTGGGCACGTGAGCTTCGTCGAGGAAATTGTCGGGCAGTTCGAGAATGTGATGCAGCCATTCTTCCTCGTGCATCTCGCGATCGAAGCGTGCCAGCACCTTCTTAGGAACTTCATGCAGGTCGACCAGAATGCGGAGGTGATCGAAGAAGCCCTCGGCCAGACTGGAATGCAGAAGCGGACGCCGCAGGCGTTCCATGGTGCCTTGTTCGAGAGTCCACAAAGAGGCGATGAGGTTTCCGTTGTCGACTGAGGAAATGAACGCCGGGGGCAAGGTCTCGAGCGTGCGGGTGTCGTACCAGTTCAGCAGTTGGCCGCGATAACTGCGCAGCTTTTCCATCGTGCCCATGGTGAGGTGCGTTAACTCGGAAAATTCGGGAACGGTCAGGTAGCCGAATTCGCAGGCCACCTGGCGCGCATTGAGCAAGAGGCCAAGGTTAGTGGGCGAGACACGCGGGGCGACGCGAGGTGAGGTTGAGTCAGGCTCTTCCTGAACGTTGTCGGGGATGAGCCAGTTGTGTTCTGCAGTGCAGAACTCACTGAAGTAGCGCCAGGTGCGCAACGCGGCGCGGCGCAGGAACAATTCGTCGTTTTCCGTGGCTTCGTAGCGAAGCGGTTGCGACGGATTGTTGAGCCACACGGAAAACGGTTTGCTCAGTGCCCAGAGAATTAAAACTGGCGAAGCGGCATAGAGAGCGTGGGGACGCGCGTAGTAAAGAATCACGCCCAGGCCGACGGCGATTACCGGGACCCAATTGAGATAAATGTCGGCCGGCGATTTTCTTTCCTTGGCGACTTCGGCTTCTTCGGCGGTTTCCCATTCGAGCAGCCGGCGGCCGGTGACCATGCGCCTTACCAGCGAGCGAACTACCGCGTCGACAGAGAGCAACATCTGGTGCGGCAAGAAGGTCAACGTCAGCAGAAGATTTACGCAGTTGGAGCCGAGAGTGGAGAAAGCGTCCTGCGCGACGCGGTGGCTGGATTCGACTACGGAGCGCACCAAGCCGAATATCAGTTGCAGAAATGCCGGCAACAGCAGGATGACGATGCTGGCCAGCGTCCAGTAGCGGGCGGAGCCGGGGAGCACGAGCCATCCGAGAATAAAGAGCAGGAAGGTTGCGGGCTCGACCAGGCTGCGGCGGAGATTGTCGAGAATCTTCCACTGCGAGATTACAGAGATGGGATTGGGAACCAGCGTGCGCGATTCGTCGAGGACGCGGGGAAGGAGCCATCCAGCAATCTGCCAATCGCCACGCAGCCAGCGGTGTTTGCGGCGGTTGTAGGCGCTGTAGTGGGATGGGTAATCTTCGATGACTTCGACGTCGCTGACCAGTCCAGCGCGAGCGTAAGCGCCTTCGATCAGATCGTGACTAAGCAAAGCGTTGCGCGGGAAGCGGCGCTCGAGGACCTGATGAAGCGTGTTGACCTCGTAAATGCCTTTGCCGGTGAAGCTGCCTTCGCCGTAGAGGTCCTGATAGACGTCAGAGACGGCGCGGGTGTAGATGTCGAAGCCGGTCTCTCCAGAGAAGATTCCAGCGAGACGTGAGCGGGCGGCGCTCTCGACGCTGACCCCGACGCGGGGCTGGAGAATGCCGTATCCGGCGACCACGATATTGCGTTCGGGGTCGATGATGCCCTGATTGAGCGAGTGCGCCATTGCGCCGACCATGCGGTGGGCGGAGTGGCGTGGAAGTTCGGTGTCGGCATCGAGGGTGATGACGAAACGAACTTTCGGCAGCACGGAAAGATTGCCGACCTTCACCGGGAAGCTGTCGTACTCGTTGCGCAGCAGCTTGTTGAGATCCATCAGCTTCCCGCGCTTGCGTTCCCAACCCATCCAGACGCCCTCGCGCGGGTTGTAGATGCGATGGCGATGCAACAGCATGAACAGACCCTGACCTTCGCCCGCATGCTTCTCGTTCAGATTGCGAATGAGTTCGGAGCAGAGTTCGACCAGCGGGTCATTTTCCAGCGAGGGTTCTTTAGCGTCGGGCAAGTCGGTGACCAGCGCGAAGTGCATGTTGGGATCATGATTGCCGATGTAGCGGATTTCGAGGTTCTCGACCAGGCGGCGGACCTGCTTTTCGCTTAAAAGCAGACTGGGAACCCCGATCAAGGTGACGCAGTCGTCGGGAATTCCCCTGGAGAAGTCGAGCTTGGGGAGAATGCGGGCCGAGAGAATCGAGGTGACGAGATAGGTAACGATCTGTACCGCGCTTTGCGAACCGGGTAGCAGTAACACCACCATCGACAGCAGGTAGAGCTCAAAGGAGCGATAGGGATCGCGAACCAGCAGCAGAATGCCGGCCATGATTAACAGGGTCAGGAGCGCGATGGCCGGAACATAGAAATCGTCAGGATGGCGGCGCAGAAACATGGAAACGCGCTGCCCGAACTTGGCGCGATAGCCAACGCGATGGTGAAGCTGGTCCACGCCTTCGGCGACGAGATAGTAGCCGACGTGAGCATGGCGCTCGATGATTCGGGGGTCGGATTCTTTGCGTTGTGCGCCTTCACGCGCGAGGGCAATGGCGTGAGTAGCGACTTCGAATTCGTTGAGCTCGGAACGCTCGGCAATTTCGATGATCTGCTTGCGATAGTATTCGCGGCTTTCGAAGTCCATGCGAGGATAGGTACCCGCAGGGTCTTGCCTCAGGACTTGATCGAATACCACCAGCGGTTCGAGAACTTCTTTCCAGTTGGCTTGGCTTACGTCGCGCAGGCTGCGAATGCAGGCGCCGGTCCCGTAGGTGCCTTTGCGATCTTTTAGGAGTTGCAGGCCGCGAGAGATCACCTGCTCCAGAAGCACGAGCTTCAGGGATGTGATCAACATGGACAACTCTTTCAGGTTGAGAACGGTGACCTTTTGGAAAGAGTCGACGTAGGCGCTGAAGCCTTCCTCGGTGAACTGGTTTTGCGAGGCTTTGAGAAATTCTTCGGCCACCGCCAGCGGACGAGGCGTTACCGCTTTGGCTGGAGTGCGAACGTGGGGAATGGTTTCGAGACTTTGCAGTCCGTCGGCTGCGTCTTGTACTCCTGCGTGAATCAGACGGACGTTATCGCGAAGCCAGCGGAAGTCGTCGGAGACATCTTCTTCCGTGCGGTACTCGTTCAGGCCTTCGACCAGCGGCTGGAGTTTCGCAACCGCTGCGTGGAAACGATCGGCGGCTTCGGTCGACGAAGGAGTGTTCGGGAGCCAGGGAAGCTTGGGCGCGGCGCTTAGCGCGGACGCACGAAGAGCATCGAGATCGAGCGAGATCTGCGCCGAGGAATCAAAATGCTTTTCGGCTTCTTCGCGTGCAACTTCCAGATGAGTGTTTTGCGGCATGAACTAAAAATCCTAACGGTAGCTGGCAGCTTGCATTTCGAACATTTCGGCGTAACGTCCGCCGCGCCGGGTGAGCGAGTCGTGGTTACCCTCTTCGGCGATCTTGCCGTTTTCGAGCACTATGATGCGGTCGGCCATGCGTACGGTTGAAAAGCGATGCGAGATAAAGAGCGCCATTTTACCCAGAGTCAGCTCGGCAAAGCGCTCAAAGACTTCAAATTCGCTGCGGGCGTCGAGGGCGGCAGTGGGCTCGTCAAGTATTAAGACCTCGGCATTGCGCAAATATGCCCTAGCCAGTGCAATTTTTTGCCATTCGCCGCCGGAAAGATCGACTCCGCCTTCGAAGCGGCGGCCTAACATTTGCTCATAGTTGAGCGGAAGTTTGCGTACTACGTCGCTGGCTAAACCTTTTTCCGCAGCGGCGATGATTAGGTCGCTACGGTCAATATCCTCTACCTTGCCGACGGCAATGTTCTCCCGGGCGGTCATCTCATAGCGCATGAAGTCCTGAAAGATGACGCCGATTTTGCGATAGAGGTCGTCGAGATCGTAGTCGCGGAGATCGACACCATCGAGGAGAACCTGGCCCTCAGTGGGATCATAGAGGCGGGTGATCAGCTTGACGATGGTGGTTTTGCCCTGACCATTTTCTCCGATGAGGGCGACGCGCTCGCCGGGGCGAAGGGAAAAGTTGAAGCCTTCCAGGATCATGCGCTGCGCGCCGGGATAACGGAAACCGACGTTGCGGAATTCGAATCCCTTGGTGAAAGGATGCGGAACCGGCAACGGATTGGGCTTGGAGCGGATGGTGGGCTGCATGTCGAAGAAGGCGAGCAGGTCGGTGAGAAAGAGCGCTTGATCGGCGATTCCAGCGAGGGTCGAAAAAACTTGCTGAATGTTGATGCTGGCCTGCTGAATGGCGCTGGTGAGGAAGACCAGCGAGCCGATGGTGATCATGCCGGCGATGGTGCGCCAGATCACGAAGACATAGGCGGAGTAGTATCCAGCGGTTCCGATAAGCGAGAGGAATGAGCCGACGATCAGGCGGCGGCGGGCGAGTGCAACATCTTCCACGTAAATCTGGTCGGAGAGTTTGGTGAAACGTCCGGTAAGGAATTTTGCCAGGCCGAAAAGTTTTAATTCTTTGGCGGCTTCTTTGCTTCCGCCGAGCACGCGCAAGTAATCGAGCTGGCGGCGGATGGGAGTCTGGCGGAAATTCTTGGCGTATCCGAGAAATGCGAAGTGGCTTTCGCCTAAGAACGCGGGAAGGACGCCAGCGACCAGCATCAGCATCAGCCAGGGCGAGTAGAAGACTACGGCGACTGACATCGTAATTGCGGTGATGACTTGCTGTTCGAGGCGTCCGATGGACTGGATCATGCCCAGTCGGTCGGTGGCTTGCACTCGCGCTCGCTCGAGGCGGTCGTAGAAAACTGGATCTTCGTAGGCGATGAGATCGAGTTCCGACGCGTGCTTCATGACTTCTATGCTGACGTGGCGGGTGTATTTTTCCGCGAGCAACGTGTCGGAGTAGTCGAGAGTACGGGCCAGGAGGCTGCTGAAAACCGCGATGCCGAATTCGCCGGCGACCAGATACCAGAGGCGCTGGGGCACGGGCTGATGAACAGAGAGCGAGTGGACGATGATGTCGATGATCTGTTTGGTGACCCAGATCAAGGCTACGGGCAAAAGGGAGGCGAAGACGCGGGCGACGAGCCCGTAGGTGACCACGCCGGGGCCGGAGCGCCAGACGATCTTTAATACTGGAGGGACGTTGCGGAGGGCGGTGAGGCGGTCTCGCCAACTGCTCCAGAAACTGTCTTGGGGTTTGGATTGCATGAGTGCGGACAACTAAAGATGCTTTTCGGGGCCGGTGGTTTGTTTCCTGCTGACAGTAGTTTACTTGATTTCCGACCGCTGAGACGTAGCGGAGCTACGTCTCTACAGGGCATGGTGGGAGCTACTTTATCTCGATTACTGCCAGGCCGTTAGCGGGGATTTCTACGGTCAGTTCGCCATGTTCTATGCGGCGGATTTCGGGTGCTGGGAGTTCCGTGGATTGACGGATTTCCTTTAGCTGCGATTGCGTGGGGTAGCGCGGGGAGCCTTGCTTTTCGTAGGCGGGATGCGGGTCACCATGGTCGCGGTCAACCCGATGAATGGTGGCGCGGCGGGCTTTGTTGTCTTCGAATTTCAGCTGGATCGTCTTGGGGCTCGCGTAGCTCCAGAGGGCGACTACGAGACGCCCATCGGGCCGGCGGGTTACGAGGGCGGAATCGGAGTTTACATCCAGGCGCTCGTTGCCTAGCAGGTGAAGGATTTTGAAGACGTTGAATGCCGGCTTGTGAATGTTGTCGGCGGCGATCAGGCCGTATCCGCCGTAGAAGGGTTGTTTGACCACTCCCTGTTCTTCGAAGACGTCGGAGAACGACCAGTACGACATTTCGGTGACCAGGCCGTCGCATTGGCGGATAGTATCGGCCATCCACGGGCCCATATAGGTGGAGTCGGTGATGGCGGGCTCGTTCATGTAGCTGGCGTTGTACTCGCTCCAGAAGAGCGGAAGTTCGGGCATGGCGGAGGCCTTGATCTGCTTGTGCACTTTTTCCACGGAACGGCAGACCATGTTTTCCCGCGGGATTTTTTCATCCGTGCCGAAGACGTCTTTGGCGGAGTCGTTACCGTAGACGTGGGAGGAGACGAAATTCAGCGGAATGTGGTTGTCCGCGCAATGTTTGATCAAGTCATCTACCCAGGCTGCTTGGGCCGTGGCAGGTCCGCCCACGCGGAGTTTTTCACTTACCTTCTTTACGCTTTTTGCTGAGTGATCGTATAACTCGAAGTAAGTGGGCTGCTGCGGCTTGCCTGCCCAGAAGTCGATGTTGGGTTCGTTCCAGACTTCGAAGTACCACTGGGAAACTTCGTCTATGCCGTAGCGGTCGACCAGGTGCTTGGTGAATTGATAGACGAGGTCGTCCCACTTGGCAAAGTCTTTGGGTGGGGAAACGTTTTGCTTATACCAAAAAGGATGGAGCGCTTGCGGATCGGAGGCAAGCTTCTTCGGCATGAAGCTTAGTTCGACGAAGGGGCGGACGCCGGAATCCAGAAGACCGTCGTAAATCTGATCGACGTAGCTGAAGTTGTAGACAGCGTTGCCTTGCGCGTCTTCGTCGTATACCCCGATGTCATCGAGAAAGATGGCGTGGAAGCGGATGTATTTCACATCGGTGGCCTGCTTTACGTCGCGCAGGTCGCGGCGGTAGCTATCGCGGAGACTGAGGTTGGCGCGTCCGGAGCCGAACATGTGCTCCCAGAAGTGAGGGAGCGGGTGGGCTGGGGCGGCGGAGTTGATGGTAATCGCTGTCTGAGCGGCGGCTAACGGCGCAAGAAGCAGGAATGCGATCAGGGAACACAAGGTCCCCTTCGAAAAGCTCTGGGCAGGCTCTCGGCTTCGGTCGGGATGACACAGATTTTTCATCATGACGTTCAGGACATATTAACGCTGTGGCGGTTGGTTGGGGAATTCGTAGGTGGGGGTTGCTTTGTCTGGCTACGAAAGAACAGCGTTCAGCAATTAGCACTTGGCATTTAGCTTTGCGAGGAGGGTGCGGTAGAGGCCCCCCTTCGGCTTCGCTCGGGGCAGGCTTTCGACTTCGCGTGAGCTTGGGGGGGCGGTGGATGGAGCCATAGCGGAGCTATGTCTCTACGCCAGCACATCGGATGACAAATATTTATTTCTCGTCGGCTTCGAAGCCGGCGCGTTCCATCCCGCGCTGAGCTTCTTCACTTTTCATGAAGGTGTCCCAGATGAAAGACGTGCGAACGTTTTCCGCCATGATCATGCTTATGCCGGTGTCGATACCGACCACGTCGGTGTCGTACCAGTTTTTTAACGGGTTAAAGGCGTTCACGAAACCGTAACTGGTCCAGGATTGTGTGTAACGGGTGCGCATGTTGCGCAAAACGCGCATGACGGGTTGTGGCAGAAATGGTAGCGAACCTGCGGCGGCGCTGGGAACTACGCTGCCGTCGATTGGGCCCATGGCTGGCGGGCCGCCCCAGACCACGTATCCATTTTGCGAATCGGAGGCGGTGATACCCCACAAATCATCGCTGTAGCTGGAATATTGTTTGCTCAACTCCAGGCAGAAGCGGCGGTGCACGTCGGTGGCGATGATGGAGTTCTGAAAATAGTTAGTGTGTTCGTCGTGTTTGCCGCGGAAATCAAACCAGCCCTGGGAATACTGGTGGACGAACAGGGGCGCGAAGGAACCTACGTAGCGCAGCCCGTCGTATTCAAAAATGGTCCGCTTCCAGGCATGCCAGGTCCGCGAAGACAGGGAATGGGTCGGCGAACCCATGCCCAAGAGATAGATCATCATCAATTCGCTGTAGTAGTCCCAACGGCTGGGGAGGAATCCAACTTCCGGCGACCAGCCGTGGGTCACGAGGGCCGTGTCTTCGGAGAGCCAGGTCCAATCCACGCGGTTGAAAATCAGGTTGGCGAGCTGAGTGATATCAGGATCGCGGAAATGTTCACGGCAGACCAACACACCGCATAGAAGGATGGCGGTATCGACAGACGAAATTTCGGAATCCCAGATACGGTCACCAGTGTTGATGTTGGCGAAGTGATAAAAGAATCCCCTGTGGTTGGGCAGTTTCTTCCAGAGAGACCGCAGGGTTGATATGACGCGCACGCGGGCGTCGTTGGTGGGGATGTATCCACGTTTGTCGCCGATGGCCATGGCGGTCAGGCCGAAGCCGGTGGCCGCAATGCTGGCCACGATGCTGGTGTCCGCGCCAGGAGTGCGAGCGTTGCAACGGTCTTTGATCAAGCCGGTTTGCGGATTACCTTGTTCCCAGAAAAAACAGAAATTTGCCGCCTGCATCTCGTCGAGAAATTGGTCATCGTCGGGAAGCAAGACGGTCTTGGGCGGAAAAGGCGCGGGCCTCTTCGGCACATCAGGCTCGGGCGCCATGGCCGGGCTGAAGGCATTGCCGCTTAGCGGCAAGGCTGCACCGGCAGCGAGAAGTCCTTTGAGCGCAGTTCGGCGCGACACTTTCTTCTGGCTGGGTTTGGGGTGGTCCACTAGCAGAATTTTAGATGATTGTGGGCGTTGCAGACGTCCGTGGACGCCATAAGAGTAAACCGACGGTAATCCCATGAACATCGTAGACGTGGCTTAATAGAGGAGTTCCCCGTCGTAGAATGCAGGATTGAGTTCCCTGGGATGAGCCGCGGCAAGAAAATCACGGTTTGGGTGGGATTGGCCTGCATCATAGCGGTGGCTGCGATATTTGTGGCGCGTTACGTGAAGCAGCGGCAGATCTCTCTGATTGGGGCGGTGATCCGAAAAGATACCGATCCCAATAAGGAATTGCCGATTGCCGACGTGGAGGTCATTGCCTCGAACGGCGCCGCCATGGCAACGGTGAAGTCGGACGCGACCGGCTACTTCCGAATCCGGCTAGGGGCGCGGCTTTTGCGGGAACAGGCAGTCACACTGCAATTTCGCCA
Source organism: Terriglobales bacterium (assembly GCA_036271375.1). Taxonomy (GTDB): domain Bacteria; phylum Acidobacteriota; class Terriglobia; order Terriglobales; family Acidobacteriaceae; genus DATBAT01. Next base: position 11,276 of record DATBAT010000180.1, read on the forward strand.
TCCCGAATATCAGCCGATGGAGATGAAGGGAATCATGGGCGACAAGTTGTATTTGGCGCAGATGGTTCCACTGCCGCAAGACTCGCCGCGGCCGGACCATCCCGACATGACGGTGGGAAATCTGGTGGCGCGTTATTCGGTGAAAGAAACGACCTCGGCCAACGTGGGCAGCGCGGTACGCGCGTTTCAGGTGGTGAATAAAGCTAACGTGCCATGCAAGGGACAGGACCCGTGTTCCCCAGATGGAAAGTGGAAGGGCGCGATTGCGTCGGCGGCCCTCGACGCGGGCGAAGGCAACGTGTTCCGGAATGCCCGCGCTTCGTGCATTGCGGGACCTTGTCCATTTACGCGAATTGAGAGTGACGACTTCACGCGTGGCGGGCGTAACATCAGCGTGACCGTACGCAACTGGTCAGACAGTACGACGTTCCTGCTAGAGGCGGAAGTGTTTCATCCTTCCGAAAGTGACATGGTGCGTCGGTCGTATCCAGTGACGTTCGGGCAGACGCTTAACTTTACCTTGCCGGCCACCGCGCAGGGGTTGAGCATTGAAGCGGAAATCAATGGCGATGGGATTGTTTTTCCCGTGGGTCCGGAGTTGTATTTGAGTTGGGCGGAGTGCAATGCGCGCGTCAATCGCGACCAGACAAAAGTCTATCGTTGTGAGTTAAAGCCGGGGTACAGATTCAAATGAGTTCGTTTGCTACTTATCCGAGTTTGCGGGATCGCGTGGTGCTGGTGACCGGCGGCGGCTCGGGTATTGGCGCAGGCATGGTGGAGCATTTTGCGGCGCAGGGTTCGCGGGTGGCGTTTATCGACGTGGGGGTTGAAGTGTCGAAGAAACTGGTGGAGACCCTGACGCCAGGGAGCGCACACGCTCCTTACTTCGCGCATTGCGACTTGACCGACACTCATGCATTGCGCGCGACCATCCAAGATATCGAAGCGCGGCTGGGCGGAATTCGTGTGCTGGTGAACAACGCGGCGAATGACGACCGCCATGTGTCCGCGGAAGTTACTCCTGAGTATTGGGACAACCGGATGAACGTGAACTTGAAACACCAATTTTTTGCCACTCAAGCTGTGGTTCCGGGAATGAAAGCGGCGGGCGGCGGGTCGATCATCAATATGAGTTCGATTGCCTGGATGATCCCGTCGAGCGGAATGCCGGTTTATGTGACTGCCAAAGCGGCGATCATGGGACTGACCAAGACCATGGCGAAAGAACATGGGGAGGCGGGAATCCGGGTGAATGTAGTCCTACCGGGGGCGATCAATACCGAGCGCCAAATTCGTTTGTGGAGAAGCCCGGAGTATGACGCGGAGGTGCTGCGCAACCAGAGCCTGAAGCGGCATTTGTTGCCCGACGATGTAGCGCGGTTAGTGCTGTTTCTGTCGGCGGACGACAGCAGCGCGATTACCGGCCAGGCGCATATCGTAGACGGCGGGTGGGTATGAGGGCGTTTCGAGCGTTGGTGTTGTTATTCGCGGTTGCGGCGTTTGCGCAGAACTCTCCGCAGTCGCGTGAAGTCATCATCATCGAGGGAATGGTGCGCAACGCCGCCGGCGAAGCCGTGCCCAATGCCACCGTAGTGTTGGAGCAGAAAGATCAGCCAAAACCTACCGAGACTACGACAACCAACGAAGGGACATTTGGGTTTGCGCCGGAGCATCCGGGAATTTTCAAGATTACGGCGAAAAAGGCAGGATTCCACGACGCGGTGGTCGATGGGCTGGCGCTTTCTCCGGGAGAAAAGAAGCGGGTGAATCTGGTGTTAGAGGCTCCGGGCTCGACGACCATGGAGTTCGAGGACAAACCTAACTTCACGGTGGCTGGTGTCACGGACTACACCGCGGCGGGCGGGCATGGAGCGGACACAAACCTGCGAACCAGTGAGACGCTGGCGCGGGAGACGCTGGCGCTAAAGGAACCGAAGGCACCGAGCCAGGCTAATATTCAGATTGAAAGCAAACTGCGTGGGGCTTTGCGCCCAGGCAGTTTCGAAGCCAATTATCAGCTGGGGAAGTTTTATATGGCGTCCGGGCGATATGCGGAGGCGGTCCCTTTGTTGGAGACGGCTTGCAAGCTGCGGTCTGGAGATTTTTCCAGTGGCTACGAATTGGCTCTGGCTTACAAGTCCGCTGGCAATTTAGAGAAGGCGCGGCAGCAGGCGGAGAAGATGCTGGCAAGCTCGAACCGCGCGGAATTGCATCGGCTGCTGGGAGACATTGCGGAGCAATCAGGCGATTCGTTACGCGCGGTCCGGGAATATGAGGCGGCGGCACGGCAGGAACCCAGCGAACAGAACTATTTTGAGTGGGGTGCTGAGTTGTTGCTGCACCGCGCGATTCTGCCCGCGATCGAAGTGTTTACCAAGGGAAGTGCGGCGCATCCTAAGTCGGCGCGGATGCTGGCCGGGTTGGGTGCGGCGCTTTATGCCAGCGGCCGTTACGATGAGGCCGCCGCGCGACTTTGCGCGGCTTCGGATCTGAAGCCTTCCGACGAGTTGCCGTATTTGTTCTTAGGCAAAATGGAGAAGGCAGTGAAAGTGCCGTTGCCATGCGGAGATGCAAAGCTGGCGCGGTTCGCGGGCGAGCAGCCGGGAAATGCACTGGCCAACTACTACTACGCGGTGGCGCTATTGAAACGCGGGGATGCTCCTCAGGCCGAGTCTCTCCTCACTAAAGCCGTGGCCCTGGATCCCAAGTGTGGCGATGCTTACTTCCAGCTAGGAACTTTGTATGCCGCCCGTGGTGAGATGCCGGGGGCGATCGACGCCTACCAGAAGGCGATTGCAGCCAGCCCTGAGCTAGGAGAAGCGCATTACCGTTTGGGGCAGGCTTATAAACGAAGCGGGGATGTGGCCCGCGCAGAACAGGAATTGGCCGCTTACGCCCAACTGGAGAAGACTCAAACTGCGGAAGTGGAGCGACAACGGCACGAGTTGCAGCAGTTTTTGGTGGTACTGAAAGGTGATGCCCGGTAAGGCCCGGTTGGAAACTTAGTTTTAAGTCCCCAGTTTTTAGTTCCTAGTTCTAGTTCCCAAATTTTACTTCCTAGTTGTATTCAGACTTTCTTCCCGTTAAATTTGTGCCCGCGTGCAACACTCCGAATTTCCCTGGGGGCTGCTATTTCATCGGTTGGTGATCATTGGGATTTCGATGAGGAGGCCGTCGAGAAGGTTAGGGTGTTGGCTGAGAGTCGCTAGATCTTTGGGTTGGTAGGGGTCCAGTGGGACCGCACAATGGCACGGTTATCTTGTGATCCCCTCGCCTTCGTGGATGGTTATGATTTGATTTGCTTTTACCTGCGCGAATTTTTCTATTTTCTGTGTTGTCGGCCACTTTACTTCTACTACGTCCACCGTTTTCGCTTCGCCCAGACCAAAGTGCAGGCGCAGGTCGCATTGCGACATCACGCTTGATCCGCTGTGGACCTCGTCCATCTGAATGTGTTTGCCGGTGATTACACGGACGCGGGCGCCGATGGCGGTGCGGTTGCATTGCGTGCCGATCAGTTTGATCTTGATCCAGTTTTTGGCGTTGCCGCCGTCGTTGCGCAGCAGGCTCGGAATGTCACTCATGTTCAGTACTACCGCATCGATGTCTCCGTCGTTGTCGTAATCTCCAAAGGCGGCGCCGCGGCTGGAGAAATGTTCGGTGATGCCCGGGCCCATCTCGGCAGAGACATCCTGGAAACGTCCGTTGCCTAAATTCTTGTAGACGAGGCGCGGATTCTTGAAGGTTTGTCCCACTTCGTGGCTGTCGATTTCCGGATAGACGTGGCCGTTGACCTGCATGATGTCGGCCCAGCCGTCGTTGTCGTAATCCACGAAGCCGCATCCCCAAGCAACGTAGCGATTGTTGATGCCAACACCGGCAGCGAACGTCACATCGGTGAATGTGCCGTCGCCATTGTTGTGGTAGAGGTTGCAGGTGTCGTCGGCGAAATTGGTTTTGAAGATGTCGAAGTTACCGTCGCAGTCATAGTCGCCCACCCCTACGCCCATGCCGGCCTGCTCGTGACCGTTGTCGCTGTAGGCGCATCCGGCGATGACGGCGATGTCGGTGAAAGTGCCATCGTGATTATTTTTGAACAGAATGCTGGGCTGCGAGTCGACGGCGACGTAGATGTCGGGCCATCCGTCGTTGTCGAAATCGTAGGACACCGGAGTGATGGAGTAGCGCGGTCCGGGCTTAAGGATCCCGGCTTTCTCCGACACGTCGGTGAAAGTTCCGTCGCCATTATTTTTGTAGAGAATGTTGGTGTCGCCGGGAAGTCCGCGCGGGCCGCACATGACCGGGATGCCTTTCCATTGGCAGACGGGTGCGCCTTGCGGGTCAGGCGTGTGCGCGGGGTCGAGCTTGATGTAGTTGCAGACGAAAAGATCGAGGTGGCCGTCGCGGTTGTAATCGAGAAAGCAGCAGCCCGCGCCCCAGCGGATTTCCTCGTTGTACACTCCAGCCTTTTTCGTCACGTCGGTGAAGGTGCCATCGCCATTGTTGTGGAAGAGGATGTTGTGTCCCCAGAAACAGCAAAAGAGATCGTCGAAACCGTCATTGTCGTAGTCGCCGACGCAGACGCCGGTTTGCCATCCAGTGCGGGCGAGACCGGATTTTTCCGTGACGTCCGTGAAAGTGCCGTCGCGATTGTTTTTGTAGAGATGCGATGTTGGCGCCTGGCCCGCGGGCCACTCTTTGCCTAACTGTGTGCCGTTGGTGAGATAGATGTCGAGCCAGCCGTCGTGGTCGTAGTCAAAGAACGCGAGGCCGCTACCTTTGGCTTCGATGATGTAGCTCTTGTGATCGGTGGCGCCCCAGACGTTGGGACTGGTCAGGCCGGCATCCTTGGCGACGTCTACGAATTGGACGCCGGACTTGGTGGTGGTTTTTAGTTGGAGCGGGTTGGTCCACCGCCACAGGGGCGTGGTCAGGGCTTCGAGCGCGGTTGCACCCAGGAGAATTGCGGAGGAGCCCAGGAAATGGCGGCGGGAGGTCATTGCGAGGGGAGAGTTTCGTTTAAGGGGCAGGAGTCCTTCGACTGCGCGTGGGCTTCGCTTCGCTTGCTCATGCTTTGCTCAGGATGACAAGGGATTTGCATTTCTGTTTGAGGTTAGCAGTTTGTTTTGAGTATGGGCAATTCAGTGAGCTGCAATTTTGGGGAATTTGCGGGGCACGATTCCTTCGCCTTCTTTGATGGCGATGATCTGATCGATGGACACGTTGGTCAGCTTCTCGATCTTGCCGCTGGGCCAAGTGATTTCCAGAGATTCGATTTTGGTACGTTTGCCTAAGCCGAACAGGATTCTTGGATCGCTTGCCGACATGTAGCTCATCCCTCCTTTGGATTGCTCCACGTGCACGAATCCTTCGGAGGTTAGTTTCAGGGACGCGCCGATTCCGTCGCGATTGGATTTTGTACCGATCAAGAGAACCTCCAGCCAGTGGTTGGCGTTGCCTCCGTCGTTGCGCAGCAGTTCGGGGTAGTCGCCGCGGTTGTTGATGGCGATATCGATGTCGCCATCGTTGTCGAAGTCGGCGGTGGCGAGACCGCGTCCGGGGATGGGGCGGGTGAAATCCGGGCCCAGAGTTTCTGAGACTTTCTTGAATTGGCCTTTGCCCATGTTGCGGAACATCAGCAGCGGTTGCTTATAGGCGACCTCGCTGTGATAGAGCTGAACGTTGTCGAGCATGGCGCCGTTGAGTTGCAGGATGTCATCCCAGCCGTCGTTGTCGTAGTCGAGGAATTTCATGGCCACACCGCTGAAAAGCAGCGCGCGATTGCCAATGCCGGTACGGTAGGTGGCGTCTTCGAAGGTGCCGTCCTGGTTGTTGTGGTAGAGGCGGTTGAGTTCGAAATCCAAGTGGGTGATGTAAACGTCCTGCCAGCCGTCGCCGTCAACGTCGGCCGCGTCGATGCCCATTCCCGCCTCGTATTTGCCGTCCTCGCTGGCGGCCATGCCGGACATTAGCGACGCGTCTTCGAAGGTTCCGTTGTGCTTATTGATGAACAGGAAATTCGGCCAGGAGTCGTTGGCGATGGCGATGTCGGGCCAGCCGTCGTTATTGAAATCGGCGAGGACCACGCCCATGCCTTTCGATTCCGGTTTACCCACGCCTGAGGCATCGCTCACATCGCTGAAAGTGCCGTCGTGATTGTTGTGGTAGAGCTTGGTCTTCTGGCCCTTATAGTTTCCGGGATGGCAATAAGAGCGGTAGCCAGGCTTTTTCTCGCCGCACCAGATGTTGGTCTGCGGCGACCAGTCGATGTAGTTGGTGACGACTAAATCCAGCCAGCCATCTTTGTCGTAATCGAAGAACCCGGCGCTGGTTGACCATCCACCTTCGTCTTTGACGCCCGCCTTGTCAGTCACATCGGTGAAAGTACCGTTGCCGTTGTTGTGATAGAGGATGGCGCTCTTGTATCCGGTGACGTAGAGATCGGGATAGCCGTCGTTGTCGAAATCGGCGACGGCGACGCCCTGGCCGTAGTGGCCCTCGCCGCCTACTCCGGCTTTTTCGGTGACGTCGGTAAAAGTGCCGTCACCATTGTTGTGATAAAGCGCGCACCGCAGTGGTTTTGGCGGTTTGTAAATATCAGTGGCTGCGGACTGGACGAAAAAGAGATCCATCAGTCCGTCCCGGTCATAGTCGATCCAGGCGACCCCGGTGCCCATGGTTTCGAGGTAGTACTTCTCTTCGGTTTGGGTGGAGTCCTGCTGGAAAGTGATGCCGGTGGTGGGACGAATGTCGGTGAATTTCACTTGCGCTCGAGCGCAGAGAGATAGTGCGATGACAGTCAGTAAAATTAGTCCGGATGCTTCACTGGAGGTTCGGTGACTGGAACTTCTTGCGGAGCCTCTCCTGCTGCATTTGGTATGGGGTCCTTCGCTACGCCGCGATTTCGCTTCTCTCTCCATCGCTTCGCTCAGGATGACAGATTGTGAGAGAGGCAAGGACCAGCAGGTCCCTCCACACCGCCGTCGCCTACGCTTCGCTCGGAGGCCGTCCCCGGTCGGGATGACAAGGTTGGGTGGAAGTGGGGAACACAAGGTCCCTCGGCTTCGCTCGGGATGACAGAGTTGGGTGAGGTCATAGCGTTCGGTCGGCTAGCGATAACGCTAGCTGTAGCAATTGCCTTCGGGCCGCATCGGGCAGGGGTTGGTCGGCGGTCGCCGTCGTGGCTGGCGCGCGAGACAGCGCTTCTTCTATGCGATTTACATCCAGGCCGCCGGCGTGGCTGCCTTTGAAGCGGTTCAGGACTTCGCGGGCTTTGTCGACTTGTCCGGTCTGGTAGTAGAAGACGCCTAATGTCGAGTAGCTTCCGGCCCATTCGGGCAGGAGCTCGACGGCTTTCTCCAGGCGCTCGGCGGCTTGCGGTGTGTTGCCTTGTAGAACGGAAACCAGGCCCATTCCCCATTGCAGTTTTCCTGAACTGGGGACGCGCGCCATACCTTTCTTCAGGGTGTCGGTTGCGCCTTCTACATCGCTCTGGCGGAGTTGCACCATGGCCAGGGAGAGGTAGTACTGATCGTTGTCGGGATTGCGGGTGATGGCGCTGCGGAAAATTTCGGTGGCCTTCGTAGCATCGCCAAGATGCGCATAGATATCGCCTAGCAGAGAGAGATACGCGTCGTCTTGCTGCGCGGGCGCCGAGATTTGTTGGGCGCTGGTTAGTGCTTCCGGATATTTGCCGCGTCGTAGCAACGCCGTCGCCAGGTTGAACTTCACGTCGTCGGAGCTTGGGTTTGCAGCGAGTGCGGTCTGGAAATGCTGAATGGCGTCGTCGTAGAGGTGATAACGCGCGAGTAGCACTCCGACACCGGTTTGCGTGCGGTAGTCGGAGGAGCTGAGTTGATCGAGTTGATCTACGGTTTTTCTAGCGTCATCGACTTTGCCCAGCTTCAAATAGGTTTCGGCCAGAAGATACAAGTCTTGCGGCTGGTCAGGATGCTTCCGTACCTGCTCGAGCAACTGCGTCAGGTCAAGTTGCGTGCGCTCCCGCGGAGCGAGGTTGGAACGGTTGTCCAGATAGTCGAAGAGATGCTGATAAGGATACGGGCCGGTCGATGCATTCTTCGACAAGGTTTGAAAAACGCTGAGATCGCGCGCCGCAGCTTCGTTCTGCTTGAGGCTACGCTCGACCATGGCGAGTTTGTAGTATCCCGGTGCCGGTTCGCGCGCGACCTTTACGTAGCGGCGGAGAAGCTCGGCGGCTTTTTCGTTTTGCTTGCTCAGAATTCGCAGATTTGCCAGTTCGAGAAGCGCATCGGGAAGGTCAGGATTGGCCTTTAGCGCGTCCTGGAAAAATGCTTCGGCTTTTACCTGATTCCCCTGGCGTCCTTCGATGTAGCCCATGTTGAACAAACAGGAGGAGTTTTTCGGATCGAGCTTGAGACCTTCCTGGAAATATTTTCTGGCTTCATCGAAGCGGCCGAGGTGACGATAGGAGAGCCCCAGAAATGCGTACGACCTGGCCGATGGGTCAAGCTTTACCAATTCCTGAAATTCGTCGATCGCTTTTTCGGATTTGCCCGACATGAAATAACTTTCGCCGAGAGCGGCGCGCAGGTCGGCACGTTGCGGCGCGGTCTTAACTCCGGCTTCCAGCAAGGGAATTGCGTCCTCGAAATAGTTCTGCGTCATGCTGACGCGGGCGAGGAGGAAAACGATGTCCATGTTCTCCGGCGCGAGTTTGTGGGCACGGGTGAGCAGATCGAGCGCGTCTGCCGGGCGGCCCTGCTCGGACGCCGCCTGGGCAAGCTGGTACAGGGTTTCGGCGGAATCAGGTTTCAGCTTTAGTGCACGATTCAGGGTGGCTTCGGCTTTGTCATACTTGCCGCCACGAACGTAAGCCTGACCCAGGTTGTAGAGGATTTCGAAAGTTTCGGGTCGTAGCGCATTGGCTTTTTCCAGTTCGCGCTGTGCCGGTTCGTATTGTTTGGCCGAGGCCAGCAGAACGCCGAGGGTGAAGTGCAATTGAATATCTTTGGCGTCTTGGGCGGAGAGTTGATCGGCCGCGGCTTGCCCTTCTTTGGTTTTTCCGGCAAGGAAATAGGCGCGAACCAGATTGAAGCGTGTCGCCATGTTGAGCGGGCGCACTTGTAGAAAATGAGGGATCGCCTCCGCCGCGGAGCCTTTGGCCATAAGCACGAGGCCGAGGTTGTAATGTCCGTCGCGGTTCGCGGGATCAATGGTGACTGATCTACGAAATTCTTTTTCCGCGAGATCGAATTTCTCCTGTGACACGTAAACATTTCCGAGATTGTTATGCGTTTTGGTCGACGAAGGATTCAGTTTCAGCGCGCGTTCAAATGCCTCAACCGCGTGATCGAAGTCCTTTTCGTTGGTGTAGACGATGCCAAGCAGGTTGTAGCCCTCGACGCTCGAGGGATTGAGTGCCAACTGTTCCTGGATTTTTGCTTTCGCATCGGCGATGGCGCCTCGCTGAAGCAGGTCTTCGGCTTCCGCAAAAGGCGATGGCTCTTTCGCAGCTTTTCGTGTGGGCTGTTGCGCGTGGGCTGCTGTGAGCAGAAAGGCGACAGCTAGAACGACTGCAGCACGGTAAAAAAACTTTGAGGGACCCGTCAACATCCGGTATCTGCTCCCGTGTGAACTGTAATTCCCGCGCGGTGAAAGATCAATTGAGCGTCTCCAAAGCTTTTTGAGCAGTTTGATTTTCCGGTTGGCGGACAAGTAATAGCCGCAAAGCTTCGCGCGCGTTTACTTTGTCATCAAGCAGGACGTAAACGCGGGCTAGATTTAGATAGCCCTGATCGTAGTTCGGCGCAACCTCGATGCATTTCTTGAAGTCTTCTTCGGCTGCCGCCAGGTTTTTCTGGCGAACGTGCAGCACGCCAAGGTTGTTAATCGCGTCGGCGTAGTCAGGGCGCAGAGCAATCGATTTTTCCAGAAGCTGGGTGGCGCGATCGAGTCCATTTTGGCGGGCGTAGAGCATGCCCAGTCCATAGTTGGTCTCGGGGTTTTCGGGTTCAAGTTCCACGGCGCGCGTGAGGGTTTGTTGAGCTTCGGCCATGGCGCCCAATCGTCTCTGCAGATTTCCAAGATTCAGCAAGGCGACGGTGTAGGAGGGGCGCAGCTCTATCGACTGCTGAAGATTGTGCAATGCTTCCTCATTGTGGCCTTCCTGGGCCGCGGTCATGCCGAGGTTGTTCCATGCTTCGGGATAATTCTGCTTGAGCTTCACAGTTTGCTCGAGGTATCCGCGAGCCTCGGTTAAGTTATTTCTGCGGAGCTCAAGCGTGCCCAGATTGTAGTAAGCCTCGGGATCATTTGGTTTGGTAGCGATGACTTGCTTGAACGAGGCGACGGCCTGGTCGAGATATCCGCGCTGAAACATGGCTATTCCGTAGGTGAACTGGTTGCGTTGAAAGGCGCTCTGGTAAAGAGTTCCGGGGAAGGGAAGAGCTTTGGTGCTGCGCTCGACCGAGGTTCGCGGGGCTGACTTGATGTCTTCTGAAAGCTGCTGCGGATTGACGCTCCCCTGATAGACCTTGACGATCATTCCTTCGGCATTGACTAAGAAAGAGGTCGGGACGCCCAGGTCCCTGCGGCGGTCAAACAGGTAGCGATAAATGATGTTGTAGATGCCGGTGACTTCAGGCGTCGCCTGCACGATGGAGAAGGGCAGCTTAGTGGGGACAGGTTCGTCGACGTTGAGCACTAGAACGCGAAGGCCCAGGATATTTTTCAAGGGGCGCAATTGATCGACCGTTGTCTTGCGGCAAAAAGCCAGCAATAGAAATTGCCCGCGGAATGATTGCAGGCTTTGGGTTTTGCCTTGGGAGTCGGGAAGGGAAAAGTCAGGCGCGGGCAGTGGATCGATCAGCCAGGTCTCTACCGTGGCTGGCAGAGTTTCTGATTTCTGCGGATCGCCGGGTTGAGCATACGGCGTCGCACCGAACGGCTTCGCTGAGAACGTGGTCGCGCCTTCCACGATTTCGATTCGGTGATTGATGGGCAGTTCAGCGAACGTTTGCGTCAACCCTCTGGGCCAGTGGACGGTTGCGGATAAGGAATCCGCATGGTTCCCCACGCCGAAGAAAAGTTCTTTGGTGTGCTGCGAGAGAAACCCTGATCCCGCTTGCAGATATTTTGTCTGTTTGTCGATGGTGATCGATGTGCCGATGGCATCGCGATTGCTTTTTGTTCCCCGCAAACGGAAGGTGATGGAGTTGCCGATCTCCGTCATCGCGTTGTGCAGAATGCGAAGCTGCGGAGCGTTGCGATTCTTGAGAATGATTTCGAGACGTCCATCGTGGTCGAGGTCGGCGAGAGCGAAAGCGCGGCTATCGTCGGGGAAGTCGAGGCCGATTACGCCAGAGACATCCGTGAATGTGCCGTCGCCGTTGTTGGCATAGAGGACGTTGCGTTCCCGCCCGCTCCAGGACGCGTCGGATCGGATGAGTTCGTTGATGGCGTTCCATCCCTCTTCGTAGGGAATAGAGGGGGTTGGTGTGGCCGGTGAGTTCGCGACCACCTGCCGCCAGAAGAAACTCGAAACTTCGCGCGGATCGTCGCCGGTGATATACCCGTTTGCGACGTAGAGATCGGAGTGGCCGTCGTGGTCGAAGTCCCACGCGTCGGAAGACCACGCCCAGCGGCCCATCTCGACGCCGGCCTCCTGGCTGACATTTTTGAACGTTCCGTCGCCCTGATTGCGGTACAGCGAGTTGCCGCGCGCGTGTTGGCGGTAAAGGGCGCGAGTCTCTGGCGAATCTGATTTGCGGAAATCGTCTTGCTCGGACACGCGAATTCCGTCCGCCGACCACATGTTCGCGACATAGATGTCTTGCCGTCCCTCAACGTCGGAATCGAACCAGCAGGCGCTCATGCCTGCGCCGGGATCTTCTACACCTGCTTCTTTCGAGTCGACGGCAAACGTCCCGTCGCCTTTGTTTTTGTAGAGATTGCTGCGTCCGAAGTCGTTGGCGACGTAAAGGTCGGGAGCGCCGCCCGAGCCGGAATTTCCCCAAGCGCAGGAAAAACTGTAGCGATTGTTCTCGGTGTTTAGCCCAGAGGCTTCCGTTCGATCCTCAAATGTCGCGTTGCCCTGGTTGTGAAACAAGAAGTTGGGTGGGCCGTTGCGTGCGTCGTAATAGGGAGCGGGATAGTGATACTGATCGAGGCCGAGATAGTAGCTGTAAAGGCAGAAGTAGATGTCGAGGCGTCCATCGTTGTCGTAGTCGGCGATGGCGGCATGAGTGAAAGAGCCTTGCGGAGGCTGGGCAAATTTGAAGGCGTCGCGCTTGAGGGCGAATTTTCCGTTGCCCTGATTGAGGAAAAGCAGCGGCCCGCTGCCGCAGACTACCAAGAGGTCTTGCAACCCCTTATTTTCGAAGTCGGCGAACAGCGCACACGCAGTGTTGTCGAGCACTCCAACGCCCGCCTTCTCGGTGACATCTTCGAAGCTGCCGTCGCCGCGGTTGCGATAGAGGCGGTTGGGGAGGCCGGCTGACTGGCAGACGTACAAGCTGTCGTGGCCGGTGTTGTCGAAGTCTGCGGCGGCGATACCGTTGTTGCCGTAAACGTCGACTCCGATGGCGCCGTCGAGGATGGTTCTCCAGTAGTCGGCACCATGCGCCAGTTGATTTCGATAAGACTCAGTTTGACCCAGCGCTTGCGAAGTTACGTCGACGAAAAGTGGTCCGCGCGCGCGGGTAACAATTTCTTCAGTGGCTTGCAGGCGACTCATGCGCCATGCGCCCAAGCCGTCCTTTGACCATTTTGTGGACCACGTGCCGAACCGGCCTTCACGCAGTTTTTCTCGCGTTACCCCGATCAGGTCGTAGCGAATCTCGACGTCGAGGTTGGTGCCAGATTCTCGAATTCCTACCATTTGGAACTCGGCTGTATCGAGGTGCGAGAAAGACGCCAAGTGCCCTTTCATCATGGCGAGAAACCGCTCCCGGCCCGAAACCAGAGATTCAGCAAACTGGCGGCGTAGGACTTCGATTCCGTTACTTGATCTGAGAGGAGTGTCCTTCGCAGGGCCGAAGCCCGAAACCTCGATTGTTGACAAGGCAAGGATGCCAAGAGTATTTACTCCCGGTGATTCGGCGCGAAGCGCCCGACTACATTCCTCTAAAAGCGCCGAAATCTCGTAGGCGTATTTCTCAGTTGGGTACCCGTCTAATCCCGGAGTGACATAACGCAGCACGTCATCTAAAGGAAACTTAGTTGGGTAATGCGGAGTTACTCGGTAGTCAAGAATCGGGGGCTGGGAAGCATCGGAGACGAACGAATGTAGCGGTGCAGGCAGGAACAGGAGTGGCGTCCAGCGCATGCCCTGGAGAAAAGCGCGCCGGGAAAACGAGTACTTTAGTTCTGAGGGAGAAGGCATTCTTTCAGAGGCGAATGCTAGCACTGGGACGGGGCGGAACCAAACTTTGGCGAAATCGATCACTGCCCGCCAGGTTTGTCACTAGTAGTTTTCCACTATTTTGTTCTTGACAAGTACCTACGACCTGCCCTAACTTTGGCGGCGTTGCTAATCCAATGTACACGATTACATCCGTTCTTGAGCCGAAATTAGCCGGTTCGGGCGGAAAGCTGTTTGGGTCCCTGTAGCTCCAAATTGGTCGATAGAGAGGGTTTCCACGATGCGCGGATATAACGTTTACCCCAGCCTTTCATCGCTTTCCCGGAACATCGCAGCAGGATTGGTTCTCGCGCTAGTCATCGCGTTGAGTGCGATGCCACTTGTCGCACAAATCGATACCGGATCAGTCACAGGAACGGTATCCGATCCTTCGGGAGCAGTTGTCAGCGGGGCCAAGGTCACCCTCACCAACCAGGACACAAGCGCCACTTTGTCGGTGACGACCAGTTCGGACGGGCTGTACAACTTCACGCCGGTCAGGATCGGCAACTATACGCTTACCGCCACCGCGCAAGGTTTTCAGACCACATCGCAAAAGAACATTACAGTCAACGTCGGCTCGGCCGTGTTGGTGAACATGGCGCTGAAGACCGGCCAGGTGACGGAGACAGTTGAGGTCACGACCGGCGCTCCGGTGCTTGAGACGCAAAACGCGTCGGTTGGCCAGGTGGTCAATTCGAAGAGCGTTAACGACCTGCCGTTGAACGGACGCAACTTTACTTTCCTCGCGCAACTAGCGGCTGGCGTGAACACTCCGCAAGCGGACACGCGCGGTAATGCGTCGACCGGCGCTTTCGCGGCGAACGGTCTTCGTCCGGCGCAGAACAACTACATGCTGGATGGAATTGACAACAATTCCGACACGGTCGACTTCCTGAACGGTACAAACTTCGTTGTGCTGCCTCCGGTGGATGCAATCCAGGAATTTAAAGTGCAGACCTCGGGCTTCAGTGCCGAGTACGGACGTTCCGGCGCAGCGGTGTTGAATGCCAGCATTAAGTCGGGAACGAACAGCTTCCACGGTACTGCGTGGGAATTTTTGCGCAACGATGCTTTTGACGGACGTGATTGGTTTGAGCCGGCTTCCTCGAAAAAGGGCGAATTTCGCCAGAACCAGTTTGGCGTTTCCATCGGTGGACCGGTGATCAAGAACAAAGTGTTCTTTTTCGGAGACTATGAAGGCTTGAGGCGCCGGCAGGGCGTACCGCATCAGGGAACGGTGCCGACCGATCAGGAGCGCAGCAGCGGGTTCACCAACTTTCAAGAGCTGATCACCGGACAAAGTGGAACGCAGACTGACATTTTAGGCCGCACAATGCCGACGGGAACGATCTTGGATCCGTCGACGACTCGTGCAGCCAATGGCGGGTTTGTTCGTGACCCGTTCGGTACCTGCCCTGCAAGCACCACCAACTACACGTTGGCGGCCTGCAACTTGAATATCCTTCCGGCTGGTCGCTTGGATCAGAATGCAATCGGTTTGCTAAATTTGTTCCCAGCGGCAACGAACGGACAGCTGTCTTCGAATTTCAGTAGTTCGCCAAAGTTAAGTGAAAATCGCAACGCGTTCGATACTCGCGTCGATTTCAACCTCAGCGACAAGAATCAGATTTTTGCCCGCTTCAGCCTGGTCGATGATCCGCAAATGATTCCGGGTATTTTCGGCGGTGTACCGGACGGCGGCGGATTCCAGGAAGGTAACCAGACCGCGATCGCGGAACAGAGCGCCCTGGCATACACTCACGTGTTCTCTTCGAGCATGGTGAATGAAGTCCGCGCGGGCTTAAGCTACCTGCACACTACCCGTGTTTCACCGGCTGCAAACGATCTTAGCGATCTTCCGGGCAGCTTTGGAATCGCAGGCATTCCGCAGGAACATGAAAACGGCGGATTGCCTGCCTTTGGAATTCAAGGACTGCAAACCCTCGGCAGCAACGCATTCCTGCCCTCCGACGAAGTTAGTTCCACGTTCCAGGTTACCGACAACTTCACCAAGATCTACGGCAAACACACCTTCAAAATGGGTTTCGAGTTCCAGCACGTCAAATTCTCGACCCTACAGCCACCGTGGTCGCGCGGGCAGTTCAATTTTGACGGCGCGTACACTAACATTCCGGGAGCCAGTACGTCTTCGGAGAACACAGGCATTGCGCAATTCCTGCTGACACCGATCGCCGCCCAGAACGGTGGAACCGTCGACTATCTGGGGGGACCTTCCGCGCAAAACGGCGGCACGGCGATCTACGTTTCTAACATTTCGCTTACTGACAATGGGAAGAACTACTACGGCAGTTATTTCAACGACGACTGGAAAGTTACTCCCAAACTTACGGTTAACCTTGGCTTGCGTTGGGACTTCTTTGGGTTAGTGCTCGAACACCACGCGAACCAGGCCAACTTCGTTCCTTCAGGCGCACCTTTTGGCGGCCCAGCCTACATCATCCCCAAGGGCGGAGCGAACACGGGCAGCTTGTCGACCAGTTTCACCGATTTGCTTGCCACGGATGGCATCAAACTGGCAGTCACGGACCAGTTCGGCAAGGGTTTGGGCAATTCTCAAAAGGCCAATTTCGCGCCTCGCTTCGGCTTCGCTTATCAGGTCACTCCGAAGTTAGTGGCCCGCGGCGGATTCGGTCTCTTCTATAACGGGTTTGAAAATCGTGGATTCTCTCCGAACCTTGGCGAGAACTATCCTTTCCAATTCAACTTCTCATTCAATTCGCCTAAAGACGACAGCCATCCGATCGTATACAGCGGCTGTACGTCACCGACCGCTGGACCAATCGGCAATGCCACGCTTGAGACGGGCTTCTCCTGCACACCCCTCGATCCGTCAACGGTAATCGCTAATGGTTTGGCTCTACGCGGCATTCAGTTCAACTACGTCACTCCGTACTCCATGGGCGGGAACCTCACCTTGCAGTATCAGGTGACTCCGACCATGTCAGTGCAGGCGGGTTACGTTACTTCGCTGGCACGACATCTGGAAGTCTTCCCAGGGTCGAATAATCCGACGCAGATCAATGGACCTCTGCCATTCCCTGACTTCGGCCAGAATGCCAGCTACGCAACCACCGATGGAAACAGCCACTATCACGCTTTACAAACTCGGTTGGAAAAGCAGTTTTCTCATGGACTGAATCTGCTCGCTACTTACACTTGGTCGCAGACGCGGACGGACGCAGTCGATTTGCTCAACGGAGGCAGTGGACAAGGATACCGAGCACCTAACTTCCCTGACTTCGGAATCCGCGGTGACTACGGTTTGGCGCCTTTCGATATCCGCAATGTAGTCCACATCAGCGGCGGATACGAACTACCGTTCGGCAAGGGTAAAAAATACTTGTCCGATGCCGGGGGCTTCGCAGACAAGGTGGCAGGCGGCTGGAGCGTTCAGTTCATCGCTACCCTGCAAGGCGGCCAACCAATTACGCTTCCCTGCGCTAACGGTACGGCCAGCGGAACCGGATGTTACGACTTCAAAACCGGGGACGCTAAACTTGGACTGCATCGCGACTCGCAGGACCAGCTAAATTGGATCGGCAACGCTGCCGCCTTCACCCAGCCGTGTCAGCTTGACAGCGGCGGGAATCCGAATCCGGCGTCTGTATTGAATTGCGTGCCTCTCACTGGGAATGCGTTGCTGGGCGGCAGCCCATCGCAAATTCCAGGACCGGGCTTCCATCGGCTGGATTTCTCAACCTTCAAAGACTTCCAACTCAATGAGCGCTTCCGCTTGCAGTTCCGGGCGGAGTTCTTCAACATTCTTAATCACCCGAACTTCAACGCTCCGGGATTCGGCGGCAACGGCGTCGTCGCGATCAGCGGCGCCACCAACTACACCAGTTCAAACTTCGGAGAGATTGGATCGACTCGCGATGCGCCTAACGATCCGCGACAGATTCAGTTTGCTCTGAAGCTGTACTTCTAGAGTTTTTTACCTAGGCCGCGAAGGCGCTGGTCATGCGCCTTCACGGTTTCTTTATTAGCTCCAGACCCGGTGGTACCATACGAAGGCTGTGATCCTCAGACGCCGGTTGTCGCTTCTCTTAGCAGTGTTAGTGGGCCTAGCCTCGGCAACTGCTCAAGGCAAGCCGGATCTGGATCAGCAGTTTCAGTCGGCGGTCTCTCAATACAATTCAGGTAACTTCGCGGAGGCGGCTACGCAACTGCAAACCCTGGTGCGTGAAGTCCCAGAGACCTTTGAGGTGCAGGAACTGCTTGGATTGGTCTACTCCGCCCAATCGCAGGATGCCAAGGCCAACCCTCACCTCGACAAAGCGGTGCGTCTGAAGCCCGATTCCGTGGCCGCGCGCAGTAACCTGGCGGCGAATCTGTCCCGGTTGGGCAAGCATGATCTAGCCGAGGTGCAGTTCCGGCGAGCAGCAGAACTCGACCCCAACAATTTTGACACCAATCACAACCTGGGCGAGTCGTACGTTCACTCCGGCAAGCTGGCGAAGGCTACGCCCTATTTAGAGCAAGCGCAAAGTATCGATCCAAGTTCTTACGACAATGGCTACGATTTAGCGATGGCTTATCTCCTGACGAATCGTCTCGCAGATGGTCGTCAGATGATTCAAACACTGCTGAAGATCAAGAACACAGCCGAGTTGCACAATTTGTTAGGAGAGATAGAAGAAAAAGACGGTCAGTTCGTGACTGCGGCAAATGAATACGAGGTCGCTGCGCACGCTGAACCCAGTGAAAGCAATCTGTTCGACTGGGGAAGCGAACTCCTGCTGCACCGCACGCTCGATCCCGCCGTCGAGGTTTTTCAGCACGCCAGCGAGCGATACCCAAATTCTCCACGGCTAACGATGGGACTTGGCATGGCTCTTTACGCACGCGGCAATTACGACGATGCGGTGAAATCGTTGCTAAAGGCGGCGGACATGAATCCGTCCGACCCTAATTGCTATTTGTTCCTCTCCAAGGCTTACAGCACCTCGCCGGGACAGGCCGATGAGGTTATCACTCGATTCCGTCGGTTTGTCGAACTTCAACCGCGTAACGGCCAAGCTCACTTCTATTACGCGATGAGTTTGTGGAAGGGTAAGCGGCAGGGTGACGGCCTGGACATGGTGCAGATCGAAACTCTTCTGAAGAAATCGCTGATGCTCGATCCCAAGCTGGCGGAGGCCCATCTCCAGTTGGGAAATCTTTATTCTGACCAGCAGAAGTACGGGGAGTCGATTCCGGAATATTTGAAGGCGCAAGAGCTGAATTCCGATTTGCCTGACATTCGCTACCGGCTTGGCCAAGCTTACGTTCACACCGGGCAGAAAGATAAAGCGCAGGAGCAGTTTACCGCGTATCAGAAATTGCGCGAGCAACACCTTGCAGAAATCGACCGGCAGCGTGCGGAGATTCGGCAGTTCGTTTATTCGGCGAAAGATACGCCCGGCACAAAGCAGCAGTGATGTTTTCACGAAATCCATTGACGAAAGGGCTCACGCCGCAGGAAGCAGCGCTTCAGCTCGCCTGCAACCGCCGTGACTTCCTGCGGGCTGCTACCGGGGCTGCGCTGGGAAGCGCACTGCTGGGCCCATTCGCGCGGGCGGCCACACTGGCGAAGAGACGAAAAGTCGTAGTTATTACCTTCGGTGGCGGTGCCCGCGATCAGGAAACCTTCGCGCCCGAAGGCCAGGAAAATATCCCGCACCTGATGAAAGAATTGATTCCACAGTCGACGTTCTTCACCCAGGTCGTGAACAAGGGAATTCTCGGCCACTACGTGGCCACTGCGAGCCTGGCAACCGGCGTTTACGAGACCATCAATAACTTCGCCTCTTTGCCGCCGGAGCATCCCACGGCATTTGAATATTTTCGCAAAGACCTGAAGCGGCCGTCGTCCGATGCCTGGGTTGTGGCGCCCAGCAATGGTTTTAACCGTATTGGCGAAAGTAGCCACCGATCATATGGCCCTGGACTGGGGGCACGCGTGCTTTTGCCGAAGCATCTTCTGACCGCAGCAACTTCGGGCGGCCGAGACTACGAGCATCTGTTGCGCGATAACTATGAAACTCCCTTCTATGCACCAGAGTTGGGCGGCAATGAGTTCGAACTGAATCAGCTTGAGGAAATTCTCAAGCTCTCGGTCGATGACTTCAAGCAGCGCGCGCGCACGCTCTCCAGCCCTGACGAACTTTCTGTTTACATCGCGCGGCAGTTGATGCGGCAAGTTGCGCCTAGCCTTCTCTGGATCACCATGCACGACATCGATATTGCGCATGCCGGTGCCTATTCGCTTTATGTCGATGGCATTCGCCGTACCGATAGACTGTGCGCCGAGATTTGGAAGACGATCCAAACCGAACCGGAATACGCCGGCAATACGACGATGTTTATCCTGCCGGATTTCGGACGTGATTCAGACGATGACTCCGGCGGCAATGGATTTCAGCACCACCGCACAGGCGACGCGCTCTCCCGCACCACGTGGATGATGGCCATGGGGGCGGGAATTCGCGAAGGTGTCGTTTTCGATCGTCCGCTGGAGCCGACAGACCTGGTGCCCACCATTGGATCTATGCTTGGATTCTCTGCGACGATGGCGCAAGGTAAGCCCATACCGGAACTATTGTAACTACGATGCTTCCCAGTGACCTCAAACCGGAATTGTTCAAAGGCTACTTGCCCGAGGCGAGAAAGCTGGTCAGCGAGTATGTCTCGACTCTGCAAGCTCTGCCGCTGAGTTTCGTGCCCAGTCTACTGCGTGAGGCGATTGACTACGACCTCAAGTTTCCCGCTGAGCGTGAGGCGGTTGAAAAAGAGTTGGCAAATTTAAAATCTCTCACTGCCGATCAAGTAAGAATTTGGTTTGGCGGATTCGAGAAGATCCAACTCTCACCCGCTCTCGAAAACGTAGATTGGATCAACTCTCCCGGGCAGTTTGTTGAACAGCTTTCGTCCGATCTTTGGACTACGCATCAGCTCGATGCGTTTCGCACGGCCGCTGTCGAATACGCTTCGCGTTTGCAAGCCGTGGCGCCGCCAGGGAAGCTGCCCATTCCGAGGTTGGGGATCGCCGTTATCGGGCAGGGCGTCTCTTCGCACGACGAGCCACTGTTTCGCAAGCTGCGTCCGCATGGCGCATATTTCAATCGCCTGAAACCCGAGGGTGGCTTGAAAGTCCTGCTGGATGCGGTTTCCGCCCGCGCGAAAAAACATCCCGCTCCATACGCACACTGGTACATCGATGGCGGCGCTGAGGCGGAACACGATCCGGCGCTCACTGTGGTTTCGTATAAGGCACTCGATCCTGCACGAGCCGCTCTGCTAAAAAAAATGCGCGGCGAAATCGAGCGGCCCGGCATGGGGCCGGAAACGCTGCGAACTCTGTTGGCGCAAATGCGCTCCAGCGATCTTGGCTTGCCGGAAGCGAAAGATCCCGTGCTTGACCGTTTTCAGATTCGCTTGCTGACCGAAGGTTCGGGAACGCAGATCTTCAGTACGACGTTTACGCAGTGGGCCGCCCGGGAAGCGTTGCGCCGCGCGCAGCCACTCACACTATTGGTTCGCTTCGCTCCCCGTCAACGGCAGAAGCCGATGAACGAATTGCTCTCTGCCGTCAGCGACACGGCTGAGTTTGATCCCGCGGGCTCGCTGGTCGACGCTGACATGGGCGCGTATTACAACTGGCTTAACCAGCAGCGCTTGCCGGGGGTCGAACAGTCATTGTTCCTGGTGTGGTTTGAAGGCCACGGGGAGGCGCTGGCCATTGGCCCGGGAATGGCTCGCGGCACCGAATCTGCGTCCAGCGCCGATCTTGGGCAAGTCCTCTCCTGGATGACCTAACTTATTTCGCGCCCGTGAAGATGCGAGAGTGGAACTCCATCACTTCATCTATATGGCGCATGAAGTATTCCGAGCCGTGATTTCCCGGATACAGACGGTATTCGTGCTTGACGGATTCTGATTCCAATTGCTTGTGCAAGGCCTCCACGCCATTCTCGAATCCATATTCGTCGTTGCGTCCGCAGTTGAAATAGATTGCTAGTGTTTTCAGACGCACCCGATTCTGTTTGGCCAAAGCGAACGGGTCATTCTGTTTCCAGTGCGGAACGTCGATGGGATTGCCGAATACAGAACCTAGAAAACGTCCAAAGGAATCGCCGGGCTTGGCCGACTTCGGCGCCAGGGCTGGGCTTTGCGCGCTGACTGATCCGAACAACTCGGGATGCGCGAACGCAAAGCGTAGCGCCCCGTAGCCGCCCATCGAAACTCCGCTGATGGCACGGCTTTTGCGGTCCTTGCGGGTGCTGTATTTCTTCTCGATAGCTGGCATGAACTCGCGCAGAAAAAAATCGCTGTAGAGAACTTTCTTGTCCGAAGAGTTGATGTAGAAGGTCGCTTTGCCCTCCGGGGCCACGATCAGGAAATCTCCAATCTTGTGCTGCTGCCGCAGATCTTGCAGCAGGTTCCATCCACCGGATTTGAAGAGAGTCTGTTCGTTGTCGCCTAGTCCGTGCAGATAGTAGAGCACCGGGTATAGCTTCGCAGAGTCATAGCCGGAAGGCAGCATCACGCAGTAGTGGACCGACTCATGCAGAATTTTGCTCTCGATTTGATTGCAGTCGACGCGGCTCTGCCCGTAGAGAGCACTGGAAGTGAGAAGCAAAAGTAAAATAATACGAGGCATGAGATCTATTCGTAACGCAAGGCTTGTACTGGATCGAGCTTCGCTGCCCGGCTGGCGGGATAAAGTCCGGAGAGTAAGCTGACGATCAGCGCAAAGGCGATTGATCCCGCTACCAACCACCAGGGTACGAACCAAATCTGTTCAGGCGGAAAATGCTGGCGTTTCAGATAAATGTTTGTGCCGAGGTTGATGATGCGTCCGATCGTCCAGCCGAGCGCGACTCCGACCATGCCACCGAGAAGCCCCATGGCCCCCGCTTCCGCAAAGAACAACAGCTTTACATCGCCGTCGCTCGCGCCAAGCGCTTTCATGATCCCGATTTCGCGGCGGCGTTCCAGAATCGCCATCACCAGCGTATTGATGATCCCAATAGACGCTACGGCCAACGCCAAGCTGCCGAAAATTCCCAAGAAAAGGTCGAGCACCGCGAAAAAGCGCTGCATGCTCTTGGTCGCGTCAACGATAGAGAACGTATTGAAGCCCAACTTCTTGATCGCAGCCTCGACCGGGTCTATGTCGGTCGGCGATTTCACGCGCACGCTTACGTTTGAGTAGGTTGGAGCGCTTCCCGCGGGCCGCGCGGCATCTCTCAGATCCGACGGCTGCATCACGTGCAGACTCTGCGCTAGTGCCAAGGGAAGAAAGACGCGGGCTCGCGTGGGGCCACGCATGCTATCGGGGTCGAGATCGGCGACGCCAACCACTCTCAAAGTCTTTTCGTGCGAAACCACCGAGTAACCCGATGCATCTCCAGGAGTCGAAGCGCGCTCGGCGTAGCGCATGGTCAGATCCTTGCCAAGCAACGGCTTCGCCAGTTCCTTGACATCCGCGTCGTCAGCGTCGCGGCGTCCCAGCAGTTCGGCCGCGAAGGACTTTTGCAGGATTACTTCGGAGGCATTGTCAGAAGAAAAATAACTGCCCGGCATCCCTTCAAAGGCGTCGTTAGTTTTGGCGGACGCGGGAAGTCCGGCGACCGTGGTCATGTGAGGTTTGTCCTCATAGCGAAGCTCGGTAAAAAATCGCACGTCAGGGTAAGCCTCGAGCACCGACGGCAACTGCTCAATTTTCTTGCGCGCAGACTCGTCCAGAGAAGGACTCTCGGCTATCGGTGGACCGCCCTCTTCCTGATCGCGGTTTAAGCCACGCCCATCGCGTCGTGAAGTGACAACAACAGTATCGAACAGGCCGGACTTTTCCAGGCGACTTGCGGCCATTCGTTGCAAACCGATTCCCAGCGATAACATCGCTACCAGAGAGGCGACACCCACCGAGATGCCAATGGTAGTGAGCGAATTGCGCAACATGGACTCGCGAAGATTGCGCAGCGCCAGTTCAGCGACGTCGTAGGTCTTCACGATTTCACCGCCGGGTTCTGCAAATCCTGAATGAGCTTGCCGTCTTCCAGGAACAGCATGCGGCGCGCATAGCGCTCGGCCAGTTGACGCTCGTGAGTGACCATGAT
>DATBAT010000181.1:0-3586 GCA_036271375.1 Terriglobales bacterium
GGTGAAGTCGCTCAGGGCGCGCGTGCGCTGCGCCTGAGTGCGATCGCCGTGAATCATGGCGGCGTTAAAGCCGTCGCGAATCAGGTTGCGCGCCAGGCGTTCGGTACCGCGCTTAGTACGCGCGAAAACCAGCGTCTGGCCTTTTTCCGCGTAGAGAAGCTGGCGCAGGGTGTCAAGCTTTTCCGTCGGGCCAACTTCAAACGCTTGTAACGATACTGTTAGCGCCGGCTTCAGCGCGGAACCGAGCGTGATCCGCTCCGGTGAACGCATGTACTGCTTCACCAGTTCGGCGATGCCGACCGGCATGGTGGCCGAGAAGCACAGCGTCTGGCGCTGCACTGGAAGCGAGGCCACAATGCGCTTGATGGCGGGCAAAAAACCCATATCGAGCATGCGATCGGCTTCATCGAGAACCAGAAGCTCAACCGCGCGAAGATCGGCCAGCTTGCGCTTGTGCAGGTCTTCGAGGCGGCCCGGGGTGGCGACGATCACGCGCGCTCCGCGGCGCAGCGAATCGATCTGCCGCTTTTCGGCGAGTCCGCCGATCACCAGCGCCGCCTGCGGCAGCTTCCCGCGCAGGTTTTCGTACTGCTCGTGAACCTGCATCGCCAGTTCGCGCGTGGGTACGAGCACCAGCACCTGCGGCTTTTTCGCAGGATTTTTCAGCAGTCGCTCGATGGCCGGAATCAGGAACGCCAGCGTTTTGCCGGTGCCTGTCTGTGCGGTGGCGACAATGTCTTTGCCGGCCAATCCGTGCGGGATGGCGGCGTCTTGAACGGGGGTGGGAATCGTAAATCCGGCGGCATCCAGGCGAGCCTGGAGCGCGGGACTCAGGGGTAGGTCCTTAAACTTCGATTGAATCAACTTGTGAATCTGCTTTCTGAAGGGCACTCGCGAAGTGCATTCGGAAACGCAGTCCACGAAGGAATCTCTATGCCTATCAATTGTGTGTTGTTCTCAAAACGCTCGTGACGGAAACGAGTAAGGCGGGATGGATATCAGACCAGAAAATCTAGAGATCTGCCGCACCACAAGCAAACCGTGGTATTAGCGTCAAAACGATTATAGCAAACTCCTTCGCAATAGCGAGAACGCGAACCACGAAGGTAACGGAAGGCCGTTGATTTCTCACGATTCTAAAAGTCGTGGAAATCCAAGCCCTTAGGCTGCGGAAACTCGTCATCAGTGGCGACATCGGTATTGCTTTCGCCGGCTTCGGGTTCGTCGCCCGTCTTTTTCTGGAGACGTTTCTGCAGTTTATCCGCGGCCCGCTGTTGGCGGGCCATTTCCTTCTGCCGCTTCTGAAATGAAGGTCGGGAATTTGCCATCGACTATTAGATGTAACACGTTAGGGGATGGTCGCGCAAATTCTCAAAGTGATTACAATCCCCGAGTTGCCGATTTTGCCGCCGTCTCAACGCGAAGCTTGCCTATCATCAGGCAGAGTAATCCCATCCCCAGCAGCATTGCCGAAGCCGGTTCCTCGACTTCGAAGGTCGCCGCAGGGACAATCACATCGCCCATCTCCTGATCGGTTTGGAAGTTAACCGGGTCGGCATCGAAGGGTCGCCCTACGAAGTTAAAGGTCGCCTGCGACGAGTAGCTGCCGTCCGCCTCGCCGCCGAGGGAACTGATGATTTCGAATCCCGGTGTGGTATAGGGTCCAAAAATGGTAGGGCCATTGTAGGTGAAGGTCACGTTCATCAAAGAAGCATCATCGGAGGCGGTAATCGACGAAGGCGTGGCACCGAGCAGTTGGGTGCTTACCGTCCAATCAGGATCGCTGGCGCTGGCTGAGACGAAGCCGGCGATGTCATAAATGGTGACAAAGGTCCCGGCAGGGTCTTCGCCGGCAGTTTCCGTCGGATCCTGGCGCCCGGCGGCCCCAAGGTTGATGTCGTAGTCATAAGCGTAGTTGCCGCCCGAGGCCACTGGCGACCCTGTCAGCGTAGGAATGAGGTCGGCGTGCCCGAGGGCACCGCCACATAGGGTAAGCAGAACCAGCCCGAGTACCCGGTACGACGAAGAAGTTCGCAGGAAATTCATCCAATCACCGCCTGTAAGTTTTGTGTGTCGTAGAACGAGCAATTTGTGGGAGACCTAAACTTCATCGGTCAGACGAAGAAGGCCTTTAGCAGGTTGGCAAATTTTCATTTTCGGTTAATGGGAATGGTTCGAACGGCAGTGGAGGAAGAGATAGAACGTCGTCGCTTTACCCGCTCCTCCGGTACACCACTTTCAGCTTGTCGTTTTCGAGGATGCGCGAAATCTGGCTGCGGGCATGAGCGGCCCAGGCGCTGGAGCGATCAAGCGCAACGTAAGCCTTCCAGTGATGCAGCGCCTTGCGGAAATCCTTCACCTTCTCGTAGGCGAGCGCCAGGTTGTAATGCGCGTCGGCGTAAGTAGGAGCGAGTTGCAGCGCCGCCTTGTAGGTGCCTACCGCTTCCTGCAAACGTCCAGTCTCGTCGAGCACATTGCCCAGATCAAAGTAGGCGAGCGCGTAGCGCGGGTCGGCTTCAATTGCCAGCCGGTAATGCGCTTCCGCCAGCTTGTAATCCTGCAGGTTGTAATAGAGCGTTCCCAAGTTGATATGCGCTGCCGCGTGTTTCGGCTCCAGCTCGATGACTTTCAGATAGGCCACGATCGCGTCTTTATACGAAGAAGGATCTTCTTCAAGCGCCACGCCGCGCGCGAAGAACTCTGCTGCGGTTTCGATGACGCGAATCGGCGCCACATGCTGCGCGAAAACCACGCGCTGGTCGTGCATGGGAACGAAATCCATGACGAACTGCCCGGCAATGGGATCGAAGGCCTTGCCCTCATGGCGGAAGGCGACGCGCGAGCCGGTCGAGAAGGATCCGGCTTCGATCAGCGGATTTTCCATGCCGGCTACTTGCTTCTGCATGGCTTCGAGCGATTGGCGAATGACAGCCGGGCGCACCCGCTTGGCGCGCAGGTCACGAACTTTTTTCAGTTGGATGAGATCGAAGAAGGAATACTGGTCCGAGGCGGCTACCAAACCCGCTTTTTGCCACTGCTGCAATTGCCTCGGAGTGATCCGCAGGATGCGCAGCACATCAGTTCGTTGGTATCGTTGCACGGCTCCCTTTGATGCCAACAAGTACTATCGCCATTATCCGCAGGTTCGATTTGAGACGCAAGTGCAAAGTTCTTGTTTTTCGATACTTAGGGAGTCCTTTTCCACAGAATCGTGCGGAAAACCGGTTGAGCCGAGTTCGGCATCGACGAACCGGCGCAGAGGTCGTCCGGCTCGACCATCATCGCCGGCTGTCAAGCGCCCCAAAGTGTCAAAATCATCCCTAACCCATTCGTTACACGGCAAATATAAATTTGGTGAATTTGGCACTGGACCCTCCCCGCATTCGCTACCATCAGAATTGAAAGGTAGAGGACAAAAACGCATGGCCCACACCAGGGTGCCCACAACCGTACTTTGACCGTAGGGAAGAAAAAAGTCTTGTGGAGGTCCGAGGGGGGTCTGGAGGGGGTCTTCCCGGACACCCCAAGACCTCCGCCGCTAAGTCATTTAGTTTCATAGACCATACCGGTGGGTGGGGGAGGGTAC
>DATBAT010000182.1:0-3195 GCA_036271375.1 Terriglobales bacterium
TTCGGACGGACAAGGCGATCAGCTCGTGCAAGGCCGGGATGTCGGCGAGGGTGGCGGGGCGAAGGTGAAACTTGTCGGGCATGAGTGGAAGGAAAACAAGATAGTAGAGTAAAGGTCTTCCTTGCTAAAGAGATATCTCGCGGCAAAACCCCGCCGCCCGTGCTTATAGACGACATGACAAATGGAGGGTGTTACCAGTCCTGGCAATTTCCTCCGCGTCAAAAAACCCTTCATCACGTTTTAGTACAAAACCACTATTGTGGCCGGCATCTCCCGACGGCTAGACTTCGCCACGCTGTTTCGTTTGGGTTGAGGAGCCGGATGAAAGTCAATTCGCTTCGCTTGGGGTTTGCGGTTGCGGCATTGCTGTTTCTGACGAATACGCCGAATGCCCTCGGCCAGGGTTGAGTGGCCGCAAGATCCAGCGCGCCCGTGATTGGCGCGCTCTGCAACACCTCCAATGCGGAAGGCGACGCGTCCTCGACGGACGACGCCGACAAGGGCCCATTTTCGGCCCATCACTGGGTGCTCACGACCGGGTACCGTCACCAGTATTCGCACCGACACTTTGTGGGAACTAAGGAACAGGTGCAGCGGGAACAGCAGGGTACCGAGGTGGTGAACTCCATCAACCTGTTCGACGTGTCGCTCACTTACGAATTCAATCCGCGCTGGAGCATTACCGCGAGCGTGCCGGTGCTGAACGCCACGCGGACTTACGATCATCAGTTGTTCCAGACACTGTTGCATGTCCCCGGCGCGCCCGATCAGGTATCGAACAGCAATGGCATTGGCGATATTGGCGTTTCGGCGCAGTTCTGGCTGTTGCGGCCTCCGGCGGAGCATGGGCACAACGTCGCATTTTCGTTCGGAGCGGTGTTTCCCAGCGGCGATGCCAGCGCCACCGACACGGTGGAAACCGTCAACGGTCCGCAGCGAGTGTTTGTGGATTCTTCCATCCAGCCCGGCGCGGGCGGATATGGAATCGTGTTTGGCACGCAGGCTTATCAGGCGGTGAAACGGTCGGTGTTGTACATCTCCGGCTCGTACGAGATTACGCCGCAAGAGATGGACCAGACTCCCAATGCTTCGCTTGCCGGAGTGGCGTTGAAACCGAACCCGCTCGCAACGTATATGTCGATTCCCGATAATTACCTGGTGGATGGCGGCATTGCACATCCATTCCCGCACGTTCGCGGATTGGCGGTGAAGGGCGGACTGCGCTACGAAGGAATCAAGGTAAAGGACCTGATCGGCGGCAGCCTTGGGTTCCGGCGCCCGGGCTATGGACTGTCGGTGGAACCGGGCTTCCAGTACGAGCGCAATCGCTGCACATGGACGTTCAACCTTCCGGTGGCGGTACAGCGCAATCGTAAGCGCAGCGTGCCTGACCAGATGCAAGGCACAGCGGGCGACGCGGCGTTCGCGGATTACTTCCTGCTATTCGGGTTTTCGAAACACTTCTGAGGAGCGACGTTTCTATGGGTGTTCTTCGAAAGGTGACCGGTTTGCGACTCGCCCTTCTGCTTGCGCTGTGGATGCCGATAGCGGCACCGGCGGAAACTCCCACGGCGGAGACTCCCACGGCGCAAACGGCGGAGCTTTCGCTGCCCGACCTGCACGGGCAGCAGCACAGCCTGGCGGAATATCGCGGCAAGATTCTGGTGGTGAATTTCTGGGCGACATGGTGCGGGCCGTGCCGGCACGAGATGCCGCTGTTCGCCGACGCACTCAAGCATTATGGCAACGATCATGTACAGATGGTCGCTATCTCGCTCGACGATGAAACTACTCGCGCGAAGATTCCCGACTTCGCAGACAAGCAGAAGATGACTTTTCCGATTCTGCTCGGCAGCACCGATGCGATGCAGAAGCTTGGGCTGGGCGAAGGCGTGCCCGCTACCGCGTTCATCGATGGCGAAGGGCGCGTTGTTGCGAAAATTCTCGGTGAGTTGAGCAAGTCGGAGCTGAAGGCGCGGCTCGACTTTATGCTGGGGCAGAGTGGCAAAGAGCCTCCGGCGGTGATCAACAACCTGAACAAGAAAAAAGATGAGCCGATGGTTCCGGTAATGCGGTAGGGTTCACTTGGACTGTAATTCTTCCGCCTGTCGGCGGGCACTGGCGTCGTTCGGGTTCTTTGCCAGTTCGGCGCGGAAGTAGTCGAGCGCTTCCTTGTTTCTTCCCTCCTGCTTCAACAAAATTCCGAGCGTGTAACGTGGGCCAAGCAGACGCGGATCGACGACGATGGCGCGATGCAGGTTAGTTTCGGCATCGTCGAGCTTGCCCAATTGCATTTCACATTTGGCGAGAAAGTAGAAGGTTTCCGCATCGGTGGGATCTAGCACCGCGGCGCGTTTCAGGAAATGTTCGCCCTCGGTGTAGTTGCCCGATTCATAATTCACGTAGCCGAAATTGTAGTTGGAAAGATAAAAAGTAGGGTCCCGTTCGAGAACCTTCGCATACATCGCAAGCGCCTGCGGAAACATCCCCCTTCTCTCGAAAGCATTAGCGAGATTGTTGAGCGCGAGGTTGTTGTTGGGCGCAATTTGGACACCGCGAGTGTAGAGCACCAGATTGTCTGTCCAGTAGAGCGATTGCCAAATTGTCAGCGCGAGGAACAATAACGCGATCGGCGCGGCATACAGCAGCCTCCCCCACCGTGCGCGGCCGCCATCCACGGTTCCTTGTTTCCTGGGCTGCGACGGAAGCGCGATGGAATATGACAAACGAGTTCGCTGCCCAAGATCACTAATCGCGATCGCTATCAGTAGGGCAAATCCAATCGATGGCATGTAGAGGTAACGGTCGTGCGCAATTTCGCCGCTGAAGAACACGGTAAAGTTCATCAGCGGCATCAGCGGCAGTACCATCAGTACCAAAGCGAAGGCCACAAGCCGGTCGCGCGTCTTCCACCACCAATAGGAGAGCAAGGCTGCGAACGCCGAGACTTTCAGGAGCGGTAGCCAGAACTGGTGCAGGTTCGCCGACGTGATAAATGGCGTGTCATAGGAGACACTCAAGCCAACAGGCAGGAAAAGCAATTTTATGTAGAACCATAGAATCGACGGGATAGTTAACAGATCGGTGGTGCGGTCGAGCGGCGTAACAGAATGGGAAAGCCCATTGAGCGCAAGGTTTCGGAAATACAGATAAATCAGCGTCACGCCCAAATAAGGAAGTGCCGGGCGCAACGAA
>DATBAT010000183.1:0-3169 GCA_036271375.1 Terriglobales bacterium
TTGTTGGGCCCGACGGCGAATACTCCTTTTTGGCTTAGTGTGGCCTCGTCATAGGCAAGCAGCCAGCCGCTGTCGCAGGCGGAAAAGCCGAAATAAATGGTGCCGTTGTCGAGCAGAAGAGCCGTTCGCTGCACGCAACTCGACGGCAGCGTCAGTGTGCCGTTCACGGCATCGGCGTTCTGCGCGGGAGTGACCTTGGCCGAGATCGCAGCGCTCTTGACTATGTTTCCGGTAGTGATATCGATGGCGTTCAGGCGATAAGTGTTTCCGCTTCCCGCGTTCTGGGCGGTGACGACATACATGATGTTGCTGCCGGCATCGACCACCGGAGTGGAAGTGGACCCGTGATACGGCGCGGGGTTCCCGCCCGAAGCCGGAGATTCGCCCGCTTTCAGTAACGAGGTATGCCACAGCGGAGTGTTGTTGTTGTAGCTATCGGCGTCGAAGGCATACACATTGTTTTTTTCGGTCGAGACCAGCACCACGTTGTGCTGCGCTCCGTTGATGGTCAATCCCGACATGTAGAGCGGTTGGGCATAGGCGTAACCATCCACGGTGACTGAGAAGAGCTTGCCGAAGGACTGAGAGTTCACGTTCGCCGGGGTGAGCATGGTTTCGCTGTTGTTAAGCCCGGAACGCTTGTTGTCGAAGTGGAAGGTCGTGATGTTTATGTTTCCGCTAGGAGGAGGCGGCGGAGGAGGAGGCGGGCTGTTGACCGTAACCGTGTCGCTGCCGCTGATCGATCCGGATGCTGCCGTGATTAGAGCCGGTCCCGCTGCCACTCCAGATACAAGCCCGGATCCGTTCACGGTTACGATCGAGGTTGCTGAAGAGCTCCACGTCACCGATCCGGTGATGTCGGTGGTGGTGTTGTCCGAATAAGTTCCCACAGCCTTCAGTTGCACGGTGTTGCCGGCGGTGATGGTCGGGTTATGAGGAGTAACGGCAATTGCAGTCAACACACGCTGCGGCGCGTTGACTGTGATGGAGGCCGTGCCTTTCTGCCCGGAATCACTGGCCGTGATGTCGGCGGTTCCAGCGGCCACGGCGGTGACCAGGCCCGAACTGCTCACTGTCGCCACGGCTGTGTTGGAAGAAGCCCATGTTGCGCTCGAGGTAATATCGCCGGCTGTGCGGTCGCTGTAGTTGGCGTTGGCCGTGAGTTGTTGCGTCGCGCTTATGTTAAGCGAAGCCGAGGCGGGCGTGACGGCGACCGAGGTAATTGTCGCTGGCGCAGTCGGTGGAGGGGTGGTCGTGGTGCCTTTGCTTAAGCCTCCTCCACATCCGCTGAGAACGATAAAGGATAAGAAAATGGTTGGAAGAGATGCAGCCGAAAGATTCCTCGAGGTCATAATGGCCCTACAGCGTTCCTTGTACCCCGTTGGAATGCGCAGCTTCGGACGGAGTTGCTCCCGGTTTGGAAAAGGAAAATTCATTCGCTGTAATTGCCTGTGGCGGAATGCGGAAATGTGGAAGGATTAAGGCTCACGCTAGGGTAGGAAGCTGAAAGTATGAAGCTGGCTATGAAGCCGAAGCCTCGCTCATGTTTTGGCGTTAACCATTGAGTTACAAAATGTGCGTGTGTTAACCGGCTGTTAAGAGCATCCCGCTACGACCAACTATTCGCATACGCGCCAGGCCCATAGAATTCATCTATAGCCAAACGAGGAGAAACACGATGCAGAAACGGAAACTTGGCAACAGCGGGCTGGAAGTTTCGGCCCTCGGTCTCGGGTGCATGGGACTGAGTTTTGGCTTAGGCCCGGCCGTCGAAAAGCAGCAGGGAATCGAACTGATTCGCGCCGCCTATGAACGTGGCGTCACCTTCTTCGATACCGCGGAAGTGTATGGCCCTTATACCAACGAGGAGCTAGTCGGCGAAGCACTCGAACCATTTCGCAAGCAGGTGGCGATCGCCACGAAGTTTGGCTTCAAGATCGAGAACGGCAAGCAAGCCGGCCTCGACAGCCGTCCTGAACACATCAAGGAAGTGGCCGACGCATCGCTCAAGCGGCTGCGGACGGATGTGATCGACCTGTTCTACCAGCACCGCGTGGACGACAAGGTGCCGATCGAGGACGTGGCCGGTGCGGTGAAAGAGCTTATTCAGGCAGGCAAGGTAAAGCATTTCGGGCTCTCCGAAGCTGGAGCGAAGACCATCCGCCGCGCGCATGCCGTTCAACCGGTCGCAGCGTTGCAGAGCGAGTATTCGCTGTGGTGGCGCGAACCCGAACAGGAAATCATTCCCACGCTCGAAGAA
This sequence comes from Terriglobales bacterium, assembly GCA_036271375.1. Lineage (GTDB taxonomy): Bacteria > Acidobacteriota > Terriglobia > Terriglobales > Acidobacteriaceae > DATBAT01. The sequence goes on from DATBAT010000183.1 coordinate 2,261, forward strand.
CTGGGCATTGGCTTCGTTCCATTCAGTCCGCTGGGCAAGGGATTCCTGACGGGCAAGATCGACGAGAACACCAAGTTTGCGCCCGGCGATTTTCGTAACATCGTGCCGCGCTTTACGGAAGAGAACCGCAAGGCGAACCAGCAAGTGGTCGATCTGCTGAACCAGATTGGGCACCGCAAGAATGCGACTCCAGCGCAAATCGCTCTCGCGTGGCTGCTTACGCAGAAACCATGGATCGTGCCGATTCCGGGAACTACGAAGCTGCACCGGCTGGAAGAGAATCTTGGCGCGGTGAACATTGAGCTCTCTGGCAGCGAGCTTCGCGCGATTGAGGAGACGGTTGCGGAGATTTCCGTGCAAGGCGCGCGCTATCCGGAGGAGTTGCAGAAACTGGTGGGACGGTGAGATGGAGTCGACCATAATTGTTTACTAGTTGGTACACGGCAACCGGCGAGATGCTGGGTTCGTCCATTAGGAATTCAGGATTTTCAAGACCCCTCCCCACCCTGTCAGGGGGTCCATGAAAACAAAAGAGTTACAAGCGGAGGTCCGGAGGGGGTCTGGCGAGACCCCACCGGACCTCGCAGACCTCCCGCCAGACCCACTCGGCTCCGCCGCTTAGCCACTCGCCCAGCGAAACGCCCGGATTTGTGCGATCAAGGGAAGCTGTGACGCTTACTCAAGGGTCAACATTTTGACCAATTGAGTCGATTTTTCGCGTCTTTCAGCTTCTAATTCCATTATGACGCGCGGGGCAGGGGTACAGTGCCATAATAGCGAAGTTTTTATCTGGTTTGTAACCAATAGGTTACGCAAAGTTCCGGGATTTGGATGTCTTGACAGAAATTGACGGCGCGGGAGCGTGTGAAGAAGATCACGGGACGAAAGAGAACGTTCTTGCCTCTGCCA
>DATBAT010000184.1:0-7927 GCA_036271375.1 Terriglobales bacterium
AGATTTTTGTGTAGAGGCCAGCCGTCTTGATTTCGTTGACCACGATGTCGTCGCATTCGCGGAGGATCGCGAGACGCTCGGGCGTGACTTCGCCGACTACTCTTACCGCCAGTCCGGGGCCGGGGAATGGCTGGCGCTGAAGGACATCTTCCGGCATCCCCAGGTCGCGTCCAATTTTCCTGACTTCGTCTTTGAATAATTCTTTCAGTGGCTCGATCAGTTTGAGCTTCATCTTGTCGGGCAGGCCGCCGACATTGTGGTGCGATTTGATGATCTGCGACGGGCCGCGCACCGAACGCGACTCGATCACGTCGGGATAGAGCGTGCCCTGGACCAGCCACTCGACTTCGCCTTCTTCTTTTTCAATACGGCGGGCTTCTTCATCGAACACTTCTATGAATTCGTTGCCGATGATTTTTCGTTTCTTTTCCGGATCGGTGACCCCGGCCAGCTTAGTCAGGAAGCGATCGGTGGCATCGACCGCGACCAAATGCAACCCCAGGTTGTCGCGCAATCCCTTTTGAACTTTTTCGAACTCGTTCTTGCGCAGGACTCCGTTATTCACGAACACGCAGGTGAGCCGCGGCGGTCCGCTGGGGTCGCGCATGGCACGGTCCACCAGGACCGCGGCGACCGCCGAATCCACACCGCCTGAAAGCGCGCAGATGGCGCGCCCTTGGCCGACGGTTTTACGCACGCTTTCGACCGTCACATCGATGAAGTGCTGGGGTGTCCATGTCGGCTTGGCTTTGCAGATGCCGAGCACAAAATTACGCAGAATTTCGGTGCCTTGCTTAGTGTGATGGACTTCGGGATGGAACTGGACCGCGAACATTTTCCTTGCGGTATTTTCGACTCCCGCGACCGCGCTGGGCGACTTTGAAATTAATTTGAAACCGGAAGGAAGTTCCAGAGCTTCGTCGCCATGCGACATCCAGACTTCGAGCTGGCGGGGCAGACCGTTAAACAGTTCCGAATTTTCCAGCACGTCGACCTGAGCGTGCCCGTATTCGCGGCGGGCCGCCGCCCGCACCTTTCCTCCGAGCGCGTGCACCATAAATTGCAGTCCGTAACAGATGCCGAGAATCGGTAGGCCCATATCGAAGAGGCGCTTGTCGGCGGCAGGCGCGTCGATGTCGTAAACCGAGCATGGGCCGCCGGAAAGGATGATGCCAATCGGCGAATAGCTACGAATCTCTTCGATGGTGGAGGTGCAGGGGATGACTACAGAGAAAACGCCTTGTTCGCGGATGCGGCGGGCGATGAGTTGGGAATATTGCGCTCCGAAATCCAAGACTACGATGGACTGATTTTCCACGGATGAGTTTCTCAGATTGGGGGGATGGGTGTAAAGCGAGGGTTCAAAGAACAGCAGTCAGCATTCAGCACTTAGCATTCAGCACTTAGCATTCAGCCCTTGGATTTCGCCGCGCCGAAATACAGGCCTCCTTGGGCGCCTGCGGTCCGTTGAATTGCGCTGGTTTCGAAGAACAGCACTTAGCATTCAGCACTTAGCATTTAGCCTGCCGACTGCGAGTCGGCTTATGTTCGTTCGCCAACATAGCTTCAGCGTACAATTAGGTAGACATCGAGAATAGCCAGAGCTGTTCTTCGTGCCGATCTTTCGGCTGAGGACGCGTATGGCACCCACTCTCGAATCTCCGCCTATCCAAAATCTTTTGCTGACTTCTCTTAAACTCCAGAAATCCAGCGAGTTCAGCCAAAATCTAAAATATCTAAAGCTTCCCTCGGGAACGCCGCTTTACGAAGCTGACCAAGTACCGAAGTACGCCTACTTTCTGGATTCTGGCATGGCGTCCGAAGTTGCGGTGACCAGTTCCGGGGCATGCCTTGAGATCGCGATCACCGGAAACGAGGGCATCGCCGGCATTCCAGGGCTGCTGAAATATAACTCGGCGGCAACGCGTTGCATGATGCAGTTGGGCGGCGATGGCAGACGCATTCGAGCGGACATCTTAGTCGCGGCCATTGACCACGAAGGCCATCGTGCAACTTTTGACCGCTACCTTCAATCGCGGTTTATTCAGATGTCGCAGATTGCCATTTGCATCCATCTGCACTCCGTAGAGGAACGCCTGGCCCGCTGGCTGGCTACTTCCGCGGACTACAGCGAATCATGCCATTTCCAACTGACCCACGAATTTCTCTCGGTCATGTTGGGCGCGCGGCGTTCGACGGTGACCCTTGCCGCCGGAGTGTTGCAGGCGGCTGGCCTGATCGAGTACCGCCGGGGAAAGATCCAGATTCTGAACCGCGGAAGGCTGGAAGAGGCGGCTTGTGAATGCTACCTGATCCTGCGCCGGGAGCGCACCCGGTTCCTAAAGGGCTGATAATGCACTATGTTATGTCAGCAACACAGTTGGCCTACCGACATACTTTCTCCGCCGCTTAAGTTAGATTCAACCCTCCGGGCGAGCGCGTCGCCTATACCCAATGACACACAGAAAGACCGATGTCCGCGCGGGGGGCGAAGAACCTTCCAGCAACGACCTCTTCCAGAGGCTGCCTCGCGAAGTTCAAGCCCGTTTGCTTCCGGAAATGCGTATCGCCGCATTGGAAGTGGGGCAGACCGTTTACGAACTAAAGGATGAGGTTGACTATCTCTATTTTCCCGATCGCGGCACCATGTTGTCGTTGTTAAGCGGCGGCGACGATGGAAGCACGGTCGAGGTCGGCGTCACGGGATCGGAAGGCTTTGTCGGGGTATCGGCCTTATTAGGAAACTCCAGGTCGTCGCATCGGATTCTGGTCCAATTGGGCAAGTCGGCAGGGCGTGTAAGGGCAAGCGTAGTCCGCCGTGAGTTCAATCAAAGCGAACAGACTCGACATTTGTTGCTGGGCTACATCTACACCCTGATGGCGCAGGTTTCCCAGACCGCGTTATGCAACCGGGTACACACCGTCGAAGAACGCCTGGCCCGTTGGATTCTGGTCACCGCCGACCACGCCGACAACGGGCAAGAGCTACCGCTTACCCACGAATTTCTGGCCCGGATGTTGGGCGTCAACCGGTCGACGCTTAGCCTGGCGGCGTCATTATTCCAGCAGGGGAGATTTATTTCCTACCGCCGCGGCAAGATCAAAGTCGTGGATCGCAAAGGGTTGGAAAGCGTGACCTGTAGTTGCTACCCGATTGTTAAGGAATATCTCAGGGAATTCTCCAGGGATTAGCGCTTGTTGTTATGTTGGGGCCCCGGCAGAAGTATGGCACCGGTTGCGCTATATTGCCCCCATTAAGGGGGTTCCCAATGCCCAGCCAGGAAAACACCGGTAAGACGTTTGAACAACTCTGCACCGAAGCGTCGGTAGAAACCGACACGCAAAAGTTGCTGGCGCTGACCCATCAGATCAACAAGCTTCTGGAAGAGCGCGAGAAGCGGAAGAAAACTTCAGCCGCCTAGCGCCCTGCAAACCTTTCGGCCCTCAAGCTGAGAGTGTCGGCTCGTCTCCCCCATTCAGCGGCCAAGGGTGCGGAGTTGTGCCAGAGGAAGAGGTAGTTACCAAAGAGCAACTACAGGATTTCCCGTTAAAATTGTGTTGAGGATCCAACAGACAGAGCCTCCTTTCGAGTTTTAAATTTGTCAGGTATGACCCCCGAAGAGACACAAACCTTCAAAGACCTTTGCACACAGATAATCTCCGAGAAGAACGACGCCCGGTATGTGGAACTGGTCCGGCAATTGGACGCCATCATGGACGCGAAGGAACAGCGTCTCCGCGATCAGGCTGGTCAGTTCGATCCAGCACGAGGACGAGTCGCATGAGCGATTCCTACTACGTCCTTCGCCTCGGTTCGGTCTTCAGAATTGTTTACATGGATCAAAACTCTGTTCTGGCATGGAAGCGTGGCGGGTGGGAAGCGCGCTCGTATTCCACAAATCCCGAAGCGCAAGCGGCTCTGGAAAAATGGAAGTCCGGGCTTGATCGAAAACCCGTTGCCCCTAGTCCATATCAGCGCGGAGCATGAGAAAGTCTTCTTGATCTGGTTTACGTCGCTCCCGCCAGCGAGGACAGAAATTCTTCATTTCCAGCACTGACCGTCCTGTTATCCCATAGAACGAGGCAGGGAGTAGGCCGCCCTCGAATGACCTCTTTCCGAAAGTCCCGTCTAGAACTCAATGCATGCTGGCCGCAGTGCAGGTCGGGCCCGCCTGCGAAACCGGAAACGGCGTCGGAACATTGCTGGGCGGCGTCGACCATGGAACACCGTTGAAGTCGAAGAAGTCCAAGAGATCTGGCTGCGCAGCGTCTCTTGCGGTGAGCGCCGCGTTGGGGCCGATGAAGCGGGCTTCCACCATCTTGATGACGGCGGTATGGTCCATCGGAATGTGGGATACGTAGTGCTTGCGGGCAAAAGGTGAAAGCACGATGTTGGGCAAGCGGAACCCGATCTGGGCAGCGAAACCGTTTATGAACGCCGCGTCGGTAGATACCACGCCGGGATCGGGATTTCCTGCTGGAGGCGACGTCCTTAGATCGCAGTGCAGCGTGGCGCTGTTGTCCATGGTCGCGGGGATACAGGGAGCGAACGAGTCTGGAGCGACAGAAATGGTCGCGACATCGACTGGGTAATTACTCTTGTCCCCCGCTGTCGTCTTGTCGTTGGTGTGATGAGGCACGGGAGGCACGTGATCGTAGGGCCCACCGCCTTCGTCGTAGCTTAGGAAGAAGATGGAATCCTGCCACGAGGGGCCGGCCATGAAAGCGTTGAACAGGCTGGCGATTTGAGCCTGCCCCAGAAGGATGGATTGTCCCGATCCCGGATGCTCGTCATTGCGGCTGTAGCCAGCCTCGACCCAGGAAAAGCTGGGTAGTGTGCCATTGGCCATGTCGGAGACGAATTGGGTGATCGGCGCTACGTGAGTCAGATCGATGCAGAAAGAATTATTAGGATCGTTGACTGCGGTCCCGGAGTCCTGTGCGGGGGCTATGCAGGTAGGACGCTCCATATTTTTTTGGTAGAGGTAATGCTTGCCAACGGAATAAGTGAAGTAAGTAAAAGTCGTCGCAGGAAATTTGTCTACCGGATTTCCGTTGTTGCAATCGCCGTCAGGGTCGGCGGCGCACTGGTCCTGGGTCGTCGAGTAGTAAATTTTCCAGGAAACGGCCGGCATGGCGTTGTCGAGTTTCTGGAAGATGGTCTGGATCGCAAGTTGCGGGAGCTTGTCTTCATTGTTTCCGGGATCGTGCACCAATCCCTGGGTGGTGCCGCCGGTCATGGTGGCGATGCGGTTGGGAATACTTTCTGCCGCCATGGGGGAAAACCAGCGGTCAGAAAGCGCGAACTGCGACGCCATGTAGTAGTAGTAGTTCAAATAATCCTGGTCGTAGTAGCCCATGGCGCGCTCGCCTATCGAGTCAGTGAACACACCGCCGGTACAGCCGCTGGTCGGCATGGCGCAGAAGTTGTTATAGCCGGCCGCGGTGTGGACGAAGCCATCCATGTTGATGGAACGTGTGAGCGCGTAATTGAATTTACTGACATCGCCGAAGCTGGGTAGCCATGAGGAAGAGTCGTCGTCGATGCAGGTGCTTGCGAGCTTGAACAGATCGAAGGACGTCCCCTGGTCATTCGAGTTGTGGATGCTCATCAGCTTGTCGTCAATTCCATCCACGTTGTAGGTGACGCCGTCGTCCCCGACATTGAAGCCGTTGGTCGACCGGTAAGGATTCAGCATTCCGAAATAGTGATCGAAAGTGCGGTTCTCCTGCATCATGAAGATGATGTGGTTGACTGATGAATTCAGGCTGCCCGGTGTAAATGTGACGGTGGCATTCGCGGTGGCGGTCTTGCTGTCCCCGCCGGTGACGGTCACCGTATAGATGGTGGTGGCCCTCGGGCTCACGACCTGGGTTCCACCGGTCAGCGGCAGCGTATAGGTGGTCGAGTCGATATTGTTGCTGATCACCACGGTGTTTGCCGCGGTGGCGACGACTGTCAGCGTGGATGACTGTCCAGGACCGATGGAAGCCGGGCTGGCGCTGATGGTCGCGGTGGGCAGAACCGGCGCTGTAACCGTAACCTTGGCAGAAGCCGTTGCTGTCTTGCCGCCGCTGCCGGTCACGGTGATGGTGTAAGTCGTAGTCTGGGTAGGAGTGACGGTGGCGCTGTCGCTCAATTTGACCGTCCCGATACTGTTGTCGATTGACGCGGACGTGCCGTTGGTCGAGGTCCAGGTCAAAGTCGAACTCGTGCCTGACGGAACCGAAGCGGGCGCAGCCGTAAGGGTTGCGGTTGGGTCGGGAGTGGAACCTCCGCCCCCGCCGCTTCCGCCGGACCCTCCAGCGCCTCCACCGCAGCCAAAGAGCACAAGAGTGCAAGAAATTACACACAAAGAGAGTAGGGATGCGCGCCGCGAATGGGTTTTCATGTCTTGGGTCAGAACAGAGTGAATATTCCTCGTATAAAGATGCGCCGAGGGGAGGTGGGGTTTGGCCGCCACGAGAATGTATCAGATTTGGTTTAACTGCGAAGCATGAAATTTTGACTTACTTGCATCGCGAGAAAAACTAGGCTGGAGCTCCGTCAAAGGGTAAGTCGCTTAAAATCAATTCTGTGGGATCAACCGCGGAAGGGCCGTCGGTACTATGCAATACCGCCGGGGAGTCTGGAGCTTCCGCAATAAAGAGGTAAGCGGCCAGACGGCCTACGTAGAGATAGTCGACGACGGCGAAGTATAACAACGCGGCCAGGATCACGCCGCCGAGAACCATGCTTCCCGGCAGCACGCCGGTGAACGCCAGGGGAAAGCCGACGGCAGAGCTGGCGATGGTGTAGGCGACCCCGTGGGCAAGGCCGAACCAGACGCTGGCGGCGAGGACGGGGCCGGTACGTTGGCGAAGAAGATCGACGGCTGCCACTATCGCGCCGGACGTGGACTGATCTTCGGCTATTACGAAAAGCGCGGCAAGGGACAGCAGCCAGTTCAGCATCGCCCAACAAATCCAGATGAATAGGGAAAGAGTTACGAAGATCAGCATGGCGCTGCCGGGCGATGGGTTGGCTTTGGTTGAAGTCATTCCTCCAAGCAGCATGGCGCCCGCAGTGGCGACGATGGCTGCCAGTAGTGCAGTTGCTCTTAGAGAGTTCAGTTCGACGATCGGCCCGACACGAAGCCTTACCGTTCTTTCGGGGAAGAAATATGTGAGGAGAGTTTTGACGGTGATGGCGCGTCCGACGGCGGCGATTGCGATCCACGCCAGGGCGACGGCGAACGCGAGGAAGACTACTACCATCAAGAAACGGACAGCAGTGCCGGCGAAGATGTGAGCCAGCGCGCGCGACACCAGCAGCGGATGGCGAGTGCGAAGCAGGAGCATGTCGCCGTTGGCGACCGGAAGAGACTTCAGGTATTGCAGGGCCGCGAAAATAATCGACGCTACGAAGGCGGTGCCGATGGCCCAGCGCCAGGTGATTTCCGCGAGGCCGAGCAAGGGCATGCGAAAGAGAACGCGGAAACCTTCGAGGGTAGGAGAGCGGCGCGGCATTGGAGGATTTACCGAACCACTATATTTACCAGCTTGCCGGGGACCACGATTTTTTTCACGATCTCTTTACCGGCGATGGCGGCTTTTACCTTTTCGTCGGCCAGGGCGGCTGTCAATAGTGTCGCTTCATCGGCGTCGGCTGCGACGATTACGCGACTGCGCAACTTTCCGTTGACCTGAACTGGAATTTCTATTTCATCTTCTTTCGCGAGAGCCGCGTCGTATTTCGGCCACGAGGCTTTCAAAAGATTGTCGGTCTGGCCGAGCATCTCCCAGAGTTCGTGGGTGAGGTAGGGCGCGAAAGGAGCGAGCAATAAAACAAGGTTCTTCTGAACTTCTTTGAGCAAGGCCGGTGGGACGGAGGATTGCCCGCCTTTTTCTTCTACCGAATAAAGTTCGTTGACCAACTCCATGATGG
>DATBAT010000185.1:0-4129 GCA_036271375.1 Terriglobales bacterium
CGTCAATGCTGAGAATCGTGTAACTCTAAAAGAATTGACAAAACGGCCACAACGCCTTAGTCTTTGATCGATCATTTATAAATAACGATGAAAATTACGCGTATTGATTGCCACGTTCTGCTTGATCCCGGTTATGACGTAGGCGCGACAAGTTCCTCGCAGGACGACATCGTCGTCGAAATTCACACGGATGAAGGGGTTACCGGGATTGGCGAGACGGACGTCAATCCCTGGATGGCGCGCGCCTGCATCAATGCCCCCGGCACCCATACGATGGGGCTCGGGCTGGCGGAGATGTTGATCGGGCAGGATCCGATGCAGCCCGAAGCTTTGTGGGAAAAGCTCTATGTTGGGTCGGCGATGAATGGGCGTCGCGGGGTAGTGATTCATGCCATGGGCGCATTGGACATGGCCATGCATGATTTGCGCGGCAAGGCGCTGGGCAAGCCGTGTCATGAATTGCTGGGTGGTGCGGTCAAGAAAAGCATTACACCTTACGCTTCGCTCCAGCCCGAAGTGAGTTCCTTCGCGGTTTATCGCAAGTCGATTGTCGAGTGGGCTTTGCGCGCCAAAGGTTTAGGGTTTCGCGCGGCGAAAATTGAGGTCACGCCTTGCGGCCCCTATGCTCACAACGGACTGAAGGCGTCCCACGAAGAAATGACCGAAGTGATTGGCGAAGTCCGGAACGCAGTTGGCAAAGAGTTTACGTTGATGGTCGATGTGCAATACGCATTTCCTGACGCCGACACCTGTCTTAAAGCGATCAAGCCATGGGTCGATTTCAATTTGTTCTTCATCGAGACCCCGCTGCCGTCGGACGACTTGGATGGATACGCGCGCTTGACCGCTGAACAGCCTATTCCAATCGCTGCGGGTGAATGGCTTGCCACTCGTTTTGAATTCCTTGACCTGATGGATCGCGGGAAAGTCAGCGTGGTTCAGCCTGACGTGGGACGCGTTGGTGGATTCACGGAAGCTAAGCGCGTGTGTAACCTGGCGGAACAACGACATCTGACGATCGTGCCGCATCTTTGGAAATCGGGAATTTCCATCGCCGCCGCTGCGCATTTGGCTGCGACCACGGCGAACTGCGCGTTCATCGAGTTCCTGCCCGACGAGTTGTGCGAGTCGTCTCTCCGCCGCGAATTGGTTTCCAACGAACTGCAAATGGTGAATGGAGAAATCGCGCTCCCGAAACGCCCTGGCTTGGGAGTAGATTTGAACCGCGAAGCCCTCGCCCGCTTCAAGCGCGAAGCGGAAGCTGCGACCGCAACGTTGTCGATCTGCTAGGAGCATTGACCATGAGCGACTCTCGGGTGGCGCTGGTGACCGGCGGTGCGTACGGCATCGGCCGCGGCATCGTGCAGGAGTTCGCCGCCAAAGGCGACGCGGTTGTGATTGCCGATCGCGATGCAGAACGCGGCGTTGCATTGGAGTCATCCCTGAAAGCCGCGGGCAAGCAGGTGTTGTTTGTCCCCACGGACGTGCGCATCGAATTGGAGATCCAGGCGTTGATGCGGCGGATCGGCGAAGTTTTTGGACGCATCGACGTGCTTTGCAACAATGCCGGCATTGAGCGGTACCGGCGGGCCGATGAATATACGCTTGACGACTGGAATGCAATTTCTGAGACGAATCTTCGCGGCGCGTTTCTCTGCGCCAAGTATGCCTACCCATTCCTGAAGGAATCCCGCGGGAGTATCGTCAATATCTCCTCGGTGCAAGCTCTCGCGAGCGAACCACAGATCTCTGTTTATGCCGCTACTAAAGCAGGATTATTGGCACTGACGCGTGGCATGTCTCTAGATTTCGCGGTGGATGGGGTACGAGTTAATGCTGTTTGCCCAGGGGCAATTCGTACCGGGATGATGGAACCTTTTCTAAAGGACCAGCCCGATCCTGAAGAGGCCGTGAAGGCGATCGGCCGGACTATTCCACTCGGCAGGGTCGGACAGCCGGAAGACATTGCCCAGGCAGTTTATTTTCTGGCGTCGGCTGCCGCCGCTTACATTACGGGCGCGACGCTGGTAGTGGACGGAGGCTTGCTCAGCCGGCTTTCTACATGAGTGCGCAACGTGGCGGATGGATCAATTTTGCAGCATTGGTTCTGGTCAATCTGCTTTGGGCGGCACAGTATCCTGCCTACAAGATTGCCGGTGACAATATGGAACCGGCCGCGTTGAATTTCTGGACCCTGGTGTTTGCATCTCTATTGCTGCTTCCGCTCTGGTTGCGGGAGAGATCAAAACACAAAGCTGAGATCAAACCATTTCAGTGGAAGACACTTCGAGAATATTGCTTGCTCGGAGTGTTGGGAATTCTGCCTCCCTCGGTGATGCTTACATGGGGCATCGCACATTCTTCGGCATCCAATGCGGCAATTCTATCGTTGACTATTCCGGTTTTGATGACTGGGTTGGGAATTGTAATGCTTGGAGAAAAGCTCACGATTATGCGTGGGCTATGCCTGATTCTGGGAGTCATCGGCACGTTGCTGATCTCGGCCAACGATCTGGCGAATGCTTCTTTCAATCGCAGCCTGTTGCTGGGTAACTTTGTCCTCCTGCTCGCCGGATTAGGCAGTGCGTTTTACAACACCTACAGCAAGGACCTCTTGTCCCGCTATTCCGAGTTGCAAGTGCTCCTCTACAGCTATGTGGTGGCGATTGCCGGATGCGCGATTATTTCAGCGGGATATGAGAGCAAGCCGTTTTACCGGATCACCGGCTATTCCAGCGCCACCTGGCTGGCTGTCGCGGTTCTCGGCGTCCTTTCGTGGGGCGTAGCGATGATCTTATGGATGTGGGTGCTTAACCGACTGGAAGTAGGCCAAGTCTCGACGTCCATCTATTTGCTTCCGCTTTTCGGTCTGATCCTGTCGGTGGTGACCGTACATGATCGAATCACGCTGCCTCAGTTGATTGGCGGCGCTCTTACCGTTGCCGGTACCGGGGCCCTGACGCTTTATGAAGGCAGACGTACCGCACAACTTACGGCTGGAGCCGAGTAGGTCAAACCATGCCTGTATGCACTGTAATTGTTGACGACGAAAATCTGTGCGGCGAATCACCCATTTGGGATGCACCGCAACAAAAACTCTATTGGACGGATTGCTCCGGCAGCAGATTCTACAGCTACGACTGGAAGTCTCAAGCAAGAACACTCATACTTTCAGATTTTGAAGTTAACGGCTGCGCGCTTGATCAGCGGGGTGGCTTCACTTTCATTAACAATTCCGGCGTTTGGTCTTGGGACAGGAAAGACAGACCAGCCCTGATAGTAAGCGAATTTGGCGGCGAAAAACTCCAATTGAACGACTGCATCGCGGATCCCGAAGGTCGCCTTTTGGCTGGTTCCTGTTTTTATAATCCTGCGAAAAGCTATCCCCTCGGAAAGCTTTTTTCTATAGAAGACAATGGCCAGGTGCGGATACTCGACGAGGGATTCCATCTGGCGAATGGCTTAGGATTTTCACCCGATGGCACGATTTTATACGCGACTGATTCCGTAGCTCGGACGATCTACGCGTATGCCTACGATTCGACCTCGGGACGAGTAGGAAAGCGGCGCGTATTCGCCCAAGCCGACAGATCGGCGGGATTGCCTGATGGACTGACGGTGGACGCGGAGGGATACATTTGGTCTGCAGAATGGTACGGGAGTTGCATTTCCCGCTACTTTCCCGACGGGAAGTTGGAAAGGCGAATCGAGACTCCCGCTAAACAGACTTCTTCGCTGGCATTTGGCGGGCCCGAGCTCCGGGATATTTTTGTCACTTCGGCAGCCAGATCAGAGCCCATGCCAGTCATGCCTCCGGGCTACGATCCAATCAACGGATATTTCGGAGGCGCTCTAGTTCACCTGAACATCGGTATTCAAGGACGAGTCGAGTATCGCACCCGGCTGGGATGAATCCCCTAAACTGCCGGAGCGTTCTCATTGTCTTCGGTATAAAGATGCACCGCTTGTTCCGACCAGTCCTTCATGGCAGCGTGAAAGGCACGCTTGGCTTTCTCCGGTTCGCCAGCCGCGATCGCATCCAGAAGCGCGCGATGCAGATGCAAGTCGTTTCCAAGGTTGAATCCCGGCTGCATGGCCACTCGAATCGCGCTGAATCCAAACAGGGGAA
>DATBAT010000186.1:0-14667 GCA_036271375.1 Terriglobales bacterium
CACCAAGTCGTAGTAGGCGAGACCCAAGTCCCGGGGATCGGCTTTTTCTCCCAGAAACGTTACCAGCTCCGGTTGCGTCGCCGAATCAAACGAAACCATCGGTTCGGAATATTGCTGGCGAATGCGGTGATCGGTCCAGGCGATGTGAGGGACCTTCTCCGCCTTTCCCTTCGGCAAATGACAACTGGTGCAATCGGGAGTGGCACTGAAATGTTTGGTGGCAAATTTCGGCTGGGTGTGGCACGCAAGACATTTCTGCCGGTAAAACGAAGCTCGTTGTTCCGGAGGCGGGGAAAAATGAGGATCGTGGCAGCTCATGCAAGACATGCGGTCGCCACTCATCCGCTTGCATTTGCTCAACGCGAGTTCCTCGATTTCGCTAACGCCACGGCTGGTAATTTTGTCGCTGGCGTAAACAAAATAGGAAAGATAGTCCGCAATGCGCTCGCCCGGTTTGTAGTCCAAAACATTGCGACCGGCATGTTCGATGCGGGTATCGCCTTCCAGATGGCAGCTGATACAAACGGAATCGCGTTTTTCGGGATCAAGTTTGGCCGGATTGATAACGGTCGCTTTGCCGCCTGAGGCAACGTGCTTGGAAGCATCGCCGTGACACGCTTCGCATGTGACGCCCGCATGTAGAAACGGCAAGCCCGAAAAGTGATTCCGTGTTCCGGCATCTTCCCGCTGAACGTCGCTCATGTGGCACCGCATACATCCGCTGGTCATGGGCAAGGCGGAAGGCAGCGCAGGGAAATTGGTCAATCCCGGCTTCATGTCGAAAGATCGCGTGTTTCCGTAATAAGCGACCGGCGACTCGATAAAGTAGCCATTGAGCGAGTAGAGATAAGTGAGCCCTAGGTGCCCGGAGCCGAGGAAGTATTCCAGCTTGTGTTTTCCGCTCACACTGGGATCGCCCGCCCGCGAATATCCAAGCCACAGCGATCCATCGCCTTTCTCGACTTTGTAGTCGATTCCGGATGGTTCGTGGTGAAAGCCTCCAGTAAAAACACGGTCGAGAGCCAATCCGCTGGCGTTTGCCATCGGGGTGTCTAGATATTTCCGGAAAATTTCCTGGTGGCATTTTTCGCAGGAAGCATCAGCCTGGCGCACCGGTTCCGCCATTTTTGGTAAAGGCGCATTTTCCGATCGAAGGACGCTTCGCAGGGAAAGAAGTATGAGCAGGCACGTGAGAAGTCTTGCCGAAAACCCAGGTGCTGCGAACGTGCCTCTTTTCCACATCGCAGACCTATGCCTTTATCGTCGCCAGCGCCTTCTTGTAGCCGTCCAGCAGGACCGACGTTTCGCTGCCGCAAATCAAAAACCTCGCGCCCATTTCCCGCACGCGCGCCAGAAACTCCATGTTGCCGGATTGCAATCCCACCGCGACGTTGGATTTCTTCGCCGCCGCGATGATCCTCTTCACGGCATTCCAGAAAATCGGGTTCTCGAATTGTTCCACGATTCCCAACGACAAAGAAAGATCGTAAGGGCCGATGAAGAGCACATCAACCTCTGGCACGGCCGCGATCTCCTCCACATTCTCCACACCCTCGCGGCTTTCGATCATGATCACCGCCAGCGTTTCACGATTGGCCGAGTCAACTTCCGCTTGCGCCGGTTTCGGCTTAAAGTCGGTGATAATGCTTCCCAATCCGTAACCGCGATTTCCGATGGGTGGAAATTTCATGGCGTCGATCGACGCCCGGGCTCCTTCCGCCGACTTGATCTGCGGAACGATGATGCCCATTGCGCCCACATCGAGAGCCCGCGAGATTAGCGCCGGCGCGTTTTCTGTCACCCGTACGATGGGCACCACTCCAGCCCCCCGTGCCGTTCGGCAAAGCCCCTTGATCTGTGAATAGCTGGTAGCGGAATGCTCTGTGTCGATGAAGAAAAAATCCAGGCCTGCAGCTGCGAGGAGTACGGGAACCTCGGGATCGAGCCATTCGCCAAGAGACGTCCCGTAGACGAGTTCACCCAATTTCAATTTTTCCTTAACCAAATTCGTTTGCAAAAGATCACCTTCGCTGGTCTTCAAGGTAGTCAAATCACCGGGCGGAGTCCAGCCTTGGCAGTCATGATGCTCCGAGAGAAGAAGAGCCGCCAAATCTGTTCAGCCGATTGAAAAGCGATTGAGGAATGCGTAATCGCACGTCACGATCTCGCTTGTTTTTACATCGTGAGCAGGATCTTGCCTCTCTTGTGCGGCGCGCCCGCCAGCATTTCGTGAGCTTTTCGAGCTTCTTTCAGCGGGAGAATGCTTCCTGGCTGTGCAACTAACTTCCTGTCGTCGAACAATTTGCCGAGTGCGTCTAGTCGGGCGGTCGTAACGTCGACTAAAAAAAATACGGAACGGAATCCTTCATGCTGTTCCGGGGACGGCGTCACCACCGACACAAGAATCCCATTCGGCTTCAAAACAGAGAAGGAGCGATGCTGCGTTTCTCCTCCGACCATGTCGAGTACCGCATCGACTTTTGGAACAGCGTCTTCAAATCTTTCCGTCCTGTAGTTCGCGACCGTGTCGGCTCCCAGGCTGCGCACGTAGTCGAGATCGCCGGGCCCGGCGGTGGCATGAGCTTGCAGTCCTGCGTGTTTCGCCAGTTGCACCGCATACGCGCCGACATTTCCCGCGGCCCCGTGGATCAGAACCGATTGCCCTGATTTCAATTGCGCGTATTCGAACAGCATCTGCCAGGCGGTGACCGCAACTACCGGTGCGGACGCCGCTTCTTGAAAGCTCAACGATTTCGGCTTCCTTGCGATCAGTTCCGCGGATGCCACTGCGTATTCGGCATAAGCTCCGCAGAATTGTTTGTTGGTCACGCCGAAGATTTCGTCGCCGGGAGTGAACTGTGTGACGCCGGCGCCAACGGATTCGACAACTCCAGATAGATCTGAACCAAGAATGATGGGAAGAGACAGATCGATCACACTTTTATTCTCACGGATGAGTACATCCCATGGGGCGACCCCGGCCGCGGCCACGCGGACGACCAGTTCACCCTCTTTGGGCGCTGGACGCGGGATCTCATCGATCAGAATGACATCAGGGCCGCCGAACTTGTGAATTCTTCCTGCTTTCATGTTTTTTACCTTTGGGGCATTCGCTCGACCGAAGTGGCTCGTGCCCAATGCCCGTCAGAATCCTGGCGGCCGCTTTTCGGCGACGCCAAAGATTTTCTCCAACGCCAATCCAGCGCCGCCCAGAGTTCCCTCATCGAACAGCCGTCCAATCAGTGTCACTCCGTGCGGCACCCGCCGCGGGGGAGAAAACTTCGGCAGGGGATGCTGTGGATCCGGAGCCCAGTCGCTCCGTGCCGCCGACACCTCTACAAAGCCTGCTCGTAGAGTTAATGATGGATGGCCGGTGAAGTTGGTGATCACCAGCATTTCATCGCGCAATGACGGCACCAGCAGCAGATCGACCTCCGAAAACACTCGCGCCATCTCTTCCGCGACCTTACGGCGGAAGCGGTCCGCCTGCACGAAGTCGACCGCTGACAAGAAGCGCGACTGGCGAAAGATATTCGGCCACGCATCGGGAACTTGTGCCTTCAGTTCGCTCAGGCCTCCGCTGAGCGTCAAATCTTCAAAAGCCGCTCCCGCCTCTGCGAAGAGAATAAGGTTGAGAGAATCGTACGGCCAATCTGGTATGGACACTTCGGTCAGCTTCAACCCTGCCTGTTCCACTGCCTTGAGCGCTGCGCGGTCGACATCTGTTGCAGGAGGTTCCTGCATCCATTTCCGAAAGTAACCGACGCGCAGACCCTTCACGCTGGCGTTGGCGTCGAAGTCGAGATGGCTGGGGACGCTTGCAAGATCACCGTTATCTGCGCCGGAAATCGCCTGCAGCACCAACAGCGCGTCTTCCACTGAGCGCGTCATCGGACCCAATTTATCTAAAGACCAGCACAGGGTCATGGCGCCGGTGCGCGGCACTCGACCGTAGGTCGGACGCAATCCTGTCACGCCGCATCGCATCGCCGGAGCAACAATGCTGCCGCCGGTTTCGCTGCCGATTGAAAATCCGACAAGGCCGGCTGCTGTCGCAGATCCGGGTCCGGCGCTCGATCCTGAAGCTCCCTCTTCAAGTAGCCAGGGATTCATAGTCTGTCCGCCAAACCAGATGTCGTTCAGCGCCAGCGCGCCGAGGCTAAGCTTCGCGACGAGGACAGCGCCAGCGTCGTTGAGCCGCTTGACCACCGCTGCATCTTCTTTTGGCACGCGATTGCGATACGGCTCGGCGCCATACGTCGTCGGAATGCCCGCGGTATCGAGCAGATCCTTGCCGCCCCACGGGATTCCATGGAGCGGCCCGCGATAATTCCCCGCAGCGATTTCGGCGTCGGCCTGTTTCGCGCGCGTCATCGCAAGATCGCTGGTCAGCGTGATGACGCAACGCAACTTCGGATCGAACTGCTGCAAACGTTTGAGATAAATCTGCGTGAGCCTGGTTGAAGTCAACTTGCGGCCTTCAATCCACCGGGACAGTCTGCTCACGGGAGCAAATGCAATGTCCACATCGTTGGCGGGTAACGTCCCCGGATCATCCGCACTCCGTACAAAACGGTCACGCACCGCCACAATCTTCACGTCTGCCAGCGCAGGATTCCATTTGGTCGCCGGCCCCAGCGGCGCTTCCAGTTGCACCTTGCGTGGACCAGTCCGGCGCTCATAGAGTGCAGCCATATTCGGACGCCAACTCGACGCCGCGACAGCGACGTCGTTGTCCGTCATCGTGATCTGGACCAGCTTTTCGGTCTCACGAATTGTTGCAGGCGAAATCTCCGGACCAACGAGTGGCCCCGTCCCAAACGCGGGAGGCGCGCCAGGAGTAGGCGTCTGCGCGGAAGCCTTGAATGCAGAAAAGGCTCCCATTAAGCCGACAGATGTAACAGTCAAAAACTGCCTCCGCGATTTCCCCATATTCCCTCGCAAGGCATTGTAGACGCCTCATCAGAACGAAGTTCGCAAAGACTGGTCTGCTCACCACCTGAACGGCGCGAGATCGCCGTTACTTCCTCGCGCCGATAGCCGGCCGAATGTTCTGATTAACGTTGAAGAAGTTATTCGGATCATACTTTGCCTTAACACGTGACAGCTTCTCATAGCTATTCTTGTACGTGGCGCGGATGCGGTCTTCACCTTCTTCCATCATGAAGTTCACGTAGGCGCCCCCGGCTCCATGCGGGTGAAGTGCTTCCCAATAATCTTTGGCCCATGCCGCCATACGATCTTTGTTGGCTGGGTCCGGATCGACACCTACGATGACCTGGCTCCAGTTGGCATCGCGATAGCTCCATGGGGTGTCGCCGTTTTTTGCTTTATGTGCGGCGCCGTTGATGGGATAGAGATGCATGGTGGAGTGAAGGGAAGGCAGTTGCGATCCGTGTTTGATGTGAAGAGCAATGGCCTCGTCACTTAGCTCCTTCACGAAGTCTGCTTTCCAGTACCACTGCAAACCCGGCGGATAGAGCCCGTCGAACATGCCCTGCAACATGGGATAGGGCATGGGCGCGAAGAATTCAAAAGCTGGAGGATGAGATTTCCTGACCGGATCCATAATCTGATCCGCCTGTTCCATCGCGCCGTTGTAGCACCACACCACGGCGCACATTTTCTTGAAATGCAACGCTTCGGGGAAGGGTGGCGCGGGGGGAACGGTGATGAATGCGAAGAACCCGTTGAGATCTTCCGGCGCTTGCACGATGAATTCGCGATACCACTTCATGATGTCGGCGGCTTGGTCCAATTCCCAAAGCATCGGGCCGGCACAAACTAATTGTGCGGGATGCGCCTGGAACAGAAACGACGTCACCACCCCGAAATTTCCTCCTCCGCCGCGGAGTGCCCAAAACAGATCGGGATTTTCGTCCGCGCTTGCTACCACAAAGCTTCCGTCGGCTAGTACTACGTCAGCGGCCAACAGATTGTCGATGGTGAGTCCGTACTGGCGTGTGAGGTGTCCCAATCCGCCGCCGAGGGTCAAGCCGCCCACGCCGGTGGTCGAAATAATCCCCGACGGAATTGCCAGTCCAAAGGCGTGCGTCGCGTGGTCGACATCACCCCAGGTGGACCCGCCGCCCACGCGTACGGTTTTTGTTGCCGGATCGACGTGAACGTACTTAATCAACGAGAGATCGATGACGAGGCCGTCGTCACAAACTCCCAAGCCCCCGGCATTATGTCCGCCCCCACGAATCGAGACGCGAAGACCATGCTGCCGACCGAATCCAACCGCAGTGATCACGTCTGCGACATCGGCGCACTTGGCGATCAGGCGCGGCCTGCGGCTGATCATGGCGTTGTAGACTTTGCGCGCTTCGTCGTAGCCCGCGTCGGTGGGCTCGATCAGCCCACCGCGAAGCTGCCCTTTGAGTTGAACTACGTCTTCCTGTTTCATGGCTTCCTCCATGACTACGTGAGACTACGGCCGCGCTTCGTAAACGATATTAAAAGGAGTTTCCGCAGCGCGGCGAAAGCGGTTGAACCCGGCGGCGGTCACGACATCCTTGATCCGCTTCTCGCCGGCTTGGGCGCCCAGGCACAATCCTACTTCCTGTGACCGTGAACAAGGTGTGCAGAGCAAGGTCGAAAAAGAGTAGTAAACGCGGCCCACCGGATTCAGGTTGTCCTTGAATTGATCGTTGGCGAAAGGCTCGACGATCATCCAACTGCCGTCTTTGGCAAGTGCCTGGCGCACATGAGTTGCGGCGCCGACCGGGTCCCCCATGTCGTGCAGGCAATCGAATACGGCGATGAAGTCGTAGTCTTTGCCGGGCAGCTTTTTTGCCGAGGCCACTTCGAAGGTTACACGGTCGGCAACTCCGTTCCGCTTGGCCGATTCCCGGGCGGCTTCGATCGACTTGTCGTGGTAGTCGAATCCGAAAAAATGCGATTTGGGATACGCCTGCGCCATCAATATGGTTGAGGCGCCGATCCCGCAGCCCACATCGGCTACGCGCGCTCCTGCTTCCAGCTTTTCCTTGACGCCAGACAATGCGGGAATCCAAGAGCTCACAAGATTCGCGGCATAGCCGGGACGAAAGAATTTTTCGCAGCCATGAAATACGCCGTCCGCGTGCTCGTGCCATCCCATGCCGTCGCCAGTGCGAAAGGATTCGGTGATCCTTGGAACCGCCGCCAGCGACCCTAAAGCGAGTTCGAATGCACCGGGCAGATAGGCAGGGCTGTCTTCATTGGCCAGGGTGAATGCTTGTTCCGCATTCAAGCTGAATTGTTTGGTCTGGTCGTCGTAGCTTACGTATCCACCTGAAGCTTGTGACCCCAGCCACTCGCGCACGTAGCGCTCGTCGGTCTTCGTCTTCGCCGCGAGTTCAGCGGAAGTCATGGGGCCGCCGGCCAGGGCTTTGTAGAGTCCCAACTTCTCTCCAATCACCACCATACCTGCGTGAACTGCGGCACCAAGGTCGGTTACAAACTGACCGACAAACGCATTCAGTTTATTCATGTCGAGGGCAGGAACCTGTGCTGTGCTCATTTTCTTATCTCCTTTGAATGGGTAATGGTCAGGTTGATTTTTGCTGCACAGCCCCTTCAATCCCCAAGCCTTCTGAAGGGGCTGCCAGCCTTCGGCCGTACTATCGCTCCAATTTCGGGGTTTCACCAGAGAATTGTTCGCACGAAACGTTCGGATGCCAGTTCACGAACGCGCCATTTGGATTCTCCTTCCACGCCCAGACGTGCAGAGTGTAGAACGCTGGAAGCCCGAATCGATTGGGAGCGTCGAACAGATGAAATAGTTGTCCCATCAGTTCTGGCGGTCCGGTGTGCGTCGGATCCGAGTTCCACTGGTCGGCCAGAACCAAAAAGTCTGCGCCGATGAGCTTCAGCCGTCCGCTCGGAGTGGGTTCGTAGATCACGATCTGTGGACGCGTCGGGTCAATCACGCCGCTGCCCACCAGAGCACCATTGACATAGTGCATTCCCATAGCGCCCGTGCTGTCTCCGCTGACGCAACCGAATTGCAGGGCATACCCTTCATACTCGGCTTGCTTGACGTTCTGAAAACGGGCGGTCGAGTCGCGGACAATCTTGAGAAGCGCGCCACGCTTGCTCTTCTGTTCCGGCGACAGCTGTTCTTGCATGGTTGAGCTATGCGAGTGACCCTCTTGCGCCACGGCGCGCGAGGGCCAAACGCTTAGCAAAGCGAAAGCGACGATGACGGTGTGTCCGAGGTGCATCGCGACTTGTGTGCATTTCGCTTCCAGGGTGCCAATCTGCGTTGTCTTCATTAGAGTTTTCTCCTTGCTCTGAGTTGCTGTTTTAGCGGCGGCCTGCGCTGATCGCGTGAACCGCCGGCTGTTTAGCAAGTTCCAGGTACGATTCGTTGATTCTGAAATCGTTCCCCATCAGCGCGTTCTGGTTCCAAATCTGGGTCAGAACGTGATGACCTTGCACAACGGTGAACTTCAGCTCCGATGTGCTGCCGATGGCGTTTTGCCCGATCGCCGCGGTGGCCATGGTGTACACGCTGTGTCCCTCTGCGTTGCGGACCTGAAAAATGTTGGCTCCGCTTCGCAGGAAGTCGTACTGGCCGGCCGGAAGTGTGACGTTTCCGACGGTGAATTCAAAAGGGATATCGGCCCTCATTCTTTGCGCGTCGTATTGGGCATGAGCCGAACCGACGAAAAACAAGACAGCGAGTGAAAGTCCAGTCAGGATGCTTGTAATGCGTTTCATAAATCCTCCAAGCTTTTGGCGGTTTCGCCTGCCGGTGCCCATCGCTCCCCAGATCCTTCGTCGGCGGCCGCTTTTTGCTAGAATCCGCTCTGTGGAGCGTCATCCCCCGGGCCGCTTGTGAAGAATCTTTTGTGAATCAATGGGCCTCCCCGAGCAAGTGCAAAGTAACAAGCATGGGGAAGGGAAGTAACGAAACAACTCCGAAGAAAAACCAAAATCAAGACGAAACCAATTCCCCTGCTTTCGGAAGGCGGGAGCACACTTGGAACCGGTCCCCATGAACTATCAATTCGGTGAGTTCACGTTCGATGTCACCCGGGGTTGTGTGCTTAAGGCCGGTAAGGAGATAAAGCTTCGGCCAAAGGTCTATGAAACCCTTAAATACCTGGTGGAACATCCTGGCCGACTGATCGGCAAACAGGAACTAATGCAGGCGGTGTGGCCCGATACTTTTGTGACCGACGATTCGCTGGTGCAATGCACGCTTGAGTTGCGGCGGGCGCTGAACGATCGCAACCGGAAGGTTTTCAAGACGGTCCCTCGACGGGGATATCTGTTCACCGCCGAGGTAGTACCACCCGAAACTAAAGCTGTGGAAACTGATTTGCCCGGCGGTCACGAACCGTCTTCCGGGAAATCTCCCAAGAGACGCCGGGAAATTCCCATCCCTCGAACCTCGCTCGTCGGAAGAGAACAACAAGTCGCGGAAATCGGCGCAATATTATTGCGGGACGAAGTCCGGCTGTTGAGTCTGACTGGACCAGGTGGCGCCGGAAAGACGCGCCTGGCAGTGGCGGTGGCCGGAGCAATTGCGGACAAGTTCGTTGCGGGGGTGCAATTCGTTCATTTATCGTCGATCACGAACCCCGACCTGGTGGCCATCGCGCTCGCCGACGCGCTCGAAATCCAGCAAGTTGCGAACCGCACCGTTCCTCAACTGATCGGCGAACAACTACAGAACTCAGGGCCGTTCTTACTCGTTCTCGACAACTTCGAACAGGTGCTCCCCGCTGCTGCCATTGTTGCTGAAACGATGGAAGCCTGCCCATCGATGAAGGTCCTGGTCACCACCCGCTCTTGTTTGCGCATTTACGGGGAGCAGGAATTTCCTGTAACGCCGCTTCCGCAGAATTCCGCCATCGAGTTATTTGGGCAACGAGCGGCAGCGGTGTGGCCGGATTTTGCCATAGCTGCCGAGAACGCGAGAGCGGTGCAGGAAATCTGCGCGAGGCTGGATGGACTGCCATTGGCTATTGAACTTGCCGCCGCCCGAACCAGAATGCTTTCACCCAGTGCCATCCTGGAGCGTTTGCAAAGCCGCCTGCAATTGCTTACCGGTGGCCCGCTCGATTTGCCGGAGCGACAACAAACGCTTCGCAAAGCTATCGACTGGAGTCACGATCTCTTGAATGAGGCCGAGCAAAAGCTTTTCCGGCGAATGGCGGTGTTCGTCGGAGGCTGCACGTTAGAGGCAGCGGAAGCCGTCTGCAACACCAGTCGTGATCTTGGTGTAGATCTTTTTGACGGCTTGTCATCCCTGGTTGACAAGAGTCTAGTTCAGTGCGCGGACCGTAATGAAGCGGAGCCTCGATTCGCGATGCTGGAGACGATCCGCGAGTACGCCCTCGAACGCCTTACCGACGCCGGCGAACAATCGGCGGCGCGGCGGGCTCATGCCGCCTATTGTCTGGTGCTGGCAGAGGAGGGAAATCCAGAGTTAGCGCCCGATGACCGGACGCGTTGGCTGACGCAGTGTGATGCCGAGATCGACAATCTCCGCTTTGCGCTCGACTGGCTGTTTGAAACGCGGGACATGGAATGGGGATTCCGGCTTTGCGTCGCTCTCTTCATCTTCTGGGACATGCGAGAACATCTGAGCGAAGGCCGTGCCCGGATGGAAACAATGCTTCGTATAGCCGGCTCAGACCGTCCTAAAGACCGAGCCAGGGTTTCGCATTTTGCCGGTTCCCTGGCGACATCCTTGGGCGACTATCCTGCGGCTGAGTTTTTCCTGCGACAAACCCTCAATCTTTATGAAGAGATAGGCGATGAGTCAGGAATCGCTGCGTCTCTCAATGCCGTAGGGGTTTCGGCGCGGGACCGCGGCGACTACGAAACAGCACAGAAAAACCTTGAGAGAAGCATTGTGTGCTGGCGGGCACTGTCGGACCAGTCAGCGCTGGCGCGTAGCCTCCACAACCTTGCCAATGTGGCTAAAGTTCGCGGCGACTATCGACGGGCGCGGGAAGCGTTGAGCGAAGCGACTGACATCTTTCATCTCATCGGCGATCGCCAGGGCGCGGCCTGGTCGCTAAGCCAGGAGGGAGACATAGCGCGGGCCCAAGATGACATGGTCACAGCGCGGGCACTATATCAATGCGCACTCCTCGCTTTCAGGGAGACCGGCGATCAATGGGGTTCAGCGCGTTCACTCACTGATCTGGGCAGCATCGACAGCGAGCAAGGAGACCATGGAGCAGCACACGCAGCCTATCGCGAAGCTTTAAAAATTTTCGCCGACTTGGGCCATCGCCGCGGCGCGGCGAGGGCCTTGGAAGGTTCGGCGTGTCTAGCCCTTGCTCAAGGGCAACCCGCTCGCGCACTGAAATTGGCTGGGGCCGCGGGGCAACTGCGCCAGTCGATCAGCGCTCCGCTGACGCCCGCGGAACAGCTAAAGCTTGAAGACACACTGCGACCGGCCTGGAAGGAGTTAGGCGTGGCTGGAAAGGGTTTTTGGGACGAAGGAACCGCCATGAGCTTGGAAGAAGCTACTCTTTACTCTTTGCAGTCGCCGCCGTCGGCTAGTTGAAAGCCGCGGGATCCAACAACCGCCGCACGGCGGAAACCCGATCGGCTGGAATGCCGGCCCTGCGGGCATGTTCTCGAATGGTGTCTTCATCAGGCGCTAAGTAAACGCAGTAGACTTTGTCTTCGGTGACGTAACTGTGGAGCCACTGAATCTGCTGCCCGATTTCCTTCAAAGCCTGCAAGGAACGCAAAGACACCTCCCGGATCTGAACCTCTGTCAGCGATCCAGCACCGGGAATCTCGCGTTCAATCACAAACTGCGGCATGATATTGAAAAGTTTAACATCATTGCCAACAGCGGGGCATGAGCTTCCATTCGGATTCCCATGAAGGTGCCGCTAGAATTTTTCAAATAGATAGTGAGAAACCAGCCACTCATTGCCGCTTCGGAAACCCCAAAGTTCAGCACATGCCATGAAGAAGACCCGCCAACGGACCCACCAGCGGAGAATCTCGCCCTCGCGCGGATTCCCGGTTAGGCCCTTGGCGTAGGTACCCGCGAAGACTTCTTTGATTTCGTCTTTGTGGGCGTCCATGTTTCTGAGCCAGGCTTCAGCCGTCTTCTGGTAGTGGACCCCGGTGACCTGCCAGTGATTGCGGATCTTCAGGTCTTGCTGAAAGTAGAGAAGGAGATTGTCACTGGGCATGATGCCGCCGGTGAAGAAGTATTTTGCCATCCAGTCGCTGGCGTCGCGTATTTCGAAGGGATAAGCGAAATGGCGGTGGGTGAAGATGTGGACGAATAGTTTTGCGGAGTCGTTCATCCACGAGGCGATCCGTGCCATGAGAGCTTCGTAGTTGCGCATGTGCTCGAACATTTCTACCGAGACCACGCGGTCGAATTTTCCTGAAGCCTCAAATGTGTTCATGTCGGCGGTGAGGATGGAGAGATTTGTCAGGCCACGCGTCCGGGCCTGGTTGTCGATGAATTCCTTTTGCGAACGCGAGTTGGAAACTCCCACGACTTCGCTGCGAGGAAACTTCTGTGCCATGTAGAGCGAGAGCGATCCCCATCCGCATCCCAGTTCCAAAATTCGTAGTCCATCACTCAACTGCGCACGTTCTGCGGTGAGTTCCAGCATGGCTGCTTCGGCTTTTTCCAGAGTGTCCATGCCCGCCAGCCAATATCCGGAGCTGTATTTCAGGTGCGGGCCCAGGCACAGTTCGTAGAAGCGCGCTGGTACCTCATAATGTTGAGCGTTCGCGGCGGTGGTATCGATGGCGATGGGACTGGCCTTGAGTCTGGCGATGAAGGCCATCAAGTGAGCTTGTTGCCTTTCCAGGCTTCCTTGATCCTCTTCACGCAGGCGTTGGCGGAGGAGGCTTCGAATGTGGGCACGAATAATCGCGTCCGGTACCCAGCCGTGCTCGAGCAGAGCGATTGGCCACGACAGGATGTCTGTAGGTTGTGTCAGTTCGGCAACTCGGGTCATAAAGTCACGAACTCTCGTTTGAACCAGGGCACGAAGACGCTGGTGGTGCGCTGGTAGGCGCGATAGGCTTCACTTTTGCTGCGCAGCGACTGCGCTTCGGTGGCGGGAATTCCGGTGACTTTGAAGAGCAGGTACAACATCAGTAGCGGGCATAGAATCGCCAGCCAGCCGTAGGGCGAAGCAAGCGCGAACAAGGACCAAGCTACCCAGATCAGCCACTCGAAAAAATAGTTTGGATGGCGCGAATAGTTCCACAACCCGCGCTGGCAGACTTCGTTACTGGCAGGACGGAGCCGCTTGAAGGCCGCAAGTTGGGCGTCTGCAATGGCCTCTCCGACTAGGGAAACCAGCCACAGGCCAATTCCTGCATACTCCACGCCTTTGAGACTGGGAGCGGGATTAAGCGCCGCCAACAAGAACGGTAACGACAGCAGCACGTCGAGCAGGGCCTGGAATTCAAAGAACGCCAGAAATTTTAGAGGGATATTTTTCCCCCACTCCTTGCGAAGCTGTTTGTAGCGGCCTTCTTCGGGCTTACCCACGATTCGAATTAGAAGATGAGTTCCCAGTCGCAGGCCCCAGATGACGGCCATGGCCGCGACTAGCCATCGTCGCAACACGTAGCCGTCGCCTAAGAACGCGTAAGTCACGCCAAGAATGGCTAGACCGTAGGCCCATCCTGGGTCGACATAGCTGGCGTTGTTCAATCGGAGGTAGATCAGCCAGAGGACCAGCATCAACCCGCAAACGAGAATTGCGCCGGGCACCACCAGATGGAATGCCGTAGTCAGCATTGCGAGTTCCTTGCGACTGCCGGCGCGAGGCTGCGAACCATCCATAAAAGAGGGAAGTAGAGAATCACCATCAGTGCAGGACTAACCAGCAACCACGCCGAAGCAGCTTGTAGCGCAGTGACCCAGAGAGTCGCAATCGCGTGCGGCAGGTTGGCGTGGGCCATCGCTAACATTTCCGGAAGCGATAGCCGCAAGGGCGGAGCACGAAAAAGTGTCTCACCCAAGCGGATGAACGGTATCAACAAGGCAAATTGCATCGGATAAACCAGATAGTTGACCAGTTGAATAGCGGGAAGATTCAGCCGCAAGATCGCTGCTGCCAAAGCGCAGAGCACAGTGGTTGAACCCAGTACCGGGAAAACTCCTACTACAATTCCCAAGGTCAGGCTCCAGGCGATTTTTTCGCAGGTCACCCCTTGGGTCAGCAATCCGACCACGGGATCAAATATCTTCCGTCGCCAAAAACTCTCTTTCATACGTGCCGCTTGGTTAGCAGATTTGAAATTGGTTCATTGGCGGGAAGACGGAAGAGTTGCAATAAAACATAACCGGACATGGCGATGTTGCCCAGGGCCATGATCAGCACAAACCAAATAAGCTTTAATCCCAAACTACGTTCCTTGAAGCAGACCCAAACGAAGAACGTCACAAACCCGAAATACGCGTCGAACAACGTCGCGACGGCCCACGGACTTCCCGCCCAACTGAATTCTGAAGGGGAAAGCCATATCGGTTTGTGGAAGCTGACGTACACCGTCATCCCCACCATCCACAGGAATATCGCCGAGAATAATAGTTTGAGGAGCAGGCGCATTTGTGGGGACTCTGCTGTTAGTACGGTCCGCAGAAGTTGTCAGATTGTTGCCTGGCAGTCAAAATCTTGCGCCCAATCCTGTGAGTTGGGTTTCCAACGCATCGAAGCT
>DATBAT010000187.1:0-17168 GCA_036271375.1 Terriglobales bacterium
TAGAAAACCACCGCGTCAAAGTCGTTTAGATTTTTGGCGTTGTACTCCATCTTTTTCTTGGTCAACACCTCAGTGTCGGTGCGGATCGTCGTGTCCCACAAACCGGTTTCGGTGCCCAGGCGTTCAATGGTAGCCATGGCGTGCGACACCGCTTGGTGGCGGTAACCGTGCTCCTCGCCGAGTACCAGCAAGTGCTTTTTCGGCGCAGTCTGCGCGGCCGCTATTCCTACCAGGAAAAAAACAAATAGAAGGCTTTTATTTGCTCGCGACATTAGGTTCATCCTTCTTCACCGGCAACAAATCTTTTGGTGACACGTCTGCGTCGTAAACCAGATTGAAGAAGCCCACCATCATCTCGTCCCAGCTCTGTTGCCCCCAAATCACAGTCTTGGTCGGATCGGGGTTTTCCGGATTGTCCGCGGAATTATCGAAGTGCGCCGTGCACTCGATCTTCGTTCCCTTGGGCAAAACGATCGGCTCTTCCAGGTTGTACCAAAGCTGCCAGTGCCAGTTATAGGCAGGCACCTGTAAGAGTGTGCGCGTTTCGCCGTTGGGAAAGACGAGCCGATATTCAAAATCTTTTCCGCGCGTGTGCATGTGGGGATGCAGAGCGGCCAAAGTAACTTCATGGCCGACTTCAAAGGACGCGTCGACCCGATAGTCAGGATCTCCCGGCGGGATCTTAAACGTGCCGTTGACCGCCGAGAGTGTCTGTACGCGGTGTTTGGGGACTTCCTTCGTCAGCACCAATCCTAGTTTGGTACGGTCCATCACCGCTTTTCCGTTCGGCGTGTAGTGGACCTCGAAGACTATATCGGAACCTGCCTTAATCAGTTTTCCCTCGTCCGGTTGAAGGATCTCCGCCGGTTGCCCCGGTGCGTAACCTACGAGAAAATCGCTGGGCAGCGCGCTGGTATCCGCCTTCTCATCGGTTTTTGCAGGTGGCGCGATGAAAAATTCTCCCGGCTTCTGGTCCTTGAAGTAGTTCGACCCGGGCTCCCGCACATAAGCAATGATGTGGTGAACTACGGCCCGTTCGGTCGGTCGCACTTCAGCCGCCTGCACCCATGTGTCTTTGGTGAAGCCGGTTGGCACAATGACGTACTGGTACTCGACCATGCCAGTTTCGGGGACGGCAAAAGGTTTCGGCAGTTGAAAAACCACGTCAGGTTTAGGCATGCCCCAGCCTTCTGTGAATGTTGCCGGTGGCGGCATGTCTTTAGGATCGCCTTTGGGCGCTCCGGCGACCACCCACGCCACCATGGTCTTGATGTCCTGTTGGCTTAAGGCGCGGTTGTTGGAAAAATGCCCGTACTTGGGATCGGCAAACCACGGCGGCATGATTTTGTGCTGCACCGCAACCTTCATTGCCCCAATAAACGGACGCAACTCCTCATAGCTCATCATCGAAAACGGCCCCGCCTCGCCCGGGCGATGGCAGGTCTGGCAATGCTGCTGCAAAATCGGTGCAACATCCTTTGTGTATGTAACCGTAGGCATGCTGCCCATCTGGGCAAAGAGGCTGGTAGCAAAACAACTGATGAAGGCGAGAAGGAAGCGGTTTCGATTCATAAAGCTCAACTATTAAATCGATTCTTTAGCCGGAATTTTTTATGCGCTACAGTTTACATGCAATAACAAAGAAGTCATCCGCTTATTTCGTGATATCGGAAATCTAAACCGCCCCAGACCATACCCGCCTTTTCTCTGCGACCGAGACTCGCACTCCGGTATCTAATACAATCATTCCACTTTCCCAGGAATAATCCGCATGCCGAAACCGATCTTATTAAGCGTTGACGACGACTCCGACGTTCTGCGGGCCATCGAGCGAGATTTGCGTTCCAAATACGGCGCGGAATACCGCGTGATGGGCAGTGATAATCCCGAAGGCGCGCTAGAAATACTGCGCCAGCTGAAAGTCCGCAATGACAGCGTTGCCCTTTTGCTAGCCGACCAGCGCATGCCTAAGATGGATGGAGTCGAATTTCTCCGCGAAGGCATGGAGATTTTTCCGCAGGCCAAGCGCGTGCTGCTGACGGCTTATGCGGACACCAGCGCCGCGATCAATGCCATTAATCACGCCAATATTAATTATTTCTTCCTGAAGCCCTGGGACCCGCCGACGGAACACCTCTATCCGCAACTAGATGATCTGCTCGACGATTGGCAAGCCACCTACCGTCCCGCATTTCAGGGCATCCGCGTGCTGGGCACGCGCTGGTCGCCGCGCTCTTATGAGCTACGGGATTTTCTGGCGCGCAATCACATTCCTTATCAGTGGATCGATGTGGAGGCGACTTCCAACGATCCTGAAACTAAGCGCCTGATGGACGCCTTGGGCGATGAAGGATCAAACCTGCCCGTTGTTCTCTTCCCCGATGGCGCAAAGCTTCTGGACGCCGCCCCCGGCGAAGTCGCGCAGCGCGTGGGTTTACGCACGCGCGCTCAAACCGATTTTTACGATCTCGCCATCATCGGCGGCGGGCCTGCGGGCCTGGCAGCAGCGGTCTACGGCGCTTCGGAAGGTCTTAAGACAGTGATGATTGAGCGCGAAGCCCCGGGCGGACAGGCCGGTATGAGTTCGCGCATAGAAAACTATCTGGGATTTCCCACAGGGCTTAGTGGAGCGGATCTCGCCCGCCGCGCCGTAGTCCAGGCGCAACGATTCGGCGTCGAGATTCTGGCGCAGGAGGCGACTGCCGTCCGACCTGAAGGGCCCTATCGCATTATCAAGCTGGCGGATGGGAACGAAATCTCCTGCCACGCACTCATGATTGCGACTGGAGTGCAGTGGCGCAAACTCGAAGCTCCCGGCATGGAAAAACTGCGCGGCGCGGGCGTTTACTACGGGGGCGGGTCTACCGAAGCTCTGTCCTGCAGCGGCGAACTCGTTTACATCGTGGGAGGCGCGAATTCGGCCGGCCAAGCCGCCATGAACTTCGCCAAGTACGCCGAACGCGTAGTAATCCTGGTGCGCGGTGATTCCCTCGCCGCCACCATGTCGCAATATCTGATCGACCAGATCAAGGAGACGAAAAATATCCAGATCTGGAGTCACGCCAACATCGTCGAAGCCCACGGCGACAGTCACCTGGAAGAAATTTCGGTACTTTGTTCGGATACCAATAAGACCGAGCGAGTGCCCGCCAGCGCCATGTACATATTCATCGGTGCACTTCCGCGTACGGATTGGCTTGGCGATGTCGTCGAGCGAGACGACCGCGGCTTTGTGCTTACCGGACCCGATCTCTTGCGCGACAAGCAAAAGCCAAAAGGCTGGACCCTGGATCGCGACCCTTTCCTGCTGGAAACTAACATCCCGGGAATTTTTGCCGTCGGCGACGTGCGCCACGGATCGGTTAAGCGCGTGGCTTCTGGCGTAGGCGAAGGTTCAGTCGCCGTACAGTTCATCCATCAATATTTGAGCAAGGTTTAAATGGTCACAGTCCAGGAACTACTCAACCTGCAAGTTTTCAGCGAACTTCCTGAAGACCAACTCGCCTGGTTCATCAGCGTCTCTGAGGAGGTCAGCCTGAAGCCCTCGGACGTCTACGTTCACGAGGACGACCCGGCAGACAAGATGTTCATCATCCTCGAAGGGCAAGTGGAAGCTCGCGCCGACTTCAACGGCGACGTGATCGTAATTGGCTGGAAGGTTGGCGACGTTACCGGAGCCCTTCCCTTCTCTCGGATGAAAATTGCGAGCGTCACCGGACGGGCAATCACCGATAGCCGCATACTTCGCTTCCCTGCTGCAAAGTTTCCTGAACTCATCAATAAAATGCCGGAGCTGACTAAGCGCCTGGTCGGCCTGATGTCAGATAGGATTCGCGAAGTCACTCGCATCGAGCAGCAGCGCGACCGGCTCGCAGCCTTGGGAAAACTCTCCGCCGGCCTCGCGCATGAACTGAACAACCCGGCGTCCGCCGCAAAGCGCGCTACCAGCCAGCTGCGTTTGATCCTGAAAAAAATCAAAGAAGCCAGCCACGATCTGGGCCGGCGCGAACTTACCACGGCACAGAAATCCGACATCGAAAAGCTGGAGTCCCTGTTCACGCAAAAAGATGGACACCCGCCCGACGCGTTGACCATCAACACGCTCGAAGACGAAATCGACACTCTGCTGCGCGGTCACGGCCTGAACGATATGTGGCAGCTTGCCTCCGACCTCGCCCATCGCGGCGTTCAGCCCGAGACACTACAAACGCTGTTCGCTTCTCTCGATACGGAGACCGCCAAAGCAGCCCTGGTTCGCATCGCTGCATCAGTCGAAATCGCCGATCTCCTGAATGAATTAGAGAGCAGCACCACCCGCATCTCCGACCTGGTCCTGGCCATCAAGGAATACACCTACATGGACCAGTCGCCGGTGCAGAACGTCGACATCGTGAAGAGTCTGGAGACTACTCTCACCATCTTGAACCACAAGCTCAAACGCGGGGTAACTGTGAAACGCGACTATCAGAAAATTCCTCTGGTGGTGAATTCTTTCGGTAGCGAGCTGAATCAGGTTTGGACCAACCTCATCGACAACGCCATCGATGCCATGGACGGCAAAGGTGACTTGAGTATTCGCGTCTATCGTGACAACGACGGCGTTCAGGTAGAGATCGGCGACAACGGCCCTGGAATTCCCGAAGAAACCAAGGCCCACATCTTCGAGCCGTTCTTTACTACCAAGGGAGTTGGCGAAGGCACCGGCCTCGGCCTGGACACGGTGCAGCGCATCGTGCGCAAACATCGCGGCATTATTCAGGTTACGTCTAAACCCGGCGATACCTGTTTTCGTGTTTGGCTGCCTGTGGCCGGAAACCCTGAGGCTACGTCACATGCGTAGGCCCGGCCTCGCGCAAATCAAGTTCGTATTCCAACTGCCGCAATACT
The DNA here is from genome assembly GCA_036271375.1 of Terriglobales bacterium. GTDB lineage: Bacteria > Acidobacteriota > Terriglobia > Terriglobales > Acidobacteriaceae > DATBAT01. Next base: position 4,888 of record DATBAT010000187.1, read on the forward strand.
TCGTCGTTGATCTTTCCCTGATCGCGCAAACGTAACGCGGTTTGCCTCTCAACCCGCAACAGATCGCGGGCAATGTTCGTGAACCGGTGATGACGCTTTGAATGCTCACTTACCGCGGCGTCCTCCCTGGATGCCAGCACCGCCAACCGCTGACGGTAGTGTCCGTTAAGGTCTTCGTAGACCTCTTCAAATTCCGCGGTATCTTTTTCCTGCGACTCCGCCAAAAATCCCAACGCGGCTTCCAGCATTTGCCGCCGGGCCGCTTCTTCCTCGGGATTCGGCCCATCCGCTTCGGCCATCCCCAGAACTCGCACTACCCATGAAAGGCTTAACCCCTGAAGGACCAGCGTCACCAGAATCACGCTGAAGGCAAGAAACACAATCAAATCACGCTGCGGAAATGGGCTGCCATCGGCAAGCGTCTGCGGCAGAGCAATCGCCGCGGCCAACGCAATCACGCCGCGCATGCCAGTCCAACCTAAAACCAGAATCCCTTGTACTGTAGGGCACTTCACCTTCTGATGTTGGATTCTTGTCCGAATCCAATGCGCTAAAAACGCACCGGGGAAAACCCAGAAAATGCGGAGCGCAATCACCAAACCGCTAAACACTGCCGCGTACAAAATTAACGTCCCCAGGCTGTACCCGTGGATCGCTCCCATCACGTTGGGAAGCTGCAACCCGATCAGGACGAAGACCAGTCCGTTCAGGACGAATGTCAACGCTTCCCAGACCGCCCAAGCCTGCAGCCGAACTCCAGGGGAAAAGAATCCTGAACTTTTGCGCGAAAGATGAAGCCCGCACGCCACCACTGCCAATACTCCGGAGGCATGAATTCTGTTGGCCGACAAGTAAGCCGCATAAGGAACAAGAATGCTGAGGGCAATTTCGATGGGCCCGTGATCGATTCGCTTTTCGATCCATTCAACGATCTCGGCTGTGACCAATCCCACAGCAATACCGGCGACGATTAAGTAAACCAGCCGCCAAATCGCGAAGCCCACACTTGGAGCCTCATGCCGCACTAAAATGGCCAGGCCGAATTCGAGCGCCAGCAATCCGCTGGCGTCGTTAACCAGACTTTCGCCTTCCAGCAAATCCATGATTCGCTTAGGCAAGCCGATGCGTTTTGCTAACGAAGTCGCCGCAATCGCATCGGTTGGCGCAATCACGGCTCCCAGTACCAGGCCGGCGCGCCAATCGAATCCGTTAAACAGCAACGGCGCGCCGCGCGCCACGCCCCAAACGGTAAACGCGACAAGCCCAAACGCGAGAAGCAAGATGCTGGTGATATTGAAACGAAACTCGCGCCATGAGGTGACCCAGGCGGCGGAATTTAATAGAGGAGGAAGGATGACGAAAAAAACGATGTCCGGATTAAGCGAGATTCGCGGAATCCCTGGAATCAATCCCAACAACAACCCGGCAACCACAAGAACGATGGGATAAGGGACCTTTAGCTTGTTGGCCAGAGTTCCAAAAGCCACGACAAAAAGCAGCAGCAACAAAAAGACGAATTCAACCTGCTGCACGTTTCCAATCAGCATCGTGAAAGTCTACTGCAAAAATCATGCCACGGATTTTCCCGGATCTTCACGATAAAAACTCAAAAGAGGTTATCCGTGGAATCCGCGAAAATCCGTGGCTAGCTTTTAGCGAACGATGAAGTACGCCAACCCGATGGCGATTAAGTCTTCGGGAATCGCCACCACAATGTCCTTCACTCCCAGCGCCGCAACCAATCCCCGGCGTGTATAGTAGCCCCCCAGCGTTCCAATCACCGCGCCAACCGCACCCAACAGCGCGCCGATAATCCATGACGATCCTGCCGACAGATACAGGCACGCCCCGCAAAGCCCGGCCATTACGATGCGGGTAATAAACTGTGGCGGCACAATGCGCGCGGGAGTCTTTGGCAATTGATCGTTGATGAGTTCTCCAATCGCGGCAATCGTGAGGATCGCAACCGCGATGGTCGAGCCCATAAAAGAGAGAGGCGTTCCTTGCAGATGGAGCCATCCCAGGTGGGCCGCCCAACTGACCGCGGCCGGTGCAGTCATGGCACGAAGCCCGGCGACAATTCCAATTCCGATGGCTAAAAGAACGAAAGAGTGCATATGTTCCTGCTTTCTTAATATCTACTGCGCAACTGATTCCAACAGCTTCTCGATTTTCGCGTCCAACGTCTCAGCCACCTTCGAAGCCTCGACGCTCCCGTAAGACGCGATCAGGCTCGCCATCCGGTCATAGGAAAGGTGAACGCCGTCCGGGCGCTCGTCGATCAATACCGTAACCGGCGCGTAAGACGCGGCATCGTGCACATGCACGGCCATCTCCTTCATGATCAGCGGATTCCCCATCACCACCCGCAGAATTCGCGGAGAGCGGGGTCCGTGCTGTTTTTGAAGAATTTGCCCGATGTTAAACCGAACAAATTCCATCAAACCGGACGAGCCGATCGCCTGATGAACGATCTTTTCCAGTTCAGGTAAATCATTCGCAGCCGTAACCGTCGACATAAATACCTTCATATCGGGATGGCCGAGCACGGATTCAAGGCTCTTCAATATCTGATCGAATGGCTTTGAAGATACGATACTGAATCGTTCCACACTAATTCGGGTAACGGACATGAACATCCTCTCAAACGGAAGGGAAACAAATAGCAATCGACGAGGATTGCAGGGCTTGCTGCCAACTAAGATGACCAGCAATCCTACAATTCTGCAATAAATTTAGCGAGACGCCATTCCCACGCGTTGGCCGGTCTAAAATCATGCTGACTCCATGACGACTCGGCCCCGCCTGCTTATCCTCGCCTTTCTGTTGCTGTCCTCATGCGCCATCGCGCAAAACATCGAGGCGATCCAAAAAGGTTTCCAGACTCCGCCCGACGACAGCCGCATCATGATGCGCTGGTGGTGGTTTGGCCCCTCCGCCACCAAAGAAGAAATCACCGCCGAACTCCAGCACATGAAGGCGGCCGGAATCGGCGGAGTCGAACTGCAGGCCACCTACCCCATGGCCGTCGATGACCCGGCCAACGGATTTCGCAACTACCGCTACCTGTCGCCAGAATTCCTGAACATGGTCAGCTTCGCGTCGCATACCGCGAAAGAGCTCGGCCTGCGCATGGATCTCACCATCGGCAGCGGTTGGCCTTACGGTGGCCCTTACATACCGATGGAGCTTGCCGCCACGCGCCTGCGAATGGACGCGCGCGAAATTGCTCCCGGCCGTACCAGCGTGGCGCGGCCGGTGCCGTATGAAGGCGAGCACTTGATCGCCGCGTTCATCGCTCGCGGCTCGCTAGGAGAAACCTCGGCGGACACTTTCCACGAACTCGATCTCTCGGGCGATGGCCCCATCGCCGTTCCGAAAGACGACGGACCGAGAACATTGGTGTTCTTTATTTCGAGCCCTACAGGCCAGGATGTGAAGCGCGCTGCGCTGGGGGCGGAAGGTTATGTTCTAGATCACTACAGCCAGGCCGCGATTGAGACTCACCTGCGTGAAGCCGGTGATAAGCTCCTGGGGGCCGCCGACCCCGGCAGCATTCATGCCATCTTTTGCGACAGCTTGGAAGTCTTCGACGCCAATTGGACCAGTGACCTGCTTTCGGAATTCCAAAGACGCCGCGGTTACGATCTGAAACCTCTGCTTCCTCTATTAGAGTTCGACAGCGGAGAGAAGTCGATCGCGGTGCGGCGCGATTACGGACGCACCCTTACTGAAGTTTTCGAAGCTCGTTTTCTCGTGCCCATGCACGATTGGGCCGTGAAAAACCACGTCTTGTTCCGCATGCAGAATTACGGAATGCCACCGGCATCTATTTCCAGCTACCGCAACGTCGACCTTCCCGAAGGCGAAGGCTTTCCTTGGCGCAAGCTCACGTCTGCGAGATGGGCCGCCTCCGCCGCGCATCTATTCGGCAAGCCAGTGGTTTCCTCTGAAACTTGGACGTGGCTGCACTCTCCCGCGTTTCGCGCGACGCCGCTGGATTTAAAAGCCGAAGCGGATCTTCATTTTTTGATGGGGATTAATCAACTCGTAGGCCACGGATGGCCGTATTCGCCTCCGCAAGCGGGAACTCCCGGATGGACCTTCTACGCTGCGGGCGCGCTGAACGACAAAAATCCCTGGTGGCCGGTCATGCCGGACCTGTCTCGCTATCTTCAGCGCATGAGCTACATCCTTCGTCAGGGCAAGCCAGTAGTTGACGTGGCGCTTTACGCTCCGACGGAAGACGTCTACGCGACGTTGAAGCCGGTTTCAACCAATTACATCAACCTCTTCGAGCGCACCGGAGAACTAATCGGCCCGCAAATTGTCCCAGACATTCTCAACGCCGGATTCAACTTCGATGTCATAGACGACGGCACCCTGGCCGAGGCAACCAAACAGCACTATAAGGTTGTCGTTCTGTCGGGAGCCCATTACATTCCGGACGCCACGAAAAATTGGTTGAAGGAATTCACGCGCAACGGTGGAGTGGTCGTTGCCGTCGACCAAAAGCCGGAAGGCGAATGGCCCGGGTTGGCAGTCGTAGCCGAGAAAGGTCTATCGACCCGACTGGCTTCCTTGACGGAAGCCGACTTGAAGCTCGATGGCGGAGCCGAAGATATCGGCCACATTCATCGTCAGTTAGACGATGCCGATGTATATTTTCTGGCCAACACTTCCAACCTGCCTCACAATGTTCACGCCCAGTTCCGATCGAAGCAAGTCTCGGCGGAACTCTGGGATCCCCTGGCCGAAAAAACTCAGGGCCTGAAAATCAGTGACGGGAAAATTCAGTTGGACCTTGAGCCTTACGCTTCGCGAGTCGTAATCTTCCGCGCTCAGTCGAAACCTTCGGGCCCGAAGAAACTGCTTGCTAATCGCGGAGAAAAAGACTTAAGCACCGGTTGGACGATGACTCTCCCAAACAGCAGCGCGAACAAGAGCGTCAATCTTCCCTATTCGTGGTCTTCCGAGGCAGCCACCCAATTTTTTTCCGGCACTGCAAGCTTCACCAAAGACATCACGGTCTCTATACCGGAGGCCGCCTCCCATCTATATCTGGATTTCGGCGCCGCCGTTCCGGCCGAGCGCGAGGCTTTGTCGGCCCACACGCTGCGTGGATATTCCTTCGCCGCACTTGTCACCCCTCCCATCCGGGAAGCTGCGACGGTTTTTGTGAATGATCAGCGCGCCGGCTCCATATGGGCGCCTCCTTATCGGATCGAGATTACCGGCATGCTCAAAACCGGGCCTAACTCGATTCGAGTGGAGGTTTACAACACCGCCATCAATGAACTCGCGGAAGGTGGAAGGCTTGCAGACATCAACGCGCTAACGGAACACTATGGCCTGAGATTCAAGCTGCAGGACTTCGACGATCTGAAGCCGCTGCCCTCGGGAGTTCTCTCTAAAGTGAAACTGATTACTGAGCACTAGACTTGAGGGCTTCGGAAACCGCAACGCCAGGATTTCTCAGCTCTCGGATGGTCGATCACATTTGTCTAGTTCAGCCGCTACTTGGTCCGGAGCGCGCGACTGCACTCCACGAAGAATGCCACGGTTTTTCAGATCGACCCAGACATTCAGGCTCTGCCGATACCACGACCGCGCGGAAACCAGCCGGGCTATTCTCTTGCTGGCCGCCAACTGCGGATTGATACCTTGCGAAAAATTCAGCGCGCCTAGTCGCGCATAGGAATCGGCAAGGTCGGCAAGTGCGCCCGCGTTGGTGGTGTCAGAGTCCACCCGATTCTTTGCAATCAGCAGACATCTTTCAAACGTAATCTGCGCGGCAGGTGTTTCTCCAGTTTTCGACTGAGCGTCTCCAAGCCGCAGGTAGTTATAAACCAGATATTTGCGCGCCCAATCGTCTTTAGGGTCAGCCGCGGACAAGACTTCATCGATCGCGACCGCCTGCCGGTACTGCCGGGTACTTCTTCGTCGCAATGATCGTCAACCCGAACCGCGCGATAGACGGCACCCATGCCGCCTTCGCCGATTTTGGAAATCGCCTGATAAGGGCCAATCTTCTGTCCCAGCCACGGATCGGGGCCGTCGTCCGGCGGCAGAGTGGTCGAGAAATGCGGAGGATTTTCCAGCAGCGTTCCCGCCGCGTGGTAGTGACGCAGCAGCGATTCGATTTCCTCGCGCAGGCCAGGTTCAGCGGCGCAAAAGCCGTCGAGGTAGACACTTCTCTGCTCCGCTGGAAGGTCCAACGCAGCCTGAAAAGCGTCTTTAACTTGCTGCCATTGTTCGGCGTTCACAGCGGCACCTGCGGGGACGAACTCGGGCAAACGATATCGCCGGAAACGTGTAAAGTCAACGCACATCCCGCAGTTGGACTGGATTGCGCATTGCCCTTACAATCAATAAGAACGCACGGTGAGGGCGCGTAGCTCAGCTGGCAGAGCAATGCCCTTTTAAGGCATGGGTCGATGGTTCGAGTCCATCCGCGCTCACCATATATTTTTCATCACCTTCCGGCGGTCGAATTCCCTTAAACGCCCCTGCATGAGGTAGTCTTCCGATCTGGAATGAGGGCCTTGTGGCCCGAGGGCTGATTACCTGGAAAAATCACTGCGGCTTGGCCGTTTTGGTGTCCACCGAAACCGCCGGCGTCGGCTTGGAACTTTCCCGGTTGTCGATCCAAATTACGCCGGTATTTCCATTTGCGTTGCGCGATTCACTCCGCTGCTGCTCGCGTGTACCGCCGTTTAATCCTGGACGCACAATATCAATGGTCGTGCCTGTTGTCTGCATCCCATTCCCTGAACCACTCGGGTCGCGCTGCTCGGTCTGCTGTACCGTGTTCGTCGTCCCGTCAACACCAACGCGCGAGGTGGTTGTTACCTTCTGATTGAGCTGCAGAGCGGTCCCATCCGCTTTTCCCGGCACCTGGTTGGAGTAGCTTTCCACCGTTTGCCGCTTCTCCCCGTTCAAACCTTCCGAATTTTTGCTCACAGATTTCTGCACTACCGAAAGCCGGCCTTCCGAATCCGCCCGCGAAACCTGCTCACTCTTGGTCTGGTCTTTGCCGTTGGTCTCCAAGCGGCCCTGGCGGACCTCGCTAACCTGCATCCTGCCGTTCGCGTCAGGCAGAAGCGTCGACTTCTTCACCTCAGTTACCGTGTCGCTCGATTTGGTCTGCTCTTCCCTGGTCTGCATGGAGGGAATAAACCTGCCGTTCGCGTCCGGGGTAAGCACCGTAGTTGTGGTCTCCTGCGAGTTGGCGCCGGTACGTTTCGTCTCCGCCTGTTCGCGCTGTACCACTTGCAACCCGCCATTCACATCCGGATTCGAAGTGCTGCGGCTCACACGCGACTCGCCATCCGGCAGCGCATGGACTTCTTCCTCTGTTACCTGTACTAACTTTTTTCTTCCATCGGAATCGCGCGCATAAGTGCGGACCACATTCTTTGTGGTATTTCCGTCAACTTTCACCGACTCTTTTTCGGTGTCGAGATAAGGCTCGTAGCGCCCGTCGGTGCCCAGCCGTTGCAAGCTTTGCGTGTCCACAACCTTCCCATCGCTCTCGCGGTGCGCCTCCGTCGTGCGGGTGGGATTAGCACCCGAGGCCGACTGCTCACTGGTCGTGCTCCACGACTTGCCACCGGAATCGTCCTGGGCCAGTAACCAGCCTGCGCCAGTTACTATGAAAACAAGCAAGAAAACCGATATGTCTCTACGCAGTTTCATACATTGTTAATCTAGCTTGCTCCCGAACCTTATATATTTTCAAGAGAATTCATGGGTGGGTCAAATTGCCCGCCAGTCGCCGCTTCCAGTGGAAAACTTTCTGTGCGCTTCCACAGGAATTGTGCGTTAGAATGCCAACAATCGTAGTCGTGCTCTTTCAAAGATTACGCAAAACGGGTATCGCCACCTTACGTTCCCTTCCCTCGGGAGGTAGTTGATGTACCGGCCTTTTGGCAGTTCAGTAGCGAAGCCGACACCGTTTCTCGATGTTGAAACCATTATCCGCGGATTAACCCAAGACCTCTGCACTGCATTTAACACCGGTAATTACGACCAAGCCGGAGTACTGTTCGCTGCCAACGGACAATTTCTTTCACCGCACCAAGACCCCGTCGAAGGACCGCGCGCAATCGAGAAAGCATTGCGGATCTACGGCGAATCTGGATATCAGGATCTGCGCCTGGAAACTCTGCGCGTAGACGTGTCCGGCGACACCGCGATTGAGACGGGACGCTTCAGCATCGCAGTAGGCCAAGCCAATGGCACCACCGCCATCGAACGCGGAAAATACGTGCAAGCCTGGCGCCGCGTAGGCGTCTGGCTGATCGTTGCCAATTGTTGCAATTTCAATCTTCCGCTGGTGAAGTGATAGCGCCACTGCTGAGGTAGGGGCAGGTGTCTCCGCCTGCCCAAGTCTGTGACGAAAGTCGGCTCCGGCAGGTGAGGACACCCTTCGGCTTCGCTCGGGGCAGGCTCTGCCTCTACGTGAAATCCCGCGCACACTAATCTCCCGGCCATCTACAATAGCCCCACGCGTATTCATCTAACTTTGAGGAGATTCGAATGCAACGCAAGGCAAGTGCAGTTTGGAAAGGTGGACTGAAAGACGGCAAAGGCAGCGTCTCGTCCACCAGCGGAGTACTGTCCAACACCCCGTACTCGTTCACTACCCGTTTCGAAAACACGCCGGGAACCAACCCCGAAGAACTAATCGCTGCGGCGCACGCCGCTTGTTTCTCGATGGCTCTTTCGGCACAGTTGGGCGGAGCAAACCTGACGCCCGAAAGCATCAACACCAGCGCCACCCTCACCATGGAAAAACTGGACGCCGGCTGGACGATCACCGCCATTCAACTCGATGTCACCGCGAAAGTCCCCAACGCCGACGAAGCCGCCTTCAAGACCGCAGCCGACAACGCCAAAGCCGGATGCCCGGTCAGCAAAGTGCTAAACGCCAAAATCACCATGAATGCCAAGCTGGAAGCGTAACTAGTCTGTGACGGGCGCTCCATAGCCTCGATTGTGGAGGCGTTGCTCCGCAACGTTTCCGGGAGCGCCCAAATTTTCCTGGTAGTTGAACGCTCGTTCTAACCACGACGAACGACAACGCACCCCGGCTTCCCTCGGTGTCCCCAGGGCCCTCTGTTGTCAGAGAGAGCTCTACCGCCCCATGGCGGAATCCACCGAAGCCAAGCCTCCGCCGGTCACAGCCAAAGAAAGACACGCCACCAAAAGCGTCAACGCATACTCATAACCAGTGGGCGCGAAGAAACCGTTCTTCAGGTGCACCGCCAGAATCGCCACCGCCATATCGAACGCAATCAGCAACGCCGCCCATCGCGTACCCAATCCTAGAATCAAAGCGATCCCGCCCAAAAATTCGACAGCCGTAAGCACGACCGCCGAAGCCGTGGGGGCGGGAATCTTAAGCATCCCCATAAACCCGGCAACCTTGGGAATTCCCATATGAATCTTCTGCCATCCATGCGCCACAAACACAACCCCGACAACCAATCGGAGCAAGGTAGGACCCCAAGAATTTGAACCAGAGTTTTTAGCCATGATCCTCCTTAAAATTAGTCACAACTCTGTAGAGACGTTGCTCCACAATGTCTACGCTCGTGCATGCGAACAGGCTTTGGTCGACAAATGCCCCACTACCCATTCCGCGCGGCGCATAAAATCGCCACCAGCGTCTTCAATTTCCGCTCGCCGACGTGACCCAGCATCTGCTTCTGAAACTGCACTACCGGCGTATCCAGCTTTTTCAAAAGTTGTAATCCCTCCCGCGTGATGAAGGCATTGATCACCCGCCGGTCCTTCGAATCGCGGCTGCGCCGGGTGAGCCCGCGCTTCTCCAGCCGGTCCAGCAACCGTGTGATATCCGGGTCCCGATTGATCATCCGTTCCGCTATCTCGCTGCACGCCAGCCCTTCTTCGCCTGCGCCGCGCAAAATTCGCAGCGAGTTGTACTGCGTGGGCGACAGTCCCCATGTCTTTAACCACTCGGCAACGCGTCCCTGCAATTGGTCAGCGGTTCGCTGCAACGCTAGAAATGCTTCCTCTTCAATACTACTGAAAGGTTTGGTCTGCTTGATCTCGGATTGGATGCCTGGTTTCACGCCCGCTACATTATTTGTTACAACGACGACAGTCAAATTTCGTCACTCCTAACCCCTTGTTCCCCTGCCTCTTAAGCTCACACATCCTTTCTCAAACCCCTGCATCTAATCATTTAACTAACCAGTTAATCAGATGGTTGGAGGAGAACGTCATGAAAAACGCTATGAAAGGATTCGCCGCTTCATTATCAGTTCTTATTCTGGGCGCTGGCCTTGCCGCCGCGCAGAGTTCCGCCGCGCGCTACGATCAGGACATTCAAACGAAGGTCTCTCATCAGCTCGCGGAGAAGAAAGAATTCCGCAACGTGAACTCATCCGTGGAAGACGGAATCGTCACGCTGACCGGAACCGTCGATCTCTACCAACAGAAGTTGGACGCGGCCAAGAAGGCCAAGAAGACGGACAAAGCTCAGGGCGTCCGCAACCAGATCGAGGTGAGTTCAACCGCTCCCGACGGTCAGCTTGCATCGCAGCTGGATCGTAAACTTTTCTACGACCGCATCGGATACGACAACGCGTACAACTTCGTTGACGCGTCGGTGAAAGATGGCGTGGCCACGCTGATGGGCACGGTCCGCACGCCGATCAGCAAAGACTCCGCACTCTTCATCGCCGGCAGTATGCCTGGCGTGAAGGACGTAGTCGACAACATCACGGTGGCGCCAACGTCTGGTTTTGACGACCGCATCCGGTTGGCGGCGACTCGCGCCATCTATCGTGACTCGCAACTCGGACGCTACGGCACCGACCCGGCACTGCCGATTCGGATCGTAGTCGACAACGGCAAACTGACTCTCTATGGCCAGGTGGAATCCACCATGGACAAGAACATTGCCGGAATCCGAGCGGGACAGGTCTTTGGCGTATTCAGCGTGCAGAACAACTTAACCGTAGCGGGACGTTCCTAACCGGGATCGTGTACAGACGCAGCTACGCTGCGTCTTCCGCTAGCAAAAGGCGGCCCCACAAGGGCCGCCTAATTTTTGTTCAAAAAAACCCGAGATCGCTACAACCGGTTAATCAGCGCCGCCACATACCCCGCCCCAAATCCATTATCAATATTCACGACGCTCACATTGGAAGCGCAGGAATTCATCATCCCCATCAGCGCCGCCATTCCCCCAAACGCCGCGCCGTATCCCACGCTGGTCGGCACTGCAATCACCGGCACTCCCACCAATCCACCAACCACGCTGGGGAGGGCCCCTTCCATTCCAGCGCAGACAATCACTACCCGCGCCCGCGTGAGCGTTTCACGATTTGCCAGCAAGCGATGAATTCCCGCCACTCCGACATCGTAGAGCCGCTCGACGTCGTTCCCCATAATCTCCGCGGTCACAACCGCTTCTTCCGCCACCGGGATATCGCTGGTCCCCGCCGACACTACTGCAATAATTCCCTTCCCGTATTTCGCAGGGTCGTTGCGCAACACAATCGTGCGTGAGGGCTCATCAAACTTCGCCTTACGCACGTTCTTCTTCACCGCAACAAATTGCGCCTTACTGGCCCGCGTAGCCAAAACATTCCCGCCATGCTCCGCCAGCCGAGCAAAAATCTTCGCCACCTGCGCCGGAGTCTTCCCCATTCCAAAAATCACTTCCGGCATTCCATTCCGCAACGCCCGATGGTGGTCCACCTTGGCGAAACCCAAGTCTTCAAAGGGAAGATGCCGCAAACGCTGCACCGCGTCATCCGGCGACAACGTACGCTTCCGTACTTGCTCAAACAGTGCGCGAATGGCCTCGGCATTCACAGTTCACTAGGTTAGCACTCCCTAATCCCTACAACACTTTCCCCCGCCAACCGCGTCTAATCGTTCAGGGCTAGCGCCCTTTGGAAAAGGTATAATCTTGCAGTTTCTTATACTAGGAAGGAAAGTCAGCCTATGGAGCCGCGCGTAAGCGCTTTTTGGGATCGCCTTCGGGCCCACCGTTTGGCGTCCACTCTTACGATCTTGGCCACTTTGGCCGTCGGAATTCTGATCGGAACCGTCGTATCTTTTGGAGTCAAGGGACAAGAGAAGACCAGCAAGTCCACTGACGCCACACCTCTGACGGTGCCGTCTCCGCAGCAGCTTTCCAACCAGTTCTCCACCATCGCCAAGCAACTTGAGCCCAGCGTGGTGAACATCAACACCGAGTCGGTGGTTAAGACTGCTCCGCGCAGCCCCAGCCAGCGTCG
>DATBAT010000188.1:0-17427 GCA_036271375.1 Terriglobales bacterium
TAGTCCGCTGCCGAAAACGAACTTGGCATCGTCGGACGCCAGATAGAGCGCGGCATAGGCGATGTCTTCCGGCGTGCCCAGCGTTCCCGAGAGTTGGCGCTTCTTCAGGTTCTCGGTGGCCTTCTCCATGTTGTCTGAATAGTGCTTGCGCAAATAGCCTTCGACGAACGGCGTGTAGATGGTGCCGGGCACTAACGAATTCACCCGAATGCCCTGGCGGCAGTAATCAGCTTGCATGGCCCGAGTAAGGGCGTAGACCGCGCCCTTCGACGCCGAGTAGGCGGCGCGTTGCGCCAAGCCAAGTACAGCGGCGCCGGAGGCCATGTTGATGATGCACCCGGCTTTTTGCGCGAGCATAATCGGTACTACGTATTTGCAGGCGAGGTAGATGCCCTTAGTGTTAATTGCCATCACGCGGTCCCAATCAGGCTCGGTGGTTTCGTGGATGGTGCCGACGCAAGATACGCCCGCGTTGTTGAACAGGATGTCGATGCGTCCAAAGCGCTCGGCGGTGGTCTTGGCCATCTGCTCCATGTCGGAGGGCTTGCTCACGTCCGCTTTCAGAAAGAATGCGGAGTTGCCAAGTTCCTTCGCGACGCGCTGGCCGCCTTCTTCGTCGTAGTCAACCACCGCTACCCGCGCGCCTTCCGCGGCGAAAATGCGTGCGCTGGCTTCTCCAATACCGGAACCGGCACCGGTGATAATCGCCGTCTTTCCTTGCAACCGCATGAATCGCTCCTTCGAATTGACTTGCCCGAATTTACCTGCGAGGACTACTAAACTTCGGCGGACAACAAACGCCGGGCGATGGATTTGATTTTCGGTTCCGGCCCGCGGAACGCCCATAGCAGCGAGCGGTCTTCGGAGAATTTCTTGCCCGTGATGGCCCCGATTGCGGGCATGTGGTATTCCATTTCGCTGAACTGGCCAAGGTGAAGCAGGTCGTTGTCGATGTTGCACGCTTGGAAGGCGTAGCCGAAGTTGCTGGTCTCGGTCCAGGGTACGTCGACGTATTCGGCTGAGGGATCGACGAAAAAATTACGGATGATCAGCGAAGTTTCGCCGTTGCCGGAATAGATGTAGCCCACGCGTCCGGTGATGGCCTCGGCGCGAATACCCAGTTTGTTCTCGCCTTTGGCGCGCATCTTGTAACGCACGAGATGCTCTTCGACGATCAAATCTTCGGGGCCGATCTTTCCCATGTAGAGCTTGGGCTCACTGCGAAAAAGGGTGGGCACCAGCATTTCGCCGCGGTGGGGCAGTTGCGTAAGATGCCACATGCCGACGTGCGGAGGCATCTCCTTGCCTTCGAGTTGCAGTGTTGCCGTCAAGGTATACCCAGCGAACTTTACGTCGGCCCATTCGCTTTGATCTTCATGACGCAGAGGATTCAGGGCAGGCGACAACGACTTGGTGATTTCAAGCTCGATCTGCTGCCTGGTGCGAGACAGCGTGAGTTTCGCGCGGTTGCTCAGAGTCAACGATCCGTCTTTTTTGGAAACCTTGAAGTTTCCGGGATCGAGCGACCGCTGCTGAAAATACACATCGAGCTTAGGAAAGTTGGGAAAGAAAAAATCTATCTCGGGACCAAGCCAGGTGCGGTCCCCGCCGGAGTTGTGCCACTGGTCGCCCTCATAGAAAGCTTTGGCGGAGTCGACCGTCTTGAGCGCGTCGGTAGTCCAGAAAAAGTTTTCATCGTCTTCCGGCGAGAAGAGGCCGAGGATGCGGCCTCCGTAGGGCAGGGCGAGAATGCGGCTTCCGTCAGCGCTTTCCCAGCTTTCGGTGGGCTTGCCGACGGCGCGAAGCGTTTCTATGAGGTTGTCGCGTTTCATTAGGCCTTCTCAAACAAGAATTCTTCACCCGGCTTGGTCAGCACGGTCCGGGTATTCGGTGCCGTGGTCTTACATTCTTCTAAGAATGTTCCGGGGTTGCCGTTTTGCTCTACAAACATCCAGAAGTGGCTGGGGATCACTACTGCCGGAGCAACCAGGCCGGTCATCTGTGCCGCTTCGTGCGCGTCCATGTTGCCGAAGACCCCGTTGATGCAGGGAATCAGAATGTCGGAGCGCATGTCGATGGCGGGCTTGAATTCCTTCGGGCGATAAGCAGTGTCTCCGGTGTGGTAGACCTTGATGCCCTCAAAGTCGAGCACGAGTCCCAAAGCGTCGGGAGCCAGTTCCCCGTGATCGGCGTAAACCGCATTCAGCTTCACGCTGCCGATGGTGATGCTTTTTCCTTCTTCGAGCAGATGGCATCGGCTCGAAGAAATCCCCAGCTTCTCAAATTCTTTGATGCACTCAATGGGGCCGGCAAACTTTGTCTTAGGGTTCTTGGCCAGAATCGGCAGTGCGTCGGTATCCATGTGGTCGAGATGCTCATGAGTGCACACCAGAAGATCAGCGTTGGCATCTTCGGCGGGCACTGGGCAAGTCATCATGCGCTTGAAGCCGACAATGCGCTCGACCACGTCCGAGAAATATGGATCGATGTAGACCACTTCGCCGGAAGCGCTCTTGAAGGCGAAACCTGCCTGGCAGAGCCAGTAGATAGCCAGTTGGCCCCTGGCCACTTTGCGATCGCGGATGGTTTCCGCGACGCTAGCCATTGCGTCCTCGACTCGCGCTATCGTTCGGCTGTGAAGGGGCCGGCCACTTCAGGCCTGACGGCTCTTCGATGAGCTCGACCAGCTTGCCAAGGAACGAGGCGGCGGCTGCGCCATCGGCGATGCGGTGGTCTACGGTGAAATTTAGAAGCACCGTAGACTTTACCACCAACTTTTCATCTTCGACCCATGGGCGCTTCTTGATGCTGCCGACTGCGAGAATGGAACTTTGTCCGGGAGCAATCAGCGCTTCGAAATGATCGACGCGGTACATGCCGAGATTGCTTAACGTGCTGACGCCGCCCTCGAGTTCGCCCAAGGCCAATTTCCCCTGGCGCGCTTTATCCGCCAGTGTATGGCGTTTGGCGACCAAGCTGTTCAGGTCGAGAGTGTCGACGCTTTTGAGCACTGGGGCCACGACGCCTTCCGGAGTTGCGACAGCCAAGCCGATGTCCACAGAAGCATTGCTGCGGGGAACGTTGTTTTCCCAGGTCGAAGTGATGTCCGGGCTGGCTTTGAGGACTGCGGCAAAAATGGTGAGCAGCAAATCGGTGATAGTCAGCTTCACGCCATCGGCCGTTGCGGGCTTGCGCAGGCCTTGGTGCAGCGCCAACAGCTTCTCCGCGTTAGCTTCTGCAGCCACTGAAAATGTCGGGATGGTTTGAATGCTTTGCGTGAGCCGGGTTGCGATCAGCTGGCGGCGTCGCAGGTTTGGTTGTGGGGCCTGTCCGTTGCCAGACCCCGCTTTGCGAATGTCGTCTTCTACAACTTCGCCATTGCTGCCGCTGCCTTTGAGTCCCGAGAGATCGACGCCCAATTCTTTTGCGAGGCGCTTGGCGCGGGGAGAGACTTGCCCCGAAGACTTAGCCGATTTCGCCACAACTTCGGCTGCCATGGGCTTTGCGGCTGGAGCGGGCGGCTCTGCTGCCTGCAAGGTTTCCGCGGAGGGCTGATCGCTTCCCACGGGATCCATGTCTTCCTCGCCGCCTTCCAGATAGGCGAGGACGGTCCCGACAGGTACGGTCTCGCCGGACGGCACAATGATCTCGCCCAGCGTTCCTTCGAACAGAGACTCGACTTCCATCTCCACTTTGTCGGTCGAAACGCTAAGCAGCGGCTCGTTTTTCTTAACGAAGTCCCCAGGCTTTTTCAGCCATCCACTTACGGTGCCCTCGGTCATCGTAAGCCCGAGCTGGGGCATGACAATCGAAATACTCATACTCAAACTTTTCTCCTGAGGGCCCGGACAGTTGTGGGAACCGGCTGGGCCTAAAGCTTTTTCCCAAAGAGGCCGGCGATTTCGCTGACTACGCGGTCGACTGAGGGGATTAGATAGTTGTCGAGCGATGGGGCGAAAGCATGCGGCGCAGGCATGCAGCAGATGCGATGGATGGGCGCGTCGAGATCGTACAAGGCTTCGCCAGCTACGATGGCGGCGATCTCTGCGGAAACGCCGCAAGCAGCGTACGCTTCGTCAAGAATCACCAGCCTGCCGGTTTTCGCTACAGAGGTGAGGATGGTGTCTTTGTCAAAAGGGGCAAGCGTACGGGGATCGATTACTTCCACCGAAATGCCTTGCTCTTCAAGTTTGGCTGCGGCCGCGAGCGCTTTGTGCACCATCGCGCTCAAGGCGACCAGCGTGACGTGCTCACCCTCGCGGCGAACTACGGCTTTGCCGAAGGGAATCAGATATTCCTCTTCGGGAACTTCGCCGGTGGTGTTGTATATACCCTTGTGTTCGATGAAAATCACCGGATTCTCATCGCGCAACGCGGTCTTCATCAGGCCCTTGACGTCGTAGGGAGTGGACGGCAACGCCACCTTCAGTCCGGGAATGTGCATGAAGAACGAATAGAAAGTGTGGGAGTGATGCGGCCCGGTGCTGCGAACGCCACCTCCCGCGGCTCTTATAACCACCGGCACCTTGAATGCGCCATCGGAGATGTAGTGAATGGTCGAGGCCTGCTGAATGATTTCGCAGATCGCTTCCAGTACGAAATCGAGAAACACGATGTCAACCACGGGATGAGTTCCGGTTAACGCAGCGCCGATGCCCAAGCCGGTTTGTCCACGCTCGGCGATGGGAGTGTCGCGCACCCGGTCGGCGCCGAACTCAGCGAACAGCCCACGGCTCTGCTGGAAGTTTCCTCCGCGCGGTCCAATACCCTGGCCCATGTAAACGATGCTGGAGTTTGTGCGCATCTCCTCGCGGAGAGCTTCCACGCCAGCTTCGGCGTAACTGATAATGCGTGGCCCTTGAGACTTCTTTTTTGCTTCCGCAGACTCGGTCTTTGTGACAGCCATTTGTGAATTATCCAATCCCTAGTTAGAAAAAACGTGATCGAGAGCAGTGCTTACGTCAGGTTGCGGACTGGCGAGAGCAAATTCAGCACAGTCACGAATCACGGCATCGACTTCTTTATCAACTTTTTTGAATTCTTCCGCGGTAGCCCAGGAATTTTTGATGGCTTCATCCTTCAACCGTTGCACCGGGTCAGTGGCGCGCCACTTGGCAATTTCTTCCTTGGTGCGGTAAGCAGTGCCCGGGTCGCCCTCGTGATGGCCGCCCCAGCGATAGGTTTTGCACTCCATCAAGGTTGGGCCTTCGCCGCGGCGTGCGCGCTCGAATGCTTCGCCCGCTTTGGTGTAGACCTCGAGCACGTTGTTGCCGTCGACTTGCACACCCGGTATTTTGTAGGCCGCCGCGCGGCTGGCCACGTCAGTGTTCTTGGTGGCTTGCTCAAACGGCATCTCGGTGGCGTAAAGATTGTTCTCGCAGACGAACAAGACTGGAAGGTTCCACGTTGCCGCCAGATTCAATCCTTCGTGGAAAGCGCCGTTGTTTACTGCGCCGTCCCCGAAGAATGCGACAGAAACCTGGCCCTTGCCTTTCATTTTGCAACTGAGGCCCGCGCCGGTGGCGATCAAGATTCCCGGAGGTACGACTCCGTTGGAACCAAGGAAGCCAACTTTCGGCTCGTAAAGGTGCATGGTACCGCCGCGACCGCCGGAACAGCCGTCTATGGCGCCCATCAGTTCTGCCATGGCAGAGCGGCAGCTGATGCCCTTGGCTAGCGCGTGACCATGGCCGCGATGTGTACTGGCGACGTAGTCGTCGTCATTCAACTGGGCGCAAACCCCAGTAGCTATGGCTTCTTCTCCGATGTAAACGTGAATGAATCCCGGCATTTTGCCGGACCGGAAGATTTCTCGTGCTTTCAGCTCAAATTCACGAATCTCAATCATGCCCCGGTACAGGGACAAAACCAACTGCTTGGAAGGCTCCACCGCCATCTCCCCTGGCGAGCGCATCTGGTCGGGGGTGACCAGCGCTCTAAAAACCCATCTCGCCGATACACGTTTTAGAGGCTATGTTCAGGGGTGTCAATCTATTTCAGCCTATTGAACAGAGAGTATTTAAACGATTTTTCTGTTCGTTGACCGCCTGTGGGGGATGTGATAAACATAGTTTTGTCTGATGAAAAATTGTGATCTTTTAGATCGCTTTGCATCAGACCCCTCCTTCAGATCCGACACCCGGTGCCGGAAAAGTACGTCTGAGCAAGCGTAAGTGGTAATGGAAAGCAGCAGGCCATTATGAGCAAACAGGATACGCGTACTTTGACGGCCACCCCGACCGCTACAGCGCTGTTCGAGGGCCAAGATTTTAGACTCCCAGCGGTAGACCGGGCGATGAGTTTGTTTGAACTGTTGGCAAACTCGCAGCAGGGGCTCACACTTTCCGAGTTGAGCCGCAAGCTAGGCATCCCGAAGAGTACGACGCATTACCTCATTCACACCTTGGTGACTCGCGGGTACGTTCAGCGCGGGGTGGATGGACGGCATTATCTTCTCGGTCTTCGCTTCGCGGACGTGGCCAGCGCCAGCCCGGCGGAGTTGCACCTCAGAACGCTTGCCATGCCTTACTTACGGCAGATTGCAGCGCGGTTTAATCTCACCGCCACGGCCACAGTGCAGCGCGGTGCGGAAGCGGTAATTATCGCCAAGGTGGAAGCATTTCAGGATTCAGGCGGTGGGGCGTGGATTGGCCGCCACATCGACTTGCACTGCACCGCACAGGGTAAGGCACTGATTTCAACCTTGTCGGATGAAAAGCTGGACAAGCTTTTTGGCGGCCGCGATATGGCCCGGTTCACTCCGAAGACGATTTCGTCGCTTACAGCTTTGAAGGCCCACTTAGCGTTGGTTCGCGCCAACGGTTTTGCCATCAACGATGAGGAACAGGTTCCAGGCGTCAGAGCTGTTGCAGTCCCGGTGCTCGATCCGATTGGATCGGTAGTGGCTTCAGTTTCGGTGCGCGGATCAACCGGACAGATTCCAGTTCCACGGCTGCCGATGCTAGGGCGCGAGATGGTATTTCTGTCGCGCGAGATTTCTCAAAATCTCTGCCGCCAGAAAATCTAGTTAAGTTGCCGCTCTTTCCTGAGAGGCCAGCTTTTTCCTGTGGCGTTCCTGCTGCTCTTGCGTGAGTTGGTCGAGCGTGACCGCGATCACCAGCGCCAATCCTTTCACCATCTGCGCATAGTGCGGGTCGATTCCGATTGAGATCAGTCCGCTGTTGATTACGCCCAGCAGGACCACCGCAAGCAAAACTCCGACAATCGAACCTTCGCCGCCGGTAAACACCACGCCGCCGAGAATCACGGCTGCGATTACGTCGAGTTCGAAACCTGCGCCGAAGGTTGGTGCCGCCGTTCCGAAGCGGCTGGCGGCGAGGACGGCGGAAGTCCCGACCAATGCCCCGTTCAGAGCAAAGCAGATGACGAGCAGGCGCTTGCCGTCGATTCCTGCGGCTTCGGCGGCTTCCCGGTTTCCGCCGAAAGCGAACAGATGGCGCCCTTGCCGGGTGTATAGCAAGACAACGTGTGCCACCAAGGCGAGCACCGCGAGCACCCAAACCGGCATGGGAATGCCGAGCCAAACCGTCTGACCGAACCACGAGAAGGATTTTGGCACGCCGCGTACGCCGAAGCCGTTGGTGACTCGCAGCGCAACTCCTCGGAAAATGGTCAATGTGCCCAGCGTGATGATGATGGGGGAGATGTGAATCCGCCAGACCATCAAGCCATTGACTAGTCCCAAGGCCGCGCCGAGCGCGATGCCGGCAATCCACGCCAACGGCGGCGGCATGGATCTGGCAAGCATAGCCGACGCCACGGCGCATAGCGCGTACTGCGAACCGATGGAGAGGTCGACGCTGCCACCGATGATCAGGTAGGCCGTACCGATGGCGGCGATTCCCACGAAGGACACCTGCAGAGCAACCACCAGCAAGTTGTCGATGCTGAGATACTTCGGACTGAAAATAGAGATTCCAACGAGACAGGCGACAAGCGTAATCAGCAGGCCGAGGTTACGTCCCCGGCCCAGCGCGTTTTTCGGCAGGAAGTTGGGAAGTGTCATGAGGCGTCCTGCCGGAACGACATGCCGGTCATGCAGGCCACGACTTGCTCGCGCGTAGTCTGCTGTACCGGAACGTCTAAGGTGATGTGACCGAGGCGTAACGCCACCACGCGCTGCGCGACCTGGAAAACGTCATCGAGATTGTGGCTGATCACGATCACGGCGATTCCTTTTGCGGCGACGCGCTGGATCAAATCCAGTGTGGCGCGGGTCTGCCGCACGCCCAGGGCGGCGGTGGGTTCGTCGAATTGGATGAGGCGATGGGCATTCACGGTCGCGCGGGCGATCGCGATGGCCTGGCGTTGTCCTCCGGAAAATCGGCGGACGGGTGTTTCGAGGTTGGCCAACTCAATGCCCAACTCGGCGATGTGTTGTTTCGCTTTGTCGACAGAACGTTTATTGTCGATCATTTCGAAGGGCCCGAATCTCGAGCGGACAGGCTCTTGCCCGAGCATCACATTGGCTGCCGCCCCAAGGTTGTCGCACAGGGACAGGTGCTGGTAGACCGTCTCGATGCCAAATTCGCGCGCCCGCTTGGCCGTGAGGTTTGAAACCTCCACATCGCCGAGCCAGAGGCTCCCTTCATCCGCCTGGTAAATTCCGCTGAAGATCTTGACCAGCGTGCTTTTGCCGGCGCCGTTGTCGCCCACCAGCGCCACAATCTCGCCGGGCATCAAGTCTAGCGAGACGTTATCGAGAGCGCGGACACCGCCGAAATATTTGGTGAGTCCAACGCCTCGCACCAGCGGCGTCACAGCGGGACGAGTTGATTCGCGGCTTGTCATGATTGGCAGCTACTGCGGTGTGGTCAACGGGACATCACTGTAACGCATCACCTGCGGATCGGTGTAGAAATGCGCATACTCGGGTGACTGCGCGCTGCGCGAGATCTTGTCGAACTCCTCGACATTCTCTTTCGTGACCAGCTTGCTGCTCATTACGCGAGTGGGCGGAATGTGTTCTCCGCGCAGGCAGCGGGCCAAGTCCCGGACAGCCTGGGTCGCGCTGAACGAAAAAAAGAAAAATGCGCAGCATTGGTAGATGCCGCCGTCTGCAACTTTTTCCATGCCGAGCCGGGTTCCATCCGCGCTGCCCACGAAGAAACGGTTGCGGTCTTTTCTTCCAGCCTCGGTCGCCGCGGTGTAAGCGCCCACACCAGGATCATCGCCAAACGCCAACAGCACCGCGATATTGGGATGCGCTTGTAACAAATTCGCCGCGGCGGATGCTCCTCGATCCACCGTGTTCGCCTCCACCTCTCCTACGATCACCGCTCCCGGGCAATTCTTTTGCACGCCGTCCTTCAACCCCTGGCTTCTTACCACTAGCTCGGGGTCAGTGAGGTTGGTCAGCAATCCCACTTCGGCCTTTCCTCCCAGCTTTTCGTTGATCCACTTTGCCGCGAAGCTTCCAACCTGGTACCCGGCGACACGTTGGTCGAGGACGATATTCTGGGTACAGCCGGTGATGGGGGAGGCACTGTGATTGAAAACGCAGACTCCCTTTTCGTGGGCATGGGCAACAATGTGCTCCATGCCTTCAGGCAGAACGAACATGAACACGCCACCGAATCCCTGCGCAATGAACAACTCAATGTCGATGGTCTGCTTCAGGAAATCGCCTTGCGCATCGACAAGCACGAGTTGGATGTCACTTCGATCGGCTTCGCGCTTCATGTCGGCGTAGAACTCGTTAAGAATTTCCGCCTCATAGGGAATGGAAATTCCGATGCGGCGGCGAAAAGAATCTGACTTTAGCTTGCCGCAACCTGAAAACGCCAGTGCGCCACACGTCCCAGCCAATCCCGCTAGAAACCCACGTCGATTGAGAGTCCGGTCCGCTTGACTCGGACTGCGGAGTAAGTTCCTGCCGATACCCAGCGGGGACGGAGGACGATGTGGCGCCATGGCTCCCTGTTTTTAGATTGCGGGTTGAAGAAGTGTCAACGCAGTTCAATAGACTGAACCGTCACTGCGATTTGCGCAACTATTTACTTACTGCTCTTGCCTTCTTCGACGGTCAGAATCTGATCGATGGCAGTGGGCACAAACTTTTCCTTCGTGCCGCTCGGCCAGTCGATTTCAATCGCATCGATTTTGGTGGCGGCTCCGAGTCCAAAGTGCGCGCGAAAATCTGAACTTGATCCGTAGCTGCCGCCGCTGAATATATCGACTCTCTGACGTACTCCGCCGGCTGACACGAAGACCTTGGCTCCGATGGCGTCGCGCGGGCCTTTCGGGCCACCGATGAGGTTGATGCCGATCCAATGATTCTTATTGTCCACCACATTTCTCAGGAGTGTCGGTGTGGAATCGAGATTATTGACGACGACGTCAATGTGCCCATCGTTGAACAGGTCGCCGAAAGCGGCCCCCCGCGCCGTGAGAACGTCGGCTAGCCCGCTGCCGGTTGCGGCGGGCACTTCCTCGAATTTGCTTCCATTTAGATTGCGAAACAGTTGCGGGCGCTGCGCGAAGGTCGTGCCCCAGTCGGTCTTGTCGACCGCAGGATAGACGTGCCCATTGGCCACGAACAAGTCGGGCAATCCGTCGTTGTCGAAATCGAGAAACCCGGTTCCCCAGGCGAGGAAAGGAATCGTCGGATATCCCAGTCCCGCGCGGTAAGCGAGCTCGGAGAAATTCCCGCCGCCTTCGTTCTTGTAGAGCGCGTTGTAGTCGTCGGAAAAAGCCGTCACGTAGAAATCGATCTTGCCGTCGCGGTTGTAGTCGCCAACCGCTATACCCATGGATGCCTGCTCGTGGCCATCGTCGGCAAGGGCAAATCCTGAGGCGAGGCCGATGTCCTCGAACGTTCCGTCGTGACGATTTCGGTAGAGATAGTTCGGGACAGAATCATTGGCGACTGCCAAGTCGAGCCAGCCATCGTCGTCGATGTCGACAAAGACGGATGCGAAGCCATACAGGTTACGCGGATCAGAGACGCCGGCCTTGGCGCTAACATCGGTGAACGTTCCGTCGCCGTTGTTGTGAAAGAGGTGGTCGGGCTCCCCGGGAAGCCCCCGCGGGCCGCAGAACACGCTCAATTCACGGAAATGGCAAAGCGTGATTGGCTCACCGTTTTTTCCTTCGTGTGGAGGATGGTCTAGGTCAAACTTCACGTAGCCGGGAACAAATAGATCCAGTTTCCCGTCGTGATCGTAGTCTCCCCAGGTTGGTCCCGCCGACCAGCCGCCTAAAGTTACGCCGGCCTTTTCAGCTACATCGGTAAATGTTCCGTCATGGTTGTTGTGATACAGACGGTTCTTTCCGTAGTTAGCTACGTACATGTCGGGCCATCCATCGTTGTCGTAGTCGGCGACAGCGACGCCAAATCCCCAGCGTTCATTGGCTACGCCCGCTTTTTCAGTCACGTCGGTGAAAGTTCCGTCGTGATTGTTGTGGAACAACATGGCGCGCGGCGGCGGAGATTGTCCCTTCCATGCCGCGACGGTAGAGCCGTTCAGCAGATAGATGTCGAGCCAGCCGTCGTGGTCGTAGTCGAGCAGCGCGACTCCCGAACCCGGAGACTCGATGATAGTAGTTTTTTCCGCCGTACCCGAGACTTGATGGAATTTGTCGAGCCCGGATTTGTGGGTGATGTCTTCGAAGATGACCGGGGCACCGTCAACAAAACCACCAGCCGTAATCGGACGTTGCTGCGCGTCTTTCACCGCCGCATGTGCCGGGCCGGTGGCTTCACCGGCGTCAGGAGCCTGGGCCCAGACCAGTTGACTCGCGAAGACTACGCAGAAAATGAGAGCCCGGGAATTCATGGTTTACGGTCGCTGGCGGCAGGTTCATCCACTTGCAGTTCTTTGTCGACGGCCACGTCACGCACGGTTTGAAGAATGCCGCTAGGCCAGCGAATATTGATTTGTGCCGTCTTGTTGTCACCCAATCCGAAATGTACCCGTTTGTCGCTGGATGAGAGATAGCTTCCGGCAGTGGTGACGATAGCCATCTGCTTGGCTTTGTCGGTCACGACTTCAACTTCCGCGCCAATCGCATCGCGATTGCTCTTGTGTCCGATCAGCTTCAATGTCAGCCAGTGGTTTTGAGTCGCGGTCTCGTTGTGCAAAATATGTGGCGGTCCATCATTGGTGGTGACGATTGCGTCGATCTTTCCATCGTTGTCGATGTCGCCGATGGCCAACCCACGGCCAACCCATGACTGTTGAAAGACGTTTCCTGACTCCGCCGAGACATCGACGAACTTCTGTCCGATGTTGCGTAGTAACAGCATGGGTTCGCGATAACGCAATTGCGGATATTGCAACTCAACCGTGTCGAGGTCGTGTCCCTGGGCGATCAGCAAGTCTTTCAGCCCGTCGTTGTCATAGTCAAAAAACTTAGCGCCCCAACCGGAATGCAACTGTGTGATTCTCCCCAATCCAGAGGAGTGGGTGGCATAGTTAAAATCTCCCTTGCCCCGGTTTTGATATAGGGCGTATTTCTGGTTCGCCAGGTCAGTCACGACAATGTCGGGCAGTCCGTCATTGTCGTAGTCGGCAAAATCAATCCCCATGCCCGCGTAAGTGTGGCCGTCGCCATCGACTGCCACTTCCGATATCAGTCCAACCTCTTCGAAGGTGCCGTCTTTTTTGTTGTGATAAAGAAATTCCGGCATGGAATCGTTCGCGATGAAGAGATCGATGTAGCCGTCGCGATCGTAGTCGGCGACGCCAATTCCCAAGCCCTTCGCGGGTTTCCCCAGGCCAGATTTATTTGTGATATCAGTGAAGTGGCCGTTGCCGTCGTTGTGATAGACCAACGGCGCGATAGCCGGAAATAAATCGGGATGGCAGTATGCCCGGTATCCTTCGCGATGTTCTCCGCAGAAGATGTCGTTGAAATTCCACTTCAGGTAGCGCAGCACAACCAGATCGAGCAGCCCGTCATTATCAAGATCTACCCACGCCGCGCTGGTCGACCAACCACTTCCGGCAACACCGGATTTGTCAGTTACGTCGCTAAAAGTTCCGTTGCCGTTGTTGTGGTAAAGCTTGTTGCCGCCGTATGCCGTGACATAAAGATCTTCATAACCATCGTTGTCGTAGTCTGCGACGGCGACGCCCATCCCGTATCCGAATCCTTTCAGTCCAGCCTTTTCGGTGACGTCTTCAAATGTGCCATCGGATTTCTGATGAAAAAGCCGGTTCCAATATTCCGGACCGGTCTTTTGCGGAATTGCGTCCTGCGCCATGGTTGGGCCGAGTGGCGCGCCGTTTATCAGGAAAATATCCAATCGCCCGTCGTTGTCGTAGTCGAACAACGCTACGCCTGCGCCCATGGTCTCGATCAAATACTTTTTGTCGCCGTGGGAAGCGAGGTAGTTGAAGCGCACCCCAGAGGATTCGGTGACGTCTACGAACTTACCCGGCATCGGCGCAGCAGTCTGAGCGACGATAGTCAAAGGGATAAACATCCCTAACAAAATCGTTTTGAAAATGTTCGCCATTCTTAAGGAAACGATAGCAGCTAGAAGTTGGATGCGTCTGCCAGCTACAGCGCGCCTTGGGGAGAAGGTTCGAGCCCGGGCGATTCCCGTTGACGCTGGACGTCCGCGCCCAAATTACGGAACATGGTGAATGCGATGACCACCAGAGCAATGAACAACAAGACTGACATCGCCGAAAGGGTGTAGCCGATCCCCCAAGTGGATTTCTGCATCCCGATAAAGAATATTCCCAGACTGCCTGCCAGCGTTCCTGCGAAGTTATAGATGCCGTAGGCCATCGACCATCGGTACGACGGAATTACCGAACAGAATATCGGCATCGAGTTGCATTCCAGCATGCCTCGCGCGACGGAATAAATCAGCAAATCGGCGGCGACCGTGTGTGCCGAGCCCATGAAACCAATGGCCAGCATTGCCGGGGCCATCACGGCGAAGCCAATGACCTGCACTGCCATCCTGCCGCGAACGTCATGCGCCGACCAGCGGTCGGCCAGAATTCCACCAACGATTCCGCCAACAAGCGCCGGCAGGGCGGCATACAAGGTAATGGTGGAACCGGCGCGGGTGAGCGTGAGACTAAATTTCTCGAACAAGTACATCGGGAGCCAGGAATGCGTCGGCCAACTGGTGAGCGAAAGCGCGAACGCCAGAAAAATTAACGACCGTGCGGTAGCAGTATTCAGTACGCCGGAAACTTTCTGTACAAACGGTTCGGAGTTGCCGACGTTCCCCTCGGAAATGGCGACGGTGTCTTTTCGCAATATCACCAGAGAAGTTCCTGCGACCACTATGCCAACAATCCCGAGCAGAAAGAACCCCATCCGCCAGGAATAATGGTCCGACATGAACCCGCCATACCAACTTCCGAACCCTGTACCCGCGGTGAGCCCGGTGAGCGCGATACTGTTCGCCAGCGAGCGCGTGCGGTTGTCATGAAAACTGGCGATATAGGCCAAGGCAGGAGGTAGAAAAACTGCTTCCGAAAGGCCCAACAGGCAACGCAGAAAGATCATTTGGTTGGCGGTGCGCGCCAGGCCCGTGGCAAATGTAACCAGGCTAAAAATCAGCAAGCTGCCAAGAATCACGCGCCGTCGCGATAGGCGGTCGCCAAGATAACCGCCTATCGGCGAGCAGATCGCGTAGCTCCATAGGAACGTCGAACCCAGCAAAGCCAGCGCGATATCTGAAAATCCCATCTCGCGCTTCAACACCGGCAACACCGAGAAGATGGTCATGCGGTCGGTGTAATTGAGGCCGGCAATTAGCCACACCACGCCAACCACGACCCATTTGTAGTAATGGTTGGGCGCTTTGCTCATGGACTAATTGACCGCCCGAATGCCAAGACTTTCCAGAAATTTGATCGTCGTTTCGAAGGCGAGCACATCCTGCTCCGCCGTGAACCCACCATGGCCTGCTCCGGGAATCGTGAGCAACTGATTCCGCACTCCAGCTTTTTGCAACGCTTCATGCAAACGAACGGCATGCGAATAGGGAACTGTAGGGTCGGCGTCGCCGTGAATAGTGAGCACGGGAGGGACGCCCATGCGCACATAAGTGAGCGGGGACAGACGCTTGGCCATTTCTTCGCGTCCAGATTGGCTGCCCAGCCAGGTCACCGCATAGGTGCGTAAATTGGGGCCTTGCAATAAATCTGCGACGTCGGTAATTCCGAACAGGTTGATGATGGCCGCAACTTTCGGCAGCGGTTCGTTGGGCGGAGCGATGTTCGCGCAATCGTTTCCAAAGCCCGTCGACGCGGGAATCATTCCGGTGGTAAGCGCCAGGTGACCACCCGCCGAAGGTCCGGTGATGATCAGTTTGGTGAGATCGAAGTTGTAGTCTTTTGCGTGAGCACCAATCCAGCGCAACGCGCACAAGCAGTCGTCCACCGCCGCGGGCGCGGGCGAGACTTTTCCCAGGCGGTATTCCACGTTGACCACCGAAAATCCCATGGCCAGGTAGGGCCCAGCGGTGAGCATGTAGTCGTCTTTGTTGCTGACGATCCATCCCCCGCCGTGAATCATCATCACCACGGGCGTCGGTCCTTTCGCCTCGCGTGAATGATAAACATCGAGTTTAAGTTCAACATTATTGGCAGCTTTATAGACAATGTTCGAGTTCACGTCGTAAGCGTGGTTCACCAGAACTGCGGAACGGACGGCCTCCGGTATCTGTGCGGAACTCAGTAGAGAGCACGCCACTATTAACGCAACTACTCCCAGCAAACGAACTAGCAACATCGATCCCCCTGCCCAACAAAAGTCCGGGGCTAGAGTAGCCGATTCAACCGCCCGTCACGACGCTTTGTTCTTTAGGAACTGCCCCAAAAGCAGAAAGTTTTCAGCCTATTGAACATTGGCAGGTAGAAGAACGATCTTTCACCCGAAAGTGGTAAAGAATGATTGGCCATGATTACAAGATGCCTTTTACCCTCTTCCTTTTCACTTGCCAGATTCCTCGTGTTGCTGGTGGCAAGTTTTTCTACGCTCATGGCGTTCGGCCAGGATCCCAAAGGCGAAGCGGTGAAGCGCACGACTGACGTAATCTACGGCCGCAAGGCGGGAATGGTGTTGACACTCGACGTGTTCGAGCCCGCTAAGAAGAATGGCGCCGGAGTGATCTTTCTCGTGAGCGGCGGATGGGCCTCGAGCCACGACGACACCAGCATGGTGCATGTGACGCCGGAAAATTATTTCCCCTATCTTCTGCGCGGCTACACGGTGTTTGCGGTAGTGCATAGCTCCATGCCCCGCTTCAACGTGCCCGACATCATTCTCGATGTACAGCGCGCGGTGCGTTTCATCCGCCACAACGCGGCGGATTATGGCGTTGACCCAAATCGCCTGGGCGTTCTCGGCTCTAGCTCCGGAGGACATCTTGCGCTGATGATCGCCACTCAGGGCGGCCCGGCGGCGGTCGCCAACGACGATCCGGTAGACAAAGAGAGCAGCGCGGTTCAGGCCGTGGCGTGTTTCTTCCCGCCGACAGATTTTGTGAACTGGGGTGGGCCAGGAGTCGATGGCGTAGGCCGTGGCCCGCTATCGCCGTTGTTCGCTGCATTTGGTTCGCTGTCCGACACCGATATCGGCCGGCAGGTTGTCGGAAAAATGATTTCGCCAATCTATTACGTCACCGCTAAATTGCCGCCGACTCTAATCATTCATGGAGACGCCGATGTGGTGGTACCGCTACAGCAATCCGAAAGCTTCGTTGCCAAGGCGAAAGAGGTCGGCGCACCGCCGGTAAAATTGATTGTGCGCAAGGGCAAAGGCCACGGCTGGGGAGATTTCTGGAAGTCGAAAGAGGACGTCGACGCCTTCGCTGATTGGTTCGATAAATATATCGGCGGGAAATAATTAATTTTTCGGGCAGGTTTCCTTTCCCGACTCGATGGCTTGAAGTTTCTGCCGCGCTGCTTTGCGATCAGGGCTGTAAAACAAGACCCGTTTGAGGGTGGCCGAAGCCGCATCCTTGTTCCCCAGCATGCACTCGACATTCGCCAGGTTGATTCCCGGTTCGTCGGTGGCTTCATTAAGTGCATAAGTCTTTTTCCATAACACCTCCGCTTCCAGTAATTGACCCGCTCTCGCCAGCAGGATGGCAAGGTTGTTGGTTGCGGTGAAGTCCACTGGATCAACCTTCAGTGCGTCGCGATAGGCGTCAATTGCTTCCGTGGTGTTCCCTCGCATTTGCGCCAGGTAGCCGAGCGCCGTCAGCACCGGTAAATCCAGCGGATGGGCCTTCCGCGCCGCCAAAAGCAGCGTCCACGCGCGCGCCGCTTCGCCGGTGTTTCCGGCGGCCACCAAGTCGTAGTAGGCGAGACCCAAGTCCCGGGGATCGGCTTTTTCTCCCAGAAACGTTACCAGCTCCGGTTGCGTCGCCGAATCAAACGAAACCATCGGTTCGGAATATTGCTGGCGAATGCGGTGATCGGTCCAGGC